>NZ_JAWOVC010000002.1:203080-531557 GCF_033339735.1 Vibrio sp. 2033
TGTTGAACCTGGCTTTGGTCCAGCGTATACGTCCACTGACCATCCACCAATGCTAGCTCACCATAGGTGCCCGTAACGGTAGTGTTTGCAAAAATCGGATCGTCGCCATTATCAACATCAGTAATAGCAATGGTGCCTGTTGCGGTCGCAACATCACCGAGATTGCCTTCGGTCACCTTGCCGGTGAACGTACCGTCAACCATAGGCGTGTCTTCGGTGCCTGTAATAGAGATCACTACTTCATGCTCAGTGCCATCTTCAGATAAAACGGTAATACTTCTGATGATTGGGTCACTGTCATGATCCAAAGCCTGCACTTCTTCGTGCTCATTATTCAGCTGATAATTCCAGTTACCGAAAGCATCAATTGAGAAAACGCCCCAATGACTATCTTGAACCTCACTCTGTGATTGGAATAACGCTTCACCTGCGTTTCGATCAGTAACACTGAGGTTGCCAGAAGCTTCAAACGTCACGTCTTCTTGAACGGCACCTCTATCTTCACCATCAATCAACGCTTCAGTTTCACCAACTTCTGAGGCTGTGAATCGAGAAATATTAAATAGCGTTGTACTTTGCTCTGTCGTCACGCCGGCGGTTTCAAAAAAAGTACTTGCTAGTACTTCTGCACCCGTTCGTTCAACAGTACCAGAGGCCGTCAAACTTGAACCCGTAAGTTCACCGGCTTCAGTAGCATATTCATCACCTAATTCACTCGGGTCTTGCCCTTTTTCGATGGCCTCTAATATTTTCGCAAGCTTGTCGGTAGAATCCGTTTGAGCTTCACCTCCTGTGCCAGCAATATATACATGCTGAGGTTGGATCTTCCCTTCTACTAATTCAACGACCACTTCTCCCGGTAGCAAGTTTTCTTTAGACGCAAAAGCTTTAGTTTGACCATCTAGGCCGATTACAACATAAGTTTGTGCGGTTAATTTTGATGGTCCAACCAAGAGCTATACCTCATTTAGTAAATACAAAAATCTCAAAGTCCATAAAACCAAGAAAGTAATAAGACTTATTTTCAAGAAGCGATATACACAATTGGGCGTAAGCTAGCATCAATTAACCCATCTAAAACACGCAATTATCCTATCAATAATTTTCATGTTTTAAATTTGTTTTATTTTGCACCGTAAAAACATATGTTATGCGACCTATTTTTAATATTTTTTAAACTTGTCATTAAATTTTTATTGAAATAGCACATAGCAGCTTATATTCCACAAGCGAAAGTCAGGAGAAAACGTTTGCCCTGGAATATTAGTAATCTTTAATGTTTATTCTTAAAAATAACTGGCGTCAAAATTATTTGGGGAGATTTAAGTGAAGCTAAGTAATATTAGTGTCGCGTGTTTTGGTTTGCTAATACCACTGGTTTCTAGCGCACAAACTTTAGAACAAGCAATAGCTACAACATTTGCAACTAACCCTGATATCAAAAGTGCGTTTAACGAATACATGAGTAGCCATTATCTTATAGACAAATCGCGTGGAGCATATAAACCTAGCCTCGATATTGACGCAGGTATCGGTTACGAGAGCATTCACCCTTCCAACTCAACAGGTAAGAGTGATACGGAAATGACTCGTAAAGATATGGCAATTAGTCTCACTCAACTGATATGGGATGGTTCAAAAACTTTATATGATATCGATCGTACTTCTGCAGATGCAGAATCTGTACGTTATCAGTTACTTGCAGATGCTCAAAACGTTGCGCTAGAAGTCATCAAAACTTACTTGGATGTTGTAAAAACACAAAAGTTAACTGCGCTTTCAACTAGCAATCTCAACACACATAAGCGGATATATACCGATATTAAAAAACGTACAGAGTCAGGAATTGGCTCAGTTGCAGATCTTAATCAAGTTAAAGCTCGCCTTGCAAAAGCCCAAAGTAACGTCTTAGCCGCGCAAAATAATCATAAAGATGCAAAGACAGCATTCTTTCGCTTAGTTGGCGAAGTTCCAACTAACCTTATTTTTCCGCACGCAGACCAAAACTTCATCCCAAGCTCTCTCGCCGAGGCCAAATCGCAGGCTTTTGACAATCATCCTGTTATAAAAACTGCACTCGCAGACGTAGATTCTGCTAGGTTTCAATACAAACAAGCGAATGCAAACTATTTTCCAGTCATCTCATTTGAAGCGAAACAAAGCTGGAATGACGACGTTGGTGGAGTAAGCGGTCTCAACACTGAAACGCAAGCAATGCTTCGTATGCGATATAATCTTTACAACGGTGGCCAGGACTCAGCGAATAGCGACAGCATGGCCTACCAACTAAACAAAGCGAAAGACCTCAGAGAGCGAGCATACCGAAGTGTAGAGCAAGAGCTTCGCCTTTCTTGGAGCGCTCTTGAGCTGACTAAACAACAAAAGTCTTTTTTAATACAACACGTTGATTCCATGTCAAACACCGTTATTGCATACCAAAAACAATATCGTATTGGAAAGCGCACCCTACTTGATCTGCTGAACACTGAAAACGAGTTGTTTGAATCACGCAAAAACTACTTAGAAACACAATTTGCACAGCAATACGCACAATATCGGACCCTGACTTCAACCGGGCAACTTTTAGACGCATTGCGCGTCGACATACCGGAAGAGTGGACTCAATCGGTGGAGTACTAAATACAATGAAAAAGAATCTTCTAATCACTCTGGCTTTAATCATAATGAGTCATCATAATGCATACGCACAAGATGAGCTAACGTACATTCCTATACCAAAGGCGAATCAGATTGCTGACCTAAATGACTTGGACCAAGATGGTGTGATAAACGCTCGCGATCTTTGCGCAGGCACTCCAATAGGGGCAGAAGTGGACAATGATGGTTGTGAAACCTATTTGCATAAAGAAGAGCAATACCAACTTAAGATTTTATTTGATAATGACTCTGCTCTCATTAACCAAATTTTTAAAAATAAAATAGATGAGTTAGCTGCATTTCTTAAAAAGTATCCAACCACTTCTATAGAGATACAAGGATACGCAAGTAAGGTCGGACGCGCAGACTATAATTTAAACCTATCTCGCCATCGTGCAGAGAATGTACGCAATCTATTGATAAAAAAGGGAATCCAAGGTAACCGCCTTGCAATTATTGCTTTTGGCGACACACAGTTAGCAGAGCCGGGCATGGATCGTGTCAGCCACGCATTAAACCGCCGCGTTACTGCCACTGTTGTCGGTCATCAAGGAATGGTTAAAGATGAGTGGACGATATTCACTACTTTCCCAGAAGTAAAATAAACTTTCCCCCTGCTTATTTACATAGATGAGCGGGGGTTACTTTTCATGTCATTACGCCTAGCTAATTAGATACAACTAATAAAACAAACACTAACATTAATCATAACCCTCTAATATTATAGTAAAAATTAAAAGTGAGCCTTTACTCTCTATTAGTAGTAATATATTAGAGTCAAAATAAAAACCACCAATACTTTTAAATGGGAAGAAGAACAGCCAATCAATAGCACTGAAGGGTTTAAGCTATCACCTTTCCTTCATCATAATATGAAACCAATTTATTATATAACTTTAATACATCAATCATCTATTGAGGAAACATAATAAAACATGACAGAAACATGTCTTCGTAGATTGAGCCAGCTATTAAAACATTACAAACACTCTCAAACGTATCAGGTAAATCTCGACGATTTAGAACTGGTTTTTTCAACCTCTAGACGAAATATATCTAACATACTGAGAATACTGGATAGCTACAATTGGATTCATTGGGAACCAGGTCGTGGCCGTGGGAAAGCCAGTACACTAAAAGTTACGGCAACGATACATCAAGCGCTCTACTTTACGATCCGTCATGAAATCAACAATGGTAGCTTTGATGTTATCTCACGATTACTTGAACATTATCGTAGCACCGCCGTAAACGCACTTAGCCAGGCACTCGCAGAAGTTTCAGAAGAAAACAAAGATTCAAACACACTCATCGTCAGCCAGTATCCTTGGGTAGATGAGCTAAACCCTTCACTGACCTATCGCTTTTCGGAACTGCAGGTAATACGCAGCTTGTATGACACTCTTTTTACCGTTGATCACTACGGTCAATTAAAAAATCACCTCGCTTGTGAGTACAAAAATGAAGGCAGTTGTATATATATTTGGCTCCGCCCTGATATCTACTGTCACGATGGTCTAACATTACAAGCAGAAGATGTCGTACACTCTTTAAATAAGCTCATTACAACCGATGGCCCCGTCCAAAAATTACTTCAGCAAGTCACTCGTATCAGCTTCGATAATGCCAAACAAGCTATCCGTATTGACTTAAAGCAGCCTAATAACTTATTTATTTACTGCTTAGCAACCGCAAATGCGTCTATCACTACTCGACGTCAGAAGAGCTTTAAAGGTCGCAGTATCACAATAGGTACTGGCCCGTTTGTACTTAGACATTGGGATACCGACAAAATAGTACTGAAGAAACATCATAACTATTTCGCAAAAAAGGCATTATTGGAGCAAATAACGCTCTCTCATCAAGGGACTGAGCTGGATCAATACATCAGTTATAACCAGGAAACTGACGATACCGAATGTTATATGATTCAGGCATTTTCTTTTCTAGCACGTAATCGTCGCGCCGAGTGCTCACTAAGCGAGCAAACTTGGCAGCGCCTATTTTCTTTTATCGAGAATCGTAGATTTGAATTTGCCAAAGCGAATGGCTTGGAAACAATGCACATTCTCGATGATAACTCTCATAACGAGAATGTTCCTCAGCTTGAAGGAACGTTGGTCATAACCCATCCAAAGTGGACGATTGATTATTTAAGTAAAGCGAACCAATGGATCGTAGATTTAATCCGTCAAACTGGGTTGCATGTAGAATTTGTGGAGCTAACTGACGCTAGTAATCCTCAACTTGTAAAAGAACAAGCCGACTTGCTCTTTGTCGAAGATGTTATTGAGCCACCTTTAACCTATGGAATTTATGAGTGGCTATTAACAGGTACAGGTATTCGATTTTCTCTTCACTCTGATGAATTTGAACAGCACATTAACCACGTACACGATGCAGTCTCAGATACCAAGCCTGAAAAACGTTTGGAGGGGATACTCTCAGAGCTCAGAGCTGATACCACAATCTTACCATTGTTCTGGGGGCAAGAAAAAATCACCAGAGCGAAAGGTGTAAGCGGTGTTCAACTCCGCAAATCTGGGTACAGCGATTTCTACAAACTAAGAGTCAGAGGCGGACAAGACTAATCTGTTAGAAGCTTCTGTTTGCTAATTACTTTTGTAATCTACGATGTGAATTTTCAAAATAATGCTTAATCACACTAAGCGAGCACAAAATTGAACTTACCGACGACTCGACCATCAATGTTGACAGGCTCAAACTGCAAATAATCACGGGCTTTTCCGCCCCACCACTCGTTACCAGTTCGCCCTTTCAAATAAAGCTGAGTCGTTAATAACTCTTTCCCTCCACGCCATAGTTTGACGTGGATGTGGGGAGGTCGAGAGCTGTATGGAACCGGAAATAACGTTTGAAAAAGGTAATTCCCATCTTCGTCAGTTAAAACTGCACCAAAACCTGCAAAGTGAGTATCAAACTTATCATTATTTGGCTGCTTAGGGTGATCGTAAATCCCCTGCCCATCGCATTGCCAGATTTCTACTTTGATGCCTGAAACTGGGTTTCCCGATGTATCTACGACTTTACCTTGCAACACGATAGCTTCACCGACCAAACCTTCTGATTGCAGAATCAAGTTTTGACGAAGAGGAATGTTCACTACTGGATAAAATGGCCCTTCAGTTTGTGCTGGCGTTGGCCGCATTGGTGTTTTCGCTTTTAAAGAGGGGGCGAACAACAATGTCCACAGCGCTAAAAAGTGTCTTCTTTCCATGGTGCCACCAATACAATTGCGTTGAATTAAGTTTGGGGGAACTTAAGGAATTTGCCATGACGAATATAAAAAATGCCCCTGCAAGAGAGCCATTCGCAGAGGCACTGTGGAACTAAATGATGAGTGTTGATTGAAGGATTATGCGGCTTCGAACGCCAATGCTTTCTTCTCTACCTGACGGAAAATGAGAGTTAGCACACCATTTACCGTTAAATAAAATGCGCCTGCAATACCAAATACCGTCAACGTATCGTAGGTTTGTGCGTTAATGCGCTGCGCATAACCCATCAGATCCATGATCGTAATCGTGCTTGCTAGTGACGTGCCTTTGAAGACCAAAATCACTTCGTTCGAGTAAGCAGGAACAGCACGACGAATAGCGTATGGTAGCAGCACTTTTAGCGTTGCGGTTTTGTTCATACCCAGAGCACGACACGCTTGCCATTGACCGGAAGGAATCGCGTTAAACGCTCCTTTGAACAACTGAGTGCTGTATGCAGCGGTATTCAACGCTAACGCCAACATCGCACAGAACCAAGGTTGGCTTAACCATGTCCAGAATACACTTTCTCTTACGGCATCAAACTGACCCGGACCGTAGTACACCAAGAAGATCTGCACCAACAAAGGTGTACCAGTGAACAAGGTGATGATGCCACGACTTACCCAATGCAAACCCGGAGTACGTAGGATCAGAGTCAGCGTCATCATCAAAGCTAAAAGACAGCCCACAACCAAGGAAGCGGCGGTCAATTGAAGGCTAGTGCCTAAGCCATCCAGCATTTGCCAAACGTGTTGTTCGTTCATGCAGTTGCCTCCTGTCCCATGCTCATGCCTTGAATTGAGAACTTCTTATCAATCAGTTTTACGGCACGTTGCGTAATCAAAGTAATGCCTAAGTAAATCGCCGCAGCTGTTGCGTACCATGTAAACGCTTCATGCGTCGCTGCAGATGTTAGCTGCGCTTGTTTCAACAAATCCGTTACGCCAATCAGTGATACAAGCGCGGTGTCTTTCAGCAGAACCAACCATTGGTTAGTTAAACCTGGTAGTGCGTGTCTTACTGCTTGTGGTAAAACAATGCGAACGAAAGCGTGTGCTTGACTGATGCCGAGTGCACTTGCTGCTTCTCTCTGCCCTCTTCCAACGGCTTTTAATGCGCCACGTAGAGTTTGAGAAGCGTAGGAAGCGAAGATCAATGACAACGCCACCACGCCAGACAAGAACGGGCTAACTTCAATAAAATCGCCGGTGATTAAAAACAGAACCTGCGTCGAACCAAAATAGATGAACAACACGACAAGGATTTCTGGCAAACCACGTACAATCGTCACAAACGCCGTCATTGGCCATTTAACGAAAACGCGGCGAGACATTTCACCACTGGCGAATACCACTGCCAGAATCAAACCGACTAAAAGGCTTGTGAAGGCCAGCTGGACAGTCATCCAACTAGCTTGAACAAGCGATAAAGAGTAACCCGTTAGTGCCATATTACTTACCGAAGTATTTGTTGTAGATTACGTCGTATTCGCCGTTTGCTTTCACTGTTTTCAGTGCTGTGTTCAGCTTGTTCACTAGCTCGTCGTTACCTTTATTTACTGCGATACCGAAACCGTTACCGAAGTATTTAGGGTTGGTTACGTGCTCGCCCACGTATGCTAGATTGTCTTCTTTCTTGAACCATTCAGCTACAACAGCTGTATCGCCGAATACAGAATCAATACGACCGTTCTTCATATCGATGAATGCGTCTTGGTAGCTTGAGTAAGGAACCGCAGTTACACCTGGCATTTGCTCAATCAGGTAACTTTGGTGTGTTGAACCGTTTTGAACACCAACACGCTTACCTTCTAGTGCTTTTTGATCAGCCACTTTTTCTTTGATAGAAACAAACGCAGCTGAGTTGTCATAGTATGCATTCGTGAAATTCACTTGCTCCAAACGCGCCTCGGTAATGTCCATTGCAGAGATAGCCGCATCGTAACGTTTGAATTTTAATGCAGGGATCAGGCTGTCAAAAGATTGGTTATGGAAGGTACATTTGGCTTCCATTTCTTTACATAGTGCGTTCGCCAGATCCACGTCAAAACCTTGGATTTGGTTGTTTTCATCCATGTATTCGAATGGTGCGTACGTCGCTTCCATCGCGAATTTGATCTCTTCTTGTGCTGCTGCGTTTGCTGCCACAGTTGCAGAAGAAAGGCCGATTAGTGAAGCTAGTAGAATCTTTTTCATTGCAATACTCCGTGTGTACTTAGTGGGCTGACACTCGCAATGACAGCCGAGCTTATCTGTTAAATAGACTGAACTTTAAAAACGTAATTTAGTGATTTAGGTAGTCAGCAAACTGGGCGGTTTGCGGGTTAGAAAACGAATCATTTGTGCCGTGCTCAACGATGTGTCCTTTTTCTAAATACAGTACGTGACTAGCGATTTTCTTGGCGAAATCCACTTCGTGCGTCACAACTACTTGTGTAATTCCGGTTTCGCTTAAATTTTTAATAATCTTAACGACTTGGTTAGTAATTTCCGGATCAAGCGCAGCGGTCGGTTCATCAAAAAGCAAGACTTCCGGTTTCATCATCAATGCACGAGCAATCGCCACACGTTGTTGCTGACCACCAGAAAGTTGCATCGGCCATGCATCCGCTTTGTCTGCCAAATGCAGCGTCGCAAGAATTTGCATTGCCTGCTTCTTCGCTTCTTCTTTATCCATGCCAGCGACTTTTACCGGAGCCTCAATCAGGTTCTCCATCACTGTCATGTGTGGCCATAGGTTGTACTGCTGGAACACCATGCCTACTTTACGACGAAGTTCTAAACCTTGTTTCTCTTTGATTTCAGTAGAGAAATCAAAAACATCATTTGCGATGTTTAGCTTGCCGTTATCCGCACCTTCAAGAAGGTTAAGAACACGTAGTAGAGAGCTCTTCCCTGCACCACTTGGACCAAGTAACACCAGTGTTTCGCCGCTTTCACACTTAAAGCTGACATCGTGAAGCACTTGTGTCTCACCGTAGGATTTATTGATTCCGCTTACCTGAATAGTCATGCTGACATACCGCATTAATTGTCACTTGACATTTATATTACTCAAAAGGATTTTTTATGCAATAAAAATGTATAAAAATTAATTTTGTTAAATTTTTGTATGATAAGAAATCAATACAACAGAGAATATGACTGGTTTAATCAGTTGGTTTTAACTGAAATTGTTGATGAAAATCAAACAATATGATGGCAATCGAAACAAGGTTAAAATTCTGGTTACTTTTGTGCTTGTGTAGACGGAGTTTTGAGTCTTTGAACGTACTACACCCGACGCAGACCTTCTCATTTTTGCCGGGCTTCCCCCCTCGATTTCCGGTAAAGCCTTCTATCAGCGGGTTCCTGATTAGGACTTTGTGAATGGACTATAATTTCTCTTTGTATTCTGGCCCTTAATTCGAGTCATCTAAGTATGAGTGAGATAACCCCATGTTGAAGTCGCATTGTTTTTCTCTCATTGCACTTGCTTCTCTGAGCTTACTTTCTATACCCAGCGTTTGGAGTAGAACAGCAATCGTGTTACCTGGATTGCATGAACAGGGTATTGATCTTCAAGATAAGCCTATATCTGCTGCCGCTGCACTTGAATGGGAGTTGGATAATGCCGATATCGTGTTTGGAGCTTACAAAGATAAGAGTGATAACGAGCGTGTAAAAGCGCTTGGTTACATGTACAACCAAAAGCTGGAACTTAACTCAGGTTGGCTGGAAAACGATATACGTAACCAAGCAGAACTGAATGGAATTGACTACGAAGATTTCTTTCTCCACTTTTCTGAAGACACTATCCTAGCTGAAGTCGACTCAAGCCATGGTGAAAATACCTTACTCAATCGAAAACCGATGATCGTTGGCTATACCGCCAGCGCTGACCACGCCGGCTTTTGGCTATATCAACCACCGCCATGGGATGCTGATGTATTTGGCCAGGCGAATGATGGTGGAGCCCTCTATGTCTATCACTCAGAGAAGTTCGACCGCTTAGCCTTTACGTTCTCTCAGTTTGCTCAAGGCGGCAGCTTCACGATTGAATACCCTTCTGCTATCGACTCGTTTGGTCGGGTAACAGAATGGAAACGCTTCGCGATTAAAAAAGACAAAACTGAGAACATGACTAAAAACCAAACAGTAAACTGGTCTGTTCCTTCGGATTGGGTTCGCGCTACAACGCATGATGGTAGCGGAAAAACTTATGGTGGCGGTCAGTACTTTGGCTCCACCTTTTTACGCGACGGTGGCCGCCTTTACTTTGCGAAAATTACTTGGCATGACGGCAACATAGAAAACCGCCCACGTCTCGAAAACATTCAACTCAAAAATAGCTTCCCTGCCGTCAATATCTCAGGAGCACCAACGGAGACACCTGAAGGTCAAACCATTCAACGCTGGCGTAAAATTCGTGGCTTCGACAAATCTGCAGATCGAAACCAAGACAATTATCTTTCTTGGAATGAATACAAAAACCGTTCAAATAAGAATGCAACCGCACGATTTCGTTGGGAGTCACGGGTTATTCCATTTGGTCGTATGTGGAATCAAACCTCTTCATGGGCATTGACCAATCTCGGTAATCCCGTTTTTACCAATACAATGCGCCACTATTACCAAGCTGAATGGGCGAAAGAAGGTTTAAATGGTGCGTACAACGACGACACGAATAAGTTACTCGGAGAAAATCAGTTCTACGTTTATTCCGGTGGTACGGTGGATGAGCTTGGTTTGGTGGCGGGTAGCCAAGCTGCTGACGATGCGTACAAAGCGCAATTCTCGGCGTTCTTGAATAAACTGGCAACGCTGGATGAAGATGCGTTAATTGGCCTCAACATAGGTACGGCAAACTTATTCGGTCGTAATAGGCAAAACCACTTGGTTAACGCTGGCTCCTTGTACTTGCGCGAGCACTACCTTTTCCCTTCTACCGGCTTTAGTGGCTATGCTGGGTTAGCTAAGTTTTGGGATAACTCTGCACTCGCCAAAGCTGGCCAGAAAGTGATTTATCAAGCGACAACGCGTTATGGTCGCGTTCAATACTTTGGGAACACAGAAGACAATTGGAAACAGGACCAATACTCTGCACTAGCGGTGTTCTACTTAAACTATCACCCTGAGCGCATTTACTTTAATCAGTGGAACAATGGCTACTTATATGGAAGTAATAACACAACAAGTGACAACTTCTGGAAGGCAGGCGTACCAATGAATATTGCTTATCAACCTAGCACCTTGCTTGCCGTTGATTTGGGAGAGCCTGCCAATCAAATACCAGAGGGGTATCAGGCGACTCCGGTAATGATGTCCACCAGCACGCCCTATCCTGCCGATTACACGGTGATTGGAGATGCTTCTATGAGCAAAGTGGCTCATCCTGACTTGCCCAATGGCGCTATCGATTTGTTACCAACCCATACGTACTTTGCGTATCACTCAGACGATACGGTAGTGATGCATGGCCCTACAGAGATGGTGTTAGCCCGCGAATTCACCAAAGGCCGAGTTCTGTATCGAACTGATTTCTTTGGCAAGAATATCGATTATTTCTCCTCACCGAAGATAACTATCGCACTTCCAGAACCTATGCGACCTGTAGATCAAGACGGTAACATCGGCGACTATGTTTCTCACATTGAGATCGGCGGCTACGAAGGGGTGTTCTTGCTGTATTAACTCCCTTTCAACCACTCTGACTAAACGCTTCATAAATCGCCGTTTTTATGCTTAACGTCACTGAAAAAAACTTGTTCACTGAATCTTTATAAACCGATGTATATACTGAAGTAAATGACAACGACAAGGAAATTCAGTCACATGAAGACGACACCTTCAATGCTCTCTGTTCTGCTGCTATCAGCATTATCTACTCATGCAAATGCGGACGAATGCGGAAAAATAACCATCGCAGACATGAATTGGAATTCGGCCAGCTTAATGGCGCACATCGACCAATTTGTCTTAAATGAAGGCTACCAGTGCGATGCGGAATTGATCCCTGGTGATAGCGTTCCTACAGGCACCTCTATGATTGAAAAGGGACAGCCTGACGTTGCGCCAGAGTTATGGACAAACGGTATTAAAGAAGCACTTGATAAAGGGATTGCGGATAAACGCTTGCGCATCGCTAGTGAATCGCTTGTCAATGGTGGTGAAGAAGGGTTTTGGGTTCCCGCCTATCTGGTAAAACAGTATCCAGAACTCGCGACGATAGAAGGCGTCATCAAGCACGCCAAACTATTTGAACACCCAGAAGATGATGACAAGTTCGCGTTCTATAGCTGCCCTGCTGGTTGGACATGCCAAATCACCTCCGGTCACTTGTTTAATGCATTAGGGTTAAGTGAGCACGGCTTTGAGATGGTTGACCCAGGATCTGGCGCAGCATTAGCTGGCACCATCGCCAAAGCCTATGATCGCAAAATGCCTTGGTTTGGTTACTACTGGTCACCGACCCCCGTATTGGGCAAGTATGATATGGTCAAAGTGGATTTTGGTAGCGGAACAGATTTAGAAGAGTATCGCAACTGTACCACTCAGCCTGATTGCGCTTCACCAAAAGTAACAATGTACCCACCTTCTCCAGTTCGCACAGTAACAACTGAGGCGTTTGCGAGCAAAGAACCCCAAGCATTCGCGTACTTGCAGAAACGCGGATTTACCAACGAGCAAATGAGTGAAATGCTGGCCTGGATGGAAGATAACTACGCGGACGGTGAAGAAGCGATGTTTTACTTCTTTAATACCTACCCTGACTTGTGGAAAGGCTGGGTATCTGAAGACGTCGCGGTGAGAATCGAAAAAGCGCTTTGATGATTAATACTTAAAGTGCCACAAATCATTTAACCTCCCATACCGTTTGAATAAACGGCATGGGAGACTCGTCAACGACTCGTTAATACATGGTGTGACCATTCAATGTTTCTTTAGGAATCTCTTGCAGAGCGTCCCAATGTTCAACAATCTTCCCATTATGATCAAAACGAAAGAAATCCATCGTCACGTATTCAATATCATTAGGCCATGTTTGGTGAGTGTGTAGTGCCACCAAGTTCCCTTCAGCAATGGCTCGCACAAACGTAATGTCTTTATTGGGATACTCATTTTGCATCCGCTCAAAATACTCGATAAAAGCCTCGGGGCCATTTCCAACTAATGGATTGTGCTGGATGTACTCATCACCTACGTAGTCTTCAACTGCCTTTCTTGGGTTACCTCTATAGGCGGTTTCGTAAAACGCAATGGCATTTCTTTTATTCTCTTGCAGATCCATTTTTCTTACCTGTGTTGCTCCATCTTGCGGATAACGGTAATCATAGTCTTTGAACTTCAGAAGTGACTGAACATCGCGCACAAAAAAGGCCGCTAAACAGCAGCCTTCATCACTTCTACTTGGAATCATCGCCTTTCATCGCTTAAACCACACCACCAGCACCGAGCATAGAACGCTCACTGTTCTCCACCAGCAACGCGGTTGCGGTTTGTTTCAGTGTTTCCCATTCTTGGTCTTCGACAAAGATACCATTTTGCCAAGAAGCTTGTTGCGTGCGGCTTAACTCATCTCCTTCAATGTGGGTGGTATACCCTTGTGCACTTTTCTCGATATCGAAATCGTTCACGGAGAGCTCGATAACCATACTATGCAAATCCGTATCATGCCCATCAAACTGATCCGAGAAAAAGACTTCTGGCGCGATTCGTCCACGGTTTAACACATAAAGCGTTCGCTTGGGACTAGAGCCATTGACCCATTGTGCACGGCACGCAATGCCTTTTGCAGAGAGCTTCAACAACTCACTAAAACCTAGCCAACGGTTATGGCACTGCGTCAACGTGATAGTAATCGACTTACGGTTAATCATTTTCTCAAGTGCGAAATCCAACACAGCGGGTAAATGACACGCTACACTCCCGTTGTGCAGTTCTACCTCTATGCTTGACGGCGTACTGTTGGTCACCGATACGGCGCAGTCTGAATCTAACCCAAGAAACAGACTGGCGTTATTAAAATGACGAACTCCATGTAAGCCAACCATTTGCAAGTCCGCCACCATGTTCGCAATGACATCCGCCTCACCACAGTGACGGCGCATGCCAAGAAATGCCTTATTAACCGCGGCCACCAATTCGTTGTGAGAGACGATCATAATGCAAATCCTCCACTGATTTTTTGATTATCACTTTGCGCAATTTCGTCACGTGGCGGCATGCTAGGGAAAATCCATGTGTCTGCCAGTTTAGGGTCGTGAATTTCATCTAACAACGGCGCACCTTGGAAGAAAGTTACTCGAACCCAACGATCCGAGCGCGGATCAAACTTAGTCGCGCCAAAGATCGCCAATTTACAGCGCAGTAAGTGCATTGGTAACGCATCTTTACGCAGCACATTCATTTGAATATCCCCCATCGCACGGTTGCCTAGCGTCCATACGCGACGTGTGATCGAACGATAAGCCGGTTTTTGCAATAGAAACTCTGCTACGGACATTTCTACATCACAGTCAAGCAAGGCCTGGTACAAGCGATTCACTTGTCTGCCGATATCAAGCGGCAGTTCTTTTTCTTCTCCAGCCTCTTCCCCGCGAACACCAAGCCTTGGCTCTTCTTTATCTTGTGAGCGATACCAGAACCAGTAGTTGTTCTCGGCTAGTGAGTAATCCGCATCAATCGCCCAGCGGTACTTGCTTTGCAACACTTCCAGTAAATCTTGGATCTTTTTCCCGCCCGGAATAGATAACATTTCATCCGTATTCATTTGGCTAGCAAATTCATCCACTAAAGATGGGTAGAGTTCGATCAAGCAAGAGGTGAGGATTTCTTGGGCTTCCACACTCATTGTTTTCTTATGCTCGACCAAACTCGCCCAGTTCGGATGTAATGCCATTAACGTTGTTAGCTCCGATAGCAGTTGTTTGATGTCTGATATCGCTTGATGATTGAGCCTGTCTTGATGTTCATTGATGGTGATGACTTGCTCTAAATGACGCTGTGCTTTTTGCAGCAATCCTTGCAAAGGAGCATGGAACGACGCTTCACATGGCATCGCAAAGACTCGCGCTACCGCACGTTCGCGAGAGGTCATCCATTGGTCAACGATGCACGGGTGATTAATCAAGTATGGAGCCATGCCTAAGCCAGTCGCATTGCCGACACCAAGGTAGCGCTGCAAGCCACGATGCAAAGCCACCGCGTTATCGCCACCTTGCTGAAGTGCTAGGTAGTGCACCCAATCCAAGCTGAATTCACGCAACATATATACCGCGCACATTTGCGCACTAAAAGACTGGCTGAAATCTGAGTTGTTCTCTAGCAGTTTGAAATCGGCGATGCCAAACTTGCCGTTCCCATACACAGCTGTGGTACGCAGGATATAACCCACTTCCGCCAGCTCTTTTGGCTCGGGCTGCTTGCCTTGAGAAAGTGCGCTAACAATGTGCTCAAACACGCGCACGCTTTTGTTTGCGCGAGCCAGAACAAGTACGTTGTTTGGATTACGTCCCGCTTCTTGCAGCGGTACATTTTCTCGCAATCTTTCCAACAAAGTAACATCAACATCGCCTTGAACCAGTGCAAATGTGACGTCCCACTTTTCAGCAATTACGCGATCATTACGCTCGTCGTCGGCAATTTCATCACAGAATACCACCAAATGATAAACGTGCTCTGGCGTGGTCAATTTGTAAATCACATGACCATAACCACGAGGACAAAGCTGCCACTCATGCTTGGTTACTTGCCAGTTTTGGCTTGCCATATTACGAATCAGACTGCGAACAAAGCTGATTCGGTTTTGGTGCATTGCGCCAAGCCTTTCGGCTGCCATGACAATCGCTGCATCGCGCATAGTTGCTTCCGTATAAGTAGAACGATGTGCATCCATTTTGCTCACCACCTATTTGTTATTGTAAGAATACTAGGGTTTGTGCGGATGCAGGAGGAAAACACCCGCACAAGCTCCACGTTGTTTGAATTGGATAATTGTTATAGCCCTTGCTCTTTCGCCATTTTGATTGCAATTTGTGGCGCATTCCAAAGTGACGGCAACAGAATCAACGAAACCGGAACCGCGGTAATCACAATGAAAGATTGCAGAGCAGAGATGCCACCAGAGCCAAGAGAAATCAGGATTAGTGCCGTCACACCCATCATTACTCCCCAGAAGGTACGGATGATCGCATTCGGCTCCGTTTCACCACTGATCACGACACTGATTGTGTAGGTCATTGAGTCGCCCGTCGTGACAATGAAGATCGTGGTTAAAATCAGAAATAGAATTGAAGTCAGCATTGGCATTGGTAGTTGCTGAGTCACCGCAAGCAAAGCACCTGGCAAGTTAAAGCCTTCAAACGCCGCACTCACACTACCCGGTTCAGCAATTTCAAACGCAAGGCCTGAGCCGCCCACAATCGTGAACCAAAAACAAGTGGTTAACGGAGCCACTATACTGATGGTTGAAATAACTTGGCGAATAGTGCGACCACGGGAAATACGCGCAATAAAGATTGCCATCATCGGACCATAACCCAGGAACCAGCCCCAGAAAAATACTGTCCACCAACTTAGCCAACCTTCGTCACCGCGATAAGTCGCCATTGGGATAAAGTTATCCAACATGCTTCCTACACCTTGAATGTATCCGTTAAAGATAAAATTCGTAGGGCCAAAAAACAGGATGTAAACCATCAATGCCATTGCCAGAATCACGTTGTAACGACTAAGCAGTTGCATGCCTCGGCTTAATCCACTGAGTGCTGACAAGGTGTAAAGCGCAATCGCAAACAAGATGATGATAAGCTGAGTGGTAAAGCCATCAGGGATATCAAACAACGCATTTAACGCGTAGCTAACCTGCAAGCCTAGAAACCCAATGGGCCCGATGGTGCCCGCGGCTACCGCGATAATGCAGCACGCGTCAATCAATGCACCGAGTTGGCCTTTAAGTGCTCGTTCGCCCAAGACTGGGTAAAGCAAAATACGGGGTTTTAGTGGTAAACCTTTGTCGTAATGTAGGTGCATCACCACGATGGAAGTTAAGCTACCTACAATCGCCCAAGCTAGAAAGCCCCAGTGCATAAAGGATTGCGACAACGCATTCACCGCACCTTGCTGCGGGTTATCTTGCGCGCCGTACAAAGGGGGTGGGCTAACGTAATGCGCGATAGGCTCAGCCGCGGCCCAGAAAACACCACCACCAGCCAATAAGGTACAGAAAATAATCGCCATCCAGCGGAAAGAATCCATTTCTGGTTTCGCAATCCCGCCCAACATCACCTTGCCTGTTCGCCCTGCAGCCAAGCCAAGACCAATAAGAAAGGTGAGAAGCAGCAGTAACTGCCAGTATGGACCAAATACCTGAACTGCCCAGCCAAAGCCAGCGTTAACGATCGTAGATAACAGCTCGCCGTCATAAAGTGCAATAGCAACGAACAACGCGATGAAACCACCGCTATACCAAAAGGCCGGGTTACTCAGTCCTAATTTGTCCGTCGTGTTTTCTGTTGTTGATGTGTTGTGTTTTGCTTTCGACTTGCCCGATGACACGCTCATCGTGGAAGCTTTCATGCTATTGGTTAAATCAGACATACTCTGGCTCCAGAGGTTCTTTGCAGCAGCCAAAGACTGGCTACAAATGTGAGTTTTACGCCTGCCGTATTGTTATTATGTGGGCAGGCGGTTCCTACTTTGGGGAATGCTATGAAATAGGCTCTAATCCTTCTTTAAGGAAGTTGAACCAGTTTTCACCCAATATTTTTCCAGCCTCAGATTCACTGAATCCGTGACCCATTAATCCGTTGTAGATGTTCTCCATCCCTGCGCTGCCGCAGAACCATGGCAGCGCATCTGGCCATCCCGAGTTACTTGCTGAACCTTCGCCGTAATCCATCGCTTTTGACCAACGCCCGTTGCGCATCCATTCCAATACTTGTTGCGGTTGGTTTAAGCACAGATCACTACCGATGCCTAAATGGTCGACGCCAAACATGTCTGCGGTTTTCGCTACCATCTGGCAGAAATCATCCAGCGTGCACTGGCTGCCATTTGGCAAATGGAATGGATATAAACTGAATCCAATCAAACCACCGCGCTCCGTCAGTGCTTTGATCACGGTGTTGGATTTGTTGCGCAGTGCGTCATGCGCAAACGTCGGGTTAGCATGGCTGATACAAATTGGACGCGAAGAGAGCTCGATAGCTTCCAACGTCGAACGCTCCGCGCTGTGGGACATATCAATGATCATCCCGACTCGGTTCATCTCTTCAATCGCTTGCTTACCAAAGCGAGTTACGCCGGAATCATTTTGTTCGTAACAACCTGTCGCCAGTAAGCTTTGGTTGTTGTAGGTCAGTTGCATGATCAGCAGACCTTGACGGCGCATCACTTCAATCAGACCAATTTCATCATCGATTGGTGAGCAATTTTGCGCGCCGAAGAAGATGCCGACTTTGCCTTCTGCTTTGGCTTTTTCTACATCTGCCATTGAATAAATAGGCATGATGAGGTCCGCATTTTGCTCGAAGCGCAAGTTCCATTCAGCAAAACGCGTTAAGGTTTCGCGCGCAGTTTCGTGGTAGACGATGGTGGCATGAACGGCGGTAATGCCACTCGCCTTAAGCGTTTGGAAATACTCTCGATCCCAATTGCAGTACTGCAATCCGTCAATCACAATCCGTTGTTGGTACATAACCACTCCTTAAACAATTTCTTAGCCTTTTCGTGCGGGCAACTGACACCATCAGTTACCCTGCCGATCTTAGTAAGGACGCTGATAAGCGGTTTTCACTACGGTGTAGAACTCTTTGGCGTACTGACCTTGCTCACGAGGACCAAAGCTAGATTCTTTACGACCACCAAATGGAACGTGATAATCTGTACCCGCAGTTGGCAAGTTAACCATGACGCAGCCCGTTTGGACTTGCTGTTTGAAGATCGCGCTATTGCGCAAGCTTTGCGTGATAATGCCGCCTGTCAGGCCAAAGCGCGTATCGTTTGCGACTGCAATTGCCTCATCCAGATCAGAAACGCGAATCACGCTCGCCATTGGTGCAAAGACTTCTTCTTGGTTCACTTCCCAGCCATTCTGTGTATTTAAAAACAGAGTTGGTGACATGTAGTAACCGTCATGCTCTAGGCTCAGACGCTCACCACCGAAAGCCAGCTCCGCGCCTGCTTGGCGTGCGTTTTCGATCCACTCAAAGTTCGCATTCAGCTGGTTACCATCAACCACAGGGCCCATGAACACGCCCTCTTCCAGTGCGTGACCCACTTTAAGTTCGCTCATGCGTTGGATTAGCGCTTCAACATACGCGTCGTGAATTCCGTCCATAACCACAAGACGAGAAGACGCGGTGCACTTTTGACCTGCACCCGAGAATGAGCCTGCGATTGTCGCTTCAACGGCAATTTGAATGTCTGCATCATCTGCCACTACGAGCGCATTTTTGCTACCCATCTCTAGCTGACAACGCACAAAATTTGGTGCCGTTGCCGCTGCAACTTTACGGCCTGTGTCCACAGAACCAGTGAAGCTCACGCCGTTCACATCCTTCGAATTGATAAGGGTATTACCGACTTGCGAACCGCTGCCCAAAACGAGGTTAAACGTGCCAGCAGGTAAACCTTGGCGATGGATAATCTCTGTCAGCGCAACGGCACTTGCTGGGGTTAGGTTGGCAGGCTTCCAGACGACGCTGTTGCCAAACGCAAGTGCTGGCGCGATTTTCCAAGCCGCTGTTGCTGTTGGAAAGTTCCAAGGAGAGATAATGGCGATAACGCCGACGGCTTCACGAGTAACTTCAACGGAGACACCTGGACGGACGGAAGCAGCGTTATCGCCAATTTGACGCAGTACCTCAGCAGCAAAGTATTGGAAGAATTGGCCAGCACGGTAAATCTCACCTCGACCTTCAGCAAATGGCTTACCTTCTTCACGCGAAAGCAAGGTGCCCAATTCGTCACATCGTGCAATGAGCTCATCACCAATCGCTTGTAACACTGCTTGTTTGCGCTCGATTGGTGTTTTTTCCCACTCTGGCTGCGCTGATTTAGCCGCTTGAATCGCTTGCTCTACTTGCGACACGCTCGCTTGTGCAAAATCACCAATGTTTTCGCTGATATCAGAAGGGTTAATATTGGCGATGGTGTCCATGCCCGATTGCCACTCACCCGCTATATAGAGGGATTTTTCTGCTTGAACATTGTTAATAAAAGTCATGGTTCTTTCCTTGTTCTTCCGATTTGTGATGGCAAGCCACCCACTCACTGATCTCTAATTATTCTTATTGGATTTATTCTGGTTGGCTTGCCGACGCGTAGACAACAAACTCCACCAACATCTCTTCTCGCGCTAACCCTGCAACCACCATGGCGGCGCGATTTGGGTACGGCGCTTCAAAATATTCCGCGTACACTTGGTTAACGGTTTTTAAGTATTCTCTGTCGGTCACGTAAATCAGGACCTGTAATACCGAGTCCAAAGACTCCCCTGCACACTCCAGGGTGTGAATGAGATTGTTAAAGGTTTGGCGTGTTTGTGCTTCGATACCGCCTTCCACAACCGCGCCTGTGTCATCAATAGGAATTTGAGCCGTATACAGGGTTCCGTTGTTGACTATCGCCCATTCAAGCGGCGCTTTAGAAGCAAATAGACTGGTTTTAACTGGGTGTTTTTTAGTAGGAGTATTCACGTGCCTTTCAACCTTTGTAACAGCTTTGTTTCAATATGGTTAAATGATGCACATTGACAGGCGATAAATCTAACGGTAAATTTTTGACATTTGATAAATTAAACTTATCACTCTATTTAAAATAACGTAAATAAAGGGATTAAGAGGCATTAGGGATGAGTATTAAGCTTCAACAATTAATGCATTTTGTGATGGTAGTCGAGGAAGGAGGCTTTCGAGCCGCTTCACATCGTGCAAATCGTTCTCAGGCGGCACTGTCAACATCGATAAAAGAGCTTGAAAAAATTCTAGGGCAAACGCTGTTTGAACCCGGAAACAAAACCAAATTGACCCCGTTTGGTGAAATTTGTCTTCCCAAAGTGGTTCAGTTTCTCAATATCTACAGTGCACTAGACAACGATCTCAAAGCAGCCGCTGCCGGACAGCAAGGGAGAGTGCGAATTGCGAGCGTTCCTTCTGTTGCAGCGAAGCTCATTCCTAGCGTGTTGGGCGCCTTTTGCGAACAGTATCCAAATGTAGAAGTAAGCTTGATAGACGATAATGCCGCTGGCGTCGAGGCTCGCCTACTCTCCGGTGAGGTCGACTTAGCGCTCGGTAACCCCTCTCACCTCGATGAGGGCGGCATTGACTTTACACCGCTGTTAGCCGATCCAATAGGCGTGGTGTGTTTAAAGGACAACCCTATTGCGAGTCATCCAGAAGGAATCGAGTGGCAAACTTTGTTGGAACAACCCTTTATCCGTAACGGCACTTGTACACTTCTCGATCCAACCCCAGCAAGAGCTCTGAGTCAGCAAGCGCTCTATTCGGTCGAAAATATTACTTCGCTGTTTTCTGTCTTAGAACTTGGGATTGGTGTCACGACCCTACCTAAGCTTGCTTTCCCAACCAATGAAACACGCTTGGTTTGGATTCCGCTTATCGATCCACCACTTGAAAGGCAAATTGGTATATTTACGTTAACCGATCGCACGATCTCGCCTCAAGCTAAAGCATTTCACGATCTTTGTGTGCATTATTTAAACTATCAAAAAGAAGATAAATAATGGTTCGATTAACATGCGGATAATTAAAAGCCTCCATATTCAGAGTGGAGGCTAATTTGTATTTGTGTATTCGCTTCGTTCTATTTTTTGCGACGATTTCGGTTCTTATACACCACGCAAAAGTTACCACGCTTGGTACGACACTTTGAGCAACGTTCACAATCTACTGGTGCGCGATTGCCTTCTTTCCAACGTTTGATCAACTGTGACTCAGCCAATAAAGGGCGTGACACAGCAAAAAATTGGATATCTGTGTTTTCTGCAATTTTCTCAATCGCATCAATGTCGCTCAGCCCGCCGACAGTAATCACCGGTATGCTAACGTCCTGGCTGATCACGTGACCATATTCGTGAAAGTAACCTTCTTCTTGTAGTGTGTAACCATCGAACGTTTGACCAACAAGTTCGTTTGCTTTGCCGTGAACATTGCCAGATACGATGATCGCATCAACGCCTACTTCTTCAAGTTTCTTACAGACGACGCGAGTTTCATCGAACGTTAAACCGCCGTCAAAGAACTCTGTTGCCGTCAGTTTAACGAGGATGGGAAATTCGCTTCCAACCAGCTTTCTAGTTTCAGAATAAATTTCTAAAAGAAAGCGCATGCGATTTTCTAAGTCACCACCATATTCGTCTTCGCGACGATTATAGTACGGGCTTAAAAACTGGTTAATTAAATAAGTGTGCGCCGCATGAATCTCTACACCGTCAAAACCAGCGTCTTGAGCACGTTTACTCGCCAATGCGAATGCCTTTACGATGTAGTCTATTTCGTCCTTTGTCATCGCTTTGCCTTGCGTATTTGTACCACGCTCAGGCACGTCACTCGGAGCGAAGATGACACGCTCACCGACGTTATGGGTGGTTTTGGTGCCACCGTAAGCAATTTGCATCACGATTTTAGAATCTTGTTGATGTACTAGCTCTGTTAGCTTTTTGTATTCTTCAATAAAAGAGTCGTTGTAGATCCCCATCATACCTGCGTTGGGTTTCTCTTCTTCAACGATATTAGCATAACCCGTAACAATAAGCCCAACTTCCCCTTTCGCAAGCGTTTCGTAAATATCGTAAAGCTTTGCCGTCATGTGACCATCTTCGGTCGCCATGTTCTCCCACGTTGCGCTTCGCACAAAACGGTTCTTTAGGGTCATGTTGCCAATGCGGGCTTCGGAAAACAAAATGCTCAAAACCAGTCCTCTTAAAGTTGTCTTTATGTTTTATCTTTTCGCAAGTAAACAAGAACGAAAAAGGAACAGCGATACACGATGTATGGCTGTTCCTTCTCTGAATCCTTGAGACCTGCAAACTACAGGCGCACCTTAATGCCTCGGAGACGACAAAACTTTAATCTGGGTTAATGTTTGGTGAGTTTTTAGATTATGTAAAAGGATGATTCTTAATCGTGTTCATTTCACTGGAGTTAAGATGCTTCCTCACCCACTTTCAGTCGTAAAACTTGTGTATTTCGCTAGCTGGTGATTCAACTCAAACATTCACATTGTTAGTTTGTATGCTGCCATGGGAACTAGCACTCCCCCCCAATGCTTACATTACAAACTATCGATATTGAATTCTCATATGGTAAGTAGAGTTATTGCGCTGTTTATACTTTTAGCTTAATCGTCGCTATCTCTTGGCATTATTACGCGTCAGCGGAAACGCGCGATCTACTATGTTTTACACACTGGTTGTTTTTGCTTTTAGATATGAATACGTGATAGTGAAGCTAGAGGAGGAACAGGAAAAACAGGGAAAATAAAGGACAATAGAGAGTTAAATGACCTTACTTCTAGGTAAGGTCATTCATGCATTCAGCAGCAAAAGATATTGGCGTTTAGCAAACGCTTAGGTTTGGTTGTTACAGAGCTAGAGGAATCAACTCGACGCCAAGCACACCACTAATCCCCATCACCACTAGCAGTGAGACTTTAAACACCGACTTTGACCAAGCGATGTAGTTGTTGTCATCAATGCTGCGAAAGGTTACTTTCGTCCACATAAAGCAAACAACCGCTGCAACCGCTAAGTATTCATACCCGGCTTCACCTAGTAAAAATAACCCCAATGATGCTGCCCCAAAAGCCACGACATACGCTTTCATGTGTCGATGCGCTTTATGAATACCTTCTTTAACTGGCAATACGGGAATCCCGGCTTCTCGGTAGTCTTGCATGCGGAACATGGCAATGGCATACGAGTGCGGCATTTGCCAGAGACAGAACATGGTAAAGAGTAAAATCGCTTCCAAGCTAATGAAGTTTGTTACCGCTAAGTAACCCACCAATGGCGGAACTGCGCCTGAGATACTTCCCACTAAGGTTCCATACACCGAGTTACGTTTGTACCACATCGTGTAAAAGAACACGTAATACACGTAGCCAAGCAACACGACGACAGCGGATAGTGGGTTCACTCGGATAAATAACAGTGCGGTTCCTACCAGCAATAAAGCAAGTGCATAAACAAACGCAATATCGATATTGATGTTGCCTTTCACTGTTTCACGATTTCGTGTACGTGCCATCTTTTGGTCGATATCACGATCGAAAATATTATTCACCACACAACCTGAAGCGATGACTAACCCAACACCAACTAACGTCGTAACGAACAACATTAGACTGGCTGGTTCTGTTTTTGCGGCGAGGAAGAACCCCGCCGCAACAGAAATCAGGTTGCCGAAAATAATGCCCGGTTTAGTGATAGACAAATAACTTTTCAGCATACCTTGACCTACAACTTCATGTTGACGTTCATGTTATAGATGATCCATACCGAGCCAGCGATAAGGATAAGTACAACAATGGCGGTAAACATCAGTGATACAAGATTCCAACGTCCGTCGGATGTTTTTGTTTCCATGTGCAAGAAGTATTTAAAGTGAACAAATATCTGCACTAATGCACATCCAAATAGAATCGCATAGGTCGTTGTATCTGGTAATGATTTCGTCCAAACAAAGTAGAACGGAATTACCGTCAGAATCAGTGAGGCAATAAAGCCTTTCACGTAATCTGACGAACTGGTTTCTACATGTTGATCCATTACATTACCCCCAGTAAGTAAACGATGGTAAAGACACAAATCCAAACGATATCTAGAAAGTGCCAGAATAGGCTTAAGCAGTTAAAGCGCATTGCCATATTGTCGTTCAGACCTTTCGTCGACAGTTGATGATACGCTACCGCTAACCAAATCAGACCAAAGGTTACGTGCAGGCCGTGCGTACCAACCAACGTAAAGAATGCCGACAGGAATGCACTTGTTTGGGGCCCATAGCCTTCTTCAATCAGGTGATGGAACTCATAGACCTCCATACAGATAAAGCCAAGACCAAGCGCGAACGTGACTAACATCCAGCGTTTGAGACCAGCAACGTTGTTGCGCTTCATCGCGATAATGCCAAAACCAAATGTGATACTGCTAAACAGCAGCAGCATGGTTTCGACAAACACGAATGGGAGTTCGAAAATGTCTTTACCTGTTGGGCCTGCAATTGAATTGCTCGACAGCACAGCGTACGTCGCGAACAAGGTCGCAAACAATACACAGTCACTCATCAGGTAAACCCAGAAGCCAAATAGCTTGTTGCCATTCGTGTCATGGTGGTGATCATGGTCGTGATGTGCTGCGATATTAGTTTGCATACGTCACCTCCAGATCATCTTTACTTTCGCTGTCTTTCACTGAGTTTTTCTTCGCTTCTTCAAGCTGAGCTCGACGTTCGGCCTCAATTGCTTTGATCTCTTCAACTTCCACGTAGTAATCCACATCATCGTTATAGCTATGCTGAATACACGTCACGATAATACCGACCAAACTTGCCGCCGCTAGCCACCAGATGTACCAAATCATGCCGAAGCCAAATAGGAGCGACCAAGCCGACACGTAGATGCCTGTTGCCGTGTTTTTTGGCATATGAATACGTTCGTATTCCACTTCTTTAGTTGGATCGAACTCGCCACTTTGTTTCTGGTACCAGAACGCATCCAGCACATCACCTTTTGGCAGGTGCGCAAAGTTGTAGAACGGCGGTGGAGACGATGTTGCCCACTCAAGAGTACGACCACCCCACGGGTCACCAGTTAGGTCACGGTTTTGCTCGCGGTCACGGATACTCACGTAAATTTGGATGAACTGAGACAATACGCCCAGCGCAATCACAACCGTACCTGCTGCGGCAATCGACAACAGTGGGAAGTATTCTGGGTTGATGTCTTGGCTTAAACGACGAGTCATCCCCATGAAGCCCAGCGCGTAAAGCGGTAAGAACGCCATTAAGAAACCAATAATCCAAAGATAGAACGCGCGTTTGCCCCAAGTTTCATTCATGGTGAAACCGGTCGCTTTCGGGAACCAGTAAGTGATCGCAGCGAAACATCCAAACACCACACCACCGATGATAACGTTGTGGAAGTGAGCAATTAGGAATACTGAGTTATGCAGAACGAAATCTGCACCCGGAACAGCCATTAGTACGCCCGTCATACCACCAACAGTAAAGGTGATCAGGAAACCCACCGTCCACATCATTGGCGTCGTAAAGCGGATGCGGCCTTTGTACATCGTGAATAGCCAGTTGAAGATCTTCACCCCTGTTGGGATAGAAATGATCATCGTGGCAATACCGAAGAAGGCATTTACGTTCGCGCCAGACCCCATCGTAAAGAAGTGGTGTAGCCAAACGACAAAGGCAAGAATCGTGATAACTACGGTAGCCCAAACTAGCGATGTGTAACCGAACAACTTTTTACGTGAGAAGGTTGCGGTGACTTCTGAGAACACACCAAAAATTGGCAAGATCAAAATGTACACTTCTGGGTGGCCCCAAGCCCAAATCAGGTTGACGTACATCATTACGTTGCCGCCAAGATCATTGGTAAAGAAGTGCATGCCTAGGTATCTATCCAGCGTAAGCAGAGCGATAGTCACCGTTAGGATTGGGAATGAAATGATGATCAAAATGTTTGCACATAGAGATGCCCAAGTGAAAACTGGCATCTTCATCATTGGCATAGACGGTGTACGCATACGCAAAATGGTCGCGAAGAAGTTCACGCCTGTTAACGTCGTACCAACACCTGATATCTGCAGCGCCCAAATCCAATAGTCGACCCCGACTCCTGGGCTAGCCTCAATACCTGAAAGCGGCGGATACGCCAACCAGCCGGTACGACCAAATTCACCTAAGCCGAGAGACATGTTTGTTAGGATGACACCTACAACAAACAGCCAGAAGCTCAAGTTATTCAGATACGGGAAAGCTACGTCACGCGCACCAATCTGCAATGGCACGATGATGTTCATCAGACCAATGACCAATGGCATCGCTACGAAGAAGATCATGATCACGCCATGGGCAGTAAAAATTTGATCGTAGTGATGCGGTGGTAAGTAACCTGCTTCACCCGCAGAAGAAAGGAGTTGCTGACTACGCATCATGACTGCGTCAGCAAAACCACGAACAAGCATCACCATCGCTACTGCGATGTACATGAAGCCAAGTTTTTTATGGTCTACTGAAGTAAACCATTCATTCCACAAATATTGCCACTTTCCAGCTTTGGTCACCGCGTAAACTACGGCTAAACCAACCAGCGCCACAACCGCTAGGGTGATGACAATAATAGGTTCGTGGAATGGAACTGAATCAAGAGTTAATCTTCCAAACATTACGATTATCCTTGGTTTTCAGGCAAACAGTTCATTGAACCAGGATGCTGAGTCACAACGTCGGTGAACAAGAACGGAGGAACGCTAGAGAACAAAGTGACTGGCTCTGCGATACTTGGCGCTGCCAGTGAGCTGTATTGCTCCCAATCTTCAATACGATCAGGGCTCGCCTTCACTTTCTGCACCCAATTTAGGAACGCAGCACGATCAGACATTGCTGAAGCTGTGAACTTCATTTGCGAAAAGCCTTCGCCGCTGTAGTTCGATGCAAAACCCTTGTAGTCACCTTTGTGGTTCGCTATCAGGTTAAGCTTGGTAACCATGCCTGGCATCGCGTAGATCTGTGTACCTAAGCGAGGGATGAAAAACGCGTTCATGATGTTGTCCGAAGTCAGTTTGAACTGCACTGGCACATCTTTCGGGAACGCCACATAGTTCACCGTCGCAATGTTTTCTTCTGGATAGATGAACAACCATTTCCAATCGAGTGACACCACTTCGATGGTCATTGGTTTAACATCACTTTCCAAAGGTTTGGATGGCTCTAGTTCATGAGTCGAACGCCATGTGATCGTCGCAAGAATCGCAATGATGATGATTGGAATTGTCCATACCACCACTTCGATTTTGGTCGAGTGTGACCACTCGGGTGCGTACTCTTCTTCAGTGTTAGAGGCGCGGTATCGGTAAGCGAAGTAAATCGTCATTAAAATCACAGGGATTACAACGATCAACATCAGCAAAAGAGCAGTAATAATTAACTCTTTTTCTTGCACACCAATGGCACCTTTGGGGTCAAGTAAAGCTGAATTACATCCTGAGAGCATAAGTATGACGGACGCCAAACTTCCCCTCGACAAGATGCGTTTATATCTTGAGGCTTCCATTAACTTTCTCGATGGTTGTCTGGTTTCAAAACAGATGCCAATCAAAGTAAATAAGAGCTCACAAATAGCGCAGAGGTAATGTATGAGAACAAGAAAAAACCTCGATAAGTAGTTATTCTACTTACAATTTTTCAACTTCGTCATCAAGCATTTAACCAGCTAGAATGAACCGTTATTTGCTACGATACGATTGGTATCAAGCCAAGAACCAGTTGTTATAGTCATTAGAATGTTTATGTGTTGAGCATGAGTAACGTCGGGTTCAGAGCGAAACAAAACGGAATTGAGTGGAGATCAAAACCACACTCTTAGTGTGAGTTTATTGTTACACTTTGAAACACTATGTTACATTTGGCGCATTATGAGGAGTAAAAAGTTAAAGCTCATTAGCCACAACTGGAAACTAACCTTCCATTAATGGAAGTTACACACTTTAAATCGAATATTAACCTCAACACGAATTTCTCGTGCTTCAACAATTAATTATTTAAAAACAAATAGTTGAAACTTAAAATTGATGAGACTGACTATCAACTTCATTTACGCAGATAGCCTTAATGAGAAGCGGAAACTAAAAAAACAAAAGTGTGATCAACATCAAATTAATGATTTCACTTAATATTTGAGTGGTATTTACATCTCTTTATTGGATTGTGAGAAATCATTCTCAAGGTAAATCCAAACATAAGTTGTAAATACATTTGGGTTGTGCAGAATTAGCACTCCACAACATAGAAAATGTTGAAATGGAAAGAGACTTATTATTCAGGTCTATCAGAGCCTTATTTCAGTGGTCACTTACATACGAATGCCGCCATCCACTTCTAAAACCCTGCCAGTAAAGTAATCACTCTCAATAATGTATTTTACTGCATGCGCGATTTCGCTTGTTTCGCCCATCCTGCCAACTGGGATCATCTTTTCTAATCGCTCTATGGCTTCTGGTTTCATTTGCTCTGCCATCGCGGTATGAACTACACCTGGTGCAACCGCCGCCGCGCGAATACCGTATCTTGCGAGCTCACGAGCCCATGTTGTCGCCATGGTCGCGACCGCCGCTTTTGACGCAGAATAATTGGTTTGTCCGATATTCCCAGCTCTCGCAACACTAGAAATATTGATGATAACGCCTTGGGAGCCACTCTCAATCATCTTGACGGCAGCTTCACGCCCACACAAAAATGTTCCTGTCACGTTAACGTTCATGACCAAGTTGAATTGATCCAAAGACATCTTACTGATCACGCCATCTTTTGCTTTTACAAGTAACCCATCTCTTAACACGCCAGCGTTATTGACTAACCCATTGAGTTGACCAAAATCTTGGATAATCGCTTCAAACGTGGTTTCAACATCGATTTCGTTGGTGACATCCACTTGATATGTCAACGCTTTCGCACTCAGCATTCGACACTGCTCTTGTGTTTCCATTAAGCCACTGGCGTTTACATCCAATAACGCTAAATCAGCGCCAGCTTGAGCAAGGGTAATGGCCATCATTTGCCCAAGCCCCTGCCCTGCTCCTGTAATGGCAATAACACTACTTTTTATGTCCATATTGGTGCACTCCATAGCTCGTAATGTTCTATACCTCAACCAGTCTAAGTTGGCCGAAATGATGCGCATTTTACGTCACCATCTCGGGCTGGTTTGTCACAAAACTCGGTCTAGCCTTTCTTACTCTTGTATAACTCAAATAAGCTTGAGAAATCGAGCTCGCCGTGGCCGCTCGCGTTGTGGAAAGAATATAAGTTGCGCGCTAACGACCCCATCGGAACCGAAGAATGTGTTTGTAACGCCGCATCTAACCCCAAGCCGAGATCTTTTAGCATGAGTTTGCTCATAAAGCCCGGTTGGTAATCGTGACTGGCTGGCGCACTGTCCATCACGCCTGGGCAAGGATTGTAAAGCTCCAATGCCCAATTTCGGCCAGAGCTTTGCAGCATGATGTTTGATAGCACTTTTGGATCGAGTCCATGATCGATACCTAGGTTTAATGCCTCGCACGTACCAGACATTAAAATGCCGAGCATAAGGTTGTTACAGATTTTTGCCATTTGACCATCGCCTGCTTTGCCAGCATGGAAAACATTTTTTCCCATATACTGCAAAATCGCATTGGCTTTAGAAAACGCTTGATCCGAACCACCAACAATAAAGGTTAATGTCGCCGCTTTAGCGCCAGCAACGCCCCCCGAAACGGGCGCGTCGACAAACAACACGCGTTTATTTGCCGCTTCATTGGCGACTAATCGCGCAGAGTCCGGATCAATGGTTGAACAATCAATCATCAAGGTACTTGGCGAGACAAGATTGAGGACACCTACGCCACCGTGTAAGTCACCAAGATACACGGAACGAACGTGAGACCCTGCTGGTAGCATCGTGATGACTGTGCTAGCACCATCTACTACCTCTTCGATAGAGCTCGCCACCACCGCACCAAAAGGTACTAGTTGCTTTGCGGCTTCGCTATCGACATCGAATACTTGCACGTTAAATCCAGACGCGAGTAAGTTTTGCGCCATAGGATGCCCCATCCTTCCTAAACCGATAAATGCGATGGTACTCATGATCATTCTCCTTATTGACCTAGTGTTTGTTCACCCAAATTAGCAAGCGGATGCTCGTTATCTGACCAAAGCGAGGTAAACAAAGTATCGATAACATCTTCATCGACTTCACTGACACTGTTAAATATCCAGCTCGGCTCGCCATCCCGGTCAATGAGCCGAGAACGGACGCCCTCTTTAAACTCACCTAATAAGGCACTGCGAACCGACAAACTCAACTCTAAACGGAAGCAATCTGCAAGCGGTAAGCTGTGGTACTCTTTCACTTGTCTAAAGCAAATATGCGCGGTGATCGGACTGCCCGATGCGAACGTTTGTTTCGCGTTTTCTATCCACTGACTGTTCCCGTCGATAGCCATGATTCGCTGTGCTATCGCATTAAGATCAAAGCCTTTGCACGCTTCCTCTATCTGATCTAAGTATGGACAAATTTGCGTGGTTGGTTTGCTATCAATAACCTGTTCTTCCATTAATTGTAGTAGCGCAGTTACCAACTCTTTCGCATCTTCTTTGCCCCACTGGAGCCGCTTTAGCTCATCCAGTAAGGTGGGATACTGCTCTTCCAACAGTAACCAATCGGCCAAACCAATAGTGACAGCGTCACTTGAATTTACCATTGAACCTGTCAATCCGAGGAATAAGCCCACTTGCGGATCTATCTGGCTTAAAAACCACGTACCTCCCACATCAGGATACAGTCCGATATTGATTTCTGGCATAGCAAGGCGTGATGTTGTTGTCACAACTTTATGGCTGGTTCCCATAAAAAGCCCCATCCCACCGCCCATGACAATACCTTCTCCCCAACCGATAATGGGTTTGTTGTAAGTGTGGATGAGATAGTCACACTCATACTCCAACGAGAAATAGTTCGTACAGAACTCTACGATTTTTTCTTTACTCTCGTTATGCATGACGTGATACATAGCTCGAACATCACCACCAGCACAGAATGCTTTTTCTCCAGCGCCAGTCAGTACCACACAAGCCATATGTGGATCATCTTGCCACTTGATAAGCTGATCGTTGAGTTGGACCAACATGTCATACGTCAATGCATTCAATGAAGCGGTGTTTTCTAACGTTGCGATACCAATGCGGTGCACGCCATCTAAGCACTCTATTTCACTAATGGTTACCATCCCTGCCATGTGGCCTCCTATCGGTTTTTCCATTGCGGTGGGCGTTTTTCTAAAAAGGCGCGAACACCCTCAACTTGATCTTCCGTATCAAAGAGATTCAGAAACAACTCTCGCTCTTTCATGAAGCCGTGCTTAAGTGGCGCAGAGCGCATATTTTGAATGAGCGCCTTACATGCGGCGACAGAAGATGGTGACTGGTTCGCAACAGATTCAGCAAGTTCCAGCGCTTTACTTAAAGCTTCACCTTTGGGAACCAGCTCCTCAACTAGGCCTAGTTCTTTTGCTTTGTAAGCGCTGACTTGCTCTCCACATAAAATGATACGCTTTGCCCAGCCTTCCCCTACTAACGCTGTGAGGTTTTGGGTACCGCCAGCGCAGGGCAAAAGTCCGACTTTGGCTTCAGGTAAAGCAAGTACCGCTTGCTCTTCAACTACTCGAATATCACAAGCTAATGCCACTTCTAAACCTCCACCCATGGCGTAACCATTAATGGCGGCAATGGAAACACCACGGAATTCCGAGAGCGTTTCAAAGGCTTCACCAAAGCATCGCGCCATGTCTAACGCAACCGCTTTGTCACCGTCAGAAAATAGCTTGAGATCTGCACCAGCAGAGAAAAATTTTTCTCCACTGCCGGTTAAAACCAGTGCGTAGACCTGCTTATCATTGTTAAGTGTGAGTATCAGCGACTTCAGTACCTTGAGGCTCTCTGCTGTCCACGTATTGGCTGGCGGGTTGTTCATCGTCACCACCGCAACGTGATTAGTGATCGTATGTTGAATGGCTTCTTGGGTTAATGGCATATCTGAATCCTTTCTCAATGAGCAAATCCAATACTTCGCTAAAGCAAAGCCGACTCCTCAGAGAGCAAACGACGTGCGATGATCAAACGCATAATTTCGTTCGTTCCCTCCAGAATTTGATGCACACGCACATCTCTGAAATGACGCTCCATTGGATACTCTTTGATGTAACCATAGCCACCATAAAGCTGCAGCGCGTGGTCGCAAACCTGAAAACCTACATCGGTTGCGAACCGTTTTGCCATCGCGCAATAAGCCGTAGCATCAGGGTCATTTCGGTCGAGTTTACTGGCGGCATAGCGCACCAACTGCCGCGCAGCCACTAGCTCTGTCGCCATGTCTGCCAATTTGAATTGTAAGGCTTGAAACTGCGCAAGCGGCTTGCCGAACTGCTTACGCTCTTGAATGTACCGTGCCGCCTGATTAAGGGCCTGTTGAGCCGTACCGACGGAACAGGTCGCAATATTTATACGCCCTCCATCAAGCCCTTTCATCGCAAAGACAAAACCTTGCCCTTCTTCGCCCAGTAAATGGCTAGCTGGAATAACGACATTTTCAAAAGTAACCGCTCGTGTTGGTTGGCTGTTCCAACCCATTTTGGGTTCTTTGCGCCCATAGCCGATACCATCAGCGTGAGCAGGAACAACAAATGCGGACACGCCTTTGGCACCCTCATCTCCGGTTCGCGCCATCACGACCAAAACATCTGTCTCTCCTGCGCCAGAGATAAAGGTTTTGCCACCATTCAGCACGTAAGTATCACCTTTTTTGCTCGCGGTTGTGGCCAACGAAGCGGCATCCGACCCCGCATTAGGCTCGGTTAAGCAATAGGAGCCTAACCACTCCCCCGTAACTAATTTCGGACAGAACTGCGTTTTGGCTTCATCGGTAGCAAAACTGGCTATCATCCAACTGACCATGTTGTGAATCGTCATAAACGCCGTAGTGGACGTACATCCCATGGCCAGTTGTTCAAAGATAATTGAAGCATCCAAGCGACTCAGCCCTAGGCCACCTTGCGCTTCTGGAGTGTAGAGACTGAGAAACCCCAGTTCCCCCGCCTCTCTCAATACGTCTTTGGGGAAGATCTGCTTTTCATCCCACTCCGCCGCCATCGGTGCTAAACACTCATCGGCAAATTGCTGAGCGGTATCGGCAAATGCACGTTGATCTTCATTAAGTTCAAAGTCCATAAAAGCTCCTTCTATTCACTCAGCGCAGTTGGATGGTCAAATTAGGCCCCGTTGGAATATCGTCATCAAACCAACGTGCCGTCACCGTTTTAGTCTCGGTATAAAAACGTACCGCTTGTTTACCATACGCATGTAAATCACCATAGAAACTGCCTCTCCAACCAGTAAAGGAGAAAAATGGTAAAGGGACTGGAATAGGCACATTGATCCCAACCTGACCGACTTGAATGTCATGCTGATATTTTCTCGCAGCAGCGCCATTAGCCGTAAAAATGGAAGTGCCGTTCCCGTATGGGTTGCGATTCACCAACTCAATGGCCTCTTGCAACGTTTCGACTTCCATACAAACTAAAACAGGGCCAAATATCTCTTGCGTGTAAATCGACATATTCGCTGTTACACCGCTAAACAAGGTTGGGCCAATCCAGTTTCCATCGGGAAAGCCTTCCACTTCACACTGACTGCCATCCAGTTCACACACTGCGCCTTGTTGTTTGCCATCTTCGATTAGGTCCAATACGCGTTGTTTGGCTTGCTCACTGATCAGTGGGCCATAAGCAGCTTGCTCATCGTCCCAAGGCCCTGGGTGTACTTTCGCCATTGCCTGTTTAAGGTCTGTAATCCATTGTTTTGAATCGCCGACAAATACCGCAACAGAAATTGCCATACAACGCTGCCCCGCCGCCCCAACGGAGGACCCCACTAAGTTATTCACCACTTGTTCCTTGTTCGCATCAGGCATGATCACCATGTGATTTTTAGCACCAGCAAAAGCTTGAACGCGTTTAAAGTGTTTCGTACCCGTAGTGTAGATATAACGGGCAACAGGAACCGAGCCAACAAATGACACCGCTCGAATATCAGGATGAGCCAGAAGAAAGTCGACTTGCTCTTTGCGGCCATGAACGATCTGCAACACTCCTTTCGGCGCGCCAGCTTGCTCAAATAGTTCAGCTAAACGAATAGAGGTCAACGGCACTTGTTCGGAGGGTTTAAGCACAAATGTATTGCCCGCAGCGATAGCGATTGGGAACATCCACAACGGAATCATGGCAGGAAAGTTAAATGGCGTAATGCCGCAACACACACCTAGGGGCTGAATCATTGAGTAACTATCAATATCCGTGGCAACGTTTTCGACGGTTTCGCCCATCATGTTGCTGGCAATGTTTGCCGCCTGCTCAACAACCTCTATGCCTCGCCACACATCGCCTTTAGCATCCGCTAAAATCTTACCCGTTTCATGAGAAAGCAGTGTGGCAAGCTCATCATGATGCTCTTTGAGCAAGTGCTGATAACGCAGCATAACTCGGGCACGCTCGGGTATCGCCACTTCTTTCCAAGATTGGAATGTCTCTTTCGCATTATCAATGGCGGCTTCCATCTCGTGCTCTGTGGAACATGGAACGTACGCAATGACATCATTAGTGGCGGGATTGGTTACCTCAACCCAATCCGATGTTTGAGATTCACGAAACTCGCCACCAATAAACAAGGGAACCAAACGAGTCATCATTTACTCCTTTCTGATTTCAATTAAAGCGGTATTTCAATGCCTATCGCCGTGGCTTCTCCACCACCGATACAAAGTGACGCAACACCCCGCATCACTTTTTTGGCTTCGAGATCACCATTGGTGCCTAACGCTTGTAGCTGACGCAAACTGTGAATCAATGTCACCAGAATTCGTGCGCCACTAGCCCCTATCGGATGCCCAAGCGCACAGGCTCCACCTTTAATATTTACTTTGCTCGTATCTAGTCCAAGTTCCGCCACCGCTATTTGTGTCACGACGGCAAAGGCTTCATTGATTTCCCACAGGTCCACTTCATAAATTGACCAATCTAGCTGGAACAGCAGTTGCTCAATTGCGTAGACGGGTGCCAAAGTAAATTCTGCAGGTTTTCTGGCATGTGTAGAGTGCGCCTTGATGATCGCAAGTGGTTTAAGCCCCTGATGACGCGCAGTGTCTTCATCCATAAGCACAAGAGCCGCTGCGCCATCTGAAATGGCACTCGAATTAGCAGCGGTCACCGTACCTTTTTCATCGAATGCAGGTTTGAGTTGAGGAATTTTACCAAGGTCAATCGAGCGAGGGGGCTCATCGTAGTTCAGCACCGCTTGTTCTGACTTGGTATTGAGTGAAACCGGCGAAAGTTCATCGGCAAACAAGCCTCGCTCTTGAGCTTCCAACGCACGTTTTGCCGACATCACGGCCCATTCATCCATTTGCTCTCTGGTGAACTTAAGCCTGTCAGCGACTTGCTGAGCATAAACACCCATTAAGTGCCCTTCGTAAGCATCTTGTAGCCCATCGAGAAACATGTGGTCATACGTAGACTGGTGCCCCATGCGCATTCCCTTTCTCGCCTCCCTCAGCAAATACGGCGCATTGGTCATACTTTCCATACCACCAGCAATGGCTGAGCGAATCGTTCCAGCTTTAATGAGATCGTGCGCTAACATGACGCTCTTCATGCCAGAGCCACACACTTTGTTAATGGTGGTGCACCCTACACCCAAAGGAAGATCGGCCCCCATAGATGCTTGCCTCGCAGGAGCTTGTCCACACCCTGCTGGAAGCACACATCCCATGAACACTTCATCCACCGAAGTCACATTCACTTCGTGCATTGCCGCCTTGATCGCCAGTGCGCCTAATTGAGGAGCAGAGTAAGTTTGCAACTTGCCTTGAAAGCGCCCAATTGGCGTTCTTTTCGCGCTGACAATCCAGATGTCTTTTCCCATGATTCGCATTCCCTTAAGGTATATGTGAACACTTGGCAGAATGATGACACCCTACATAGAATTACTCACCAAGCGCCACACCAGCCTTTATCGCCTTTTTCACTAACAAACTTTCATTCCGCGATTTCTTGACGTTTACGTAAGCATAGCACTAGCCTTTACAATGAGATGAAAAAACACACCAAGCAGGCGTTTATATTTCAAAGTTGATGTTCGACCTTCCCATTAAAGGTTCGATTTCCAGAAACTGGATTTTTATTCGAGGTAAGTATGTTATGGAAAAATACAAGATCAGTGACCTCGCCAAGGAGTTTGATATTACTACTCGCAGTATCCGGTTTTATGAAGACGTGGGTCTGATTGAACCAGAGCGAAAAGGCAATATGCGCGTTTATCAACGCAGGGATAGAATTCGCCTCAAACTGATTTTAAGAGGGAAACGACTCGGTTTTTCGTTGGCAGAAATTCGTGAACTTTTCGAGCTCTACGACATGCAACAAACCGAAGGACAGTTGTTGAAAATGCTCAATATCATTGAAGAGAAACAAGCTGTCCTACAACAACAACTCAACGACATCAGCGTCGTTATGGCTGAGTTGAATGCCGCTAAGGAGCGTTGTATTCAAACACTCAAAAGCAAGCAGACATAAACGCTATACTCAATTAGCAACACCGCTATCGGCTTTTCCACCTTACCTCTGATACCGGGAGACGTTATGAAAAGCACCTATACCCCACTCAATTTCGGACTTGGTGATACCATCGATATGCTCCGAGAACACGTTAATGCCTTTGCTACGGAACATATTGCGCCCATCGCCGCTGAGATAGACCGCGATAACCAGTTCCCGAATCATTTATGGCCTTTGTTGGGAGAAATGGGGTTGCTTGGTGTGACCGTCGATGAAGAGCTTGGTGGTGCAGGCATGGGATACCTCGCTCATGTTGTTGCCATGGAAGAAATCAGCCGTGCCTCTGCGTCTGTCGCTCTAAGCTACGGCGCTCATTCTAACCTGTGCGTCAACCAAATCTTTCGTAACGGCACGCCTTCTCAACGCGAAAAATACCTTCCAAAACTCATTGATGGTACGCACGTTGGCGCCCTAGCGATGAGTGAGCCCAATGCCGGTTCAGACGTGATAAGCATGCAACTGAAAGCGGAGAACAAGGGCGACCATTTTGTACTGAATGGCAACAAAATGTGGATAACAAACGGGCCCGATGCTGACGTAGTGGTGCTTTACGCTAAAACGGATGTCAGCGCAGGTTCACGTGGCATTACCGCATTCATTATTGAACGTAACTTCGCAGGTTTCACTCATGCTCAAAAGCTGGACAAGCTAGGCATGAGAGGCTCGAATACTTGCGAACTTGTATTTAACCATTGCGTAGTGCCAAAAGAGAATATTCTTGGCGAGTTGAATAAAGGCGTCGAGGTGTTAATGAGTGGGCTGGATTACGAGCGCGTCGTCCTCGCTGCCGGACCACTCGGGATAATGCAAGCTTGCATGGACATTGTGGTCCCGTACGTACATGAACGAGAGCAGTTTGGAAAATCCATTGGCGAGTTTCAGTTAGTTCAGGGCAAGCTCGCCGATATGTACTCTCGAATGAGTGCAGCAAAAGCGTATGTATATACCGTCGCAGCGGCTTGTGATCGAGGTAACGCAACACGCAAAGACGCCGCTGGCGCGATTTTGTACAGTGCAGAACTCGCCACACAAATGGCACTCGATGCAATACAACTGCTCGGTGGGAATGGCTACATCAATGAATACCCTGCTGGTCGTTTGCTACGTGATGCAAAGCTTTATGAAATCGGCGCGGGTACCTCAGAGATTCGCCGCATGTTAATAGGCCGAGAGCTGTTCGAAGAATCTCGCTAACGGAACATACGACAAGGAAGTCATTATGGCCATTATCAAAAGTAAAACTAAGCCAACTGACGAGTTATTTCTTTCCAATAAAGCCGTGATGGAAACGTTGGTCACTCAACTTAATCAACACATCGAGACCATCAAACAGGGCGGCGGTGAAAAAGCCATTCAGCACCAGAGGCAAAAAGGAAAACTCCCCGCACGAGAACGCATCGCGCGCTTGCTTGATGACAACACTGACTTTCTTGAAATCAGCCAGTTTGCCGCCTGGCAAGTGTATGACGAAGCGATCCCCTGCGCTGGTGTTATCGCCGGCATTGGTATCATAGAGGGGATTCAATGCATGGTCATCACCAACGATGCTTCGGTAAAAGGCGGAACCTACTACCCACTCACGGTAAAAAAACACCTTAGAGCGCAAGAGATTGCCCAACGTTGCCAACTCCCCTGCGTGTATTTGGTGGACTCCGGTGGCGCAAATCTCCCTCATCAGTCCGACGTCTTCCCCGACAAAGAACACTTTGGTCGCATTTTCTTTAACCAAGCGAGAATGTCAGCGAAAGGCATCCCCCAAGTTGCTGTTGTGATGGGGCTTTGCACTGCTGGGGGCGCGTACGTTCCTGCCATGGCGGATGTCTCCATTATGGTTAAAGAGCAAGGCACCATTTTTTTGGCGGGACCACCTTTGGTGAAAGCAGCCACTGGCGAAGTCGTGACGGGTGAAGAGCTCGGCGGTGCAGACGTGCATTGTCGGAAATCTGGTGTCGCAGATTATTACGCTGAAAATGATGAACATGCTCTAATGCTTGCGAGAGAAGCCATTGCCAATGCCAATAGAACAAGACCTGTTAAGCCAGAAAGCACCGTACTTCCTCCCCGCTACGACGCAGAAGAAATCTACGGAATCGTGAATGCCAACTTACGACTGTCATTCGACGTTCGAGAAATTATTGCCCGCATCGTCGATGATTCTGATTTCGACGAATTCAAATCCTTGTACGGCAGAACGCTAGTGTGTGGCTTCGCTCGTATTCAAGGACACTTGATTGGTATTGTGGCAAACAACGGTATCTTGTTTTCTGAATCGGCACAAAAAGGCGCGCACTTTATTGAGCTGTGCGCCAAACGGAAAACACCGCTTCTTTTTCTCCAAAACATTACCGGCTTTATGGTCGGAAAAAAGGTGGAAGAAGAAGGCATCGCAAAACATGGCGCCAAGCTAGTGATGGCCGTCGCTTGTGCTGACGTGCCGAAGTTTACCGTGATCATCGGTGGATCGTACGGCGCTGGTAATTACGGCATGTGCGGCCGAGCGTATGATCCAACCATGATGTGGATGTGGCCGAACGCGCGTATTTCTGTGATGGGCGGAGAACAAGCAGCAGGCGTTTTAACACAAGTTCGAAAAGACGCGAAGGGACGTCAGGGGGAAGCGTGGTCAGAGCAAGAAGAGCACATTTTTAGAGAATCAATCATAGACTTGTATGAAACACAAGGACATCCCTATTTTGCGAGTGCTCGGCTATGGGATGACGGAATTATTGACCCTAAAAAAACGCGTCAGGTGTTGAGTCAAGCGTTAATGGCAGCATTAAACGCCCCCATTCCTGATAGCGAGTTTGGCGTCTTCAGAATGTAAATATCCAAAGATGAATTAAGGAAGTAAGTATGCAGGAAATGCAACCAAGCATTATTCCCAACGCCCAAAGGCAAGATGATGTTCTTTGGCATGTCGATGATAATGGCGTAGCGACCATTACCCTAAACAGAACAGCTAAACACAATGCTTTTGACGCTTGTACGATCGACTTGCTGATCCATCGCCTAGATTATCTCGCTTTACGAACGGATGTGCGGTGCTTGGTATTAAGAAGTAACGGTAAGCATTTTTCATCCGGGGCCGATTTGAATTGGATGCAGTCGATGGCCGACAGCACGAGGCAAGATAACTTCGTTGATGCCCAAAACTTGGCAAGACTCATGGAAACATTAGATTCGTTCCCTCAACCCACCATCGCAGTTGTTCAAGGTCCCGCTTATGGTGGCGCTTTGGGGTTGATTTGTTGTAGTGATATCGCCATCGCAAGCCAGAGTGCCAACTTTTGCTTAAGTGAAGTTAAGCTTGGTTTAGTTCCAGCGACCATTGCGCCTTACGTCATGCGCGCGATGGGGAATAGACAAGCTAGACGCTATATCTTAAGTGGTGAAGTCATTTCAGCCGAAGATGCCGAACGGTTTGGTATTGTGCACGAAGTGAAAGAAGCCAAACAGCTTGAAAATGCGGTCGATAGCGTAATCAAGACGTTGCTACTTAATAGCCCAGATGCGATGCGTAAAGCGAAAACGCTCTGCCATCAATGTCATCAAAACCCCATCGATCAACAACTGATTCACTATACTAGCAAGCTCATTGCGGACATTAGAGTATCACCCCAAGGTCAAGATGGGCTGCAAGCGTTTCTTGAAAAACGTAGCCCAAGTTGGGTCACCAAGTCACAGAACAAGTAATGCTACCTTCCAAAGTAAAGATTGTCGAAGTAGGTCCTAGAGATGGGTTGCAAAATGAATCTCCTGTTGCGACCCAGACTAAAATCCGGCTGATCAACTTACTCTCTGATACTGGGTTAACGCATATTGAGGCGGGCTCTTTTGTCTCACCCAAATGGGTGCCACAAATGGCGGACTCAATAGAGGTCATGAAAGCAATAACACGGCGAAATCATGTTACCTACTCTGCCCTGACACCAAACCTAAAAGGCTTAGAACAAGCGTTGGAGGCTGACGCCAATCAGGTCGCAATTTTCACTTCATCCTCAGAAGGATTCTGCCAACACAATATCAATTGCTCGATTGCAGAAAGCCTAACTCGCTTCGAACCTGTAATGCGATTAGCCACCAAATACGGTATCCCTGTTCGTGGCTATCTATCCTGCGTTGCCGACTGCCCTTACGATGGCCCGACAGCCCCAAAACAAGTGGCGAGCGTGGTCAAATCACTCATCGATTTAGGGTGTTATGAGGTGTCTCTAGGCGACACAATCGGTACAGGCACGCCAAACCGTATCGCTGCTATGCTAGAAGCCGTCATGTTGGTTGCACCTCTTCCCCAGCTTGCTGTCCATTTCCACGATACATGGGGACAAGCACTCGCCAATATTCATCAAGCATTGAGTATGGGCATCAATACCATCGACAGCAGTGTAGCTGGGCTGGGTGGATGCCCATACGCTCATGGCGCATCAGGAAATGTCGCAACGGAGGATGTACTATATTTATGCCAAGGGTTAGGAATAGAAACGGGGATCGACTTAGAGCTACTGGCTAAAGCTGGCTGGATGATCAGCGAAGAGCTGGGTCGGCAGCCTACATCAAAAGTGTCATTAGCATTGCGTAACCGCGTATTATCACTTTCGTAGAAGGCCATCCGGCACCTCAAATTCTCCCAACCCAAGTTAACTTGCTCTACTTTCGAGTAGGGAAGCGAAACCGCCCGCCAGTACGATAAATAATTAGAGAAAATAAGATAAGCACACAACCTACTAGTTTATTTGCCGTTAGCACCTCGCCATACCACAGCACGCTCAGAATAACCGTCCAAACTGGTTCTAATATCATAATTAGAGCAGCGTTACCTGCCTGAACAAATTTTTGCCCCATGGTTTGCATTACGTAACGCAAGCTCGTCGCTAATAAGGTACTCAACGCAAACCACCACCAAATAGAGGAGTCAACCTCTGCCGGGAAAGATTCCATAAAAAATGAAACCAACAAACCTAAGCAACCTGCTGAAAAAAGTTGCACGCAAGTAAGCAGCAGCACAGGTAGTTTTTGAGAGTATTTGCTGTTCACATTAAAATGAAGCGCCAAAACCAGTGCTGCACCAAGAAACCACAATTGACTGGCCGATTGTTTCCAGCCACCAACTAAAGAAAGACAAGCAAGACCTAATACAGCGATAGGCAAAGAAAGCCAGAAAATTCGTTGTGGTCGTTGACGAAACATAACCCACGCAACAATAGGCACAAATAGCATGGAGAGACTCATAATAAATGCGCCTTCCCCGAGCGTGTCGCTGATGGAGATGGCGTAAATCCATGTCATAACGGCACTACCTAACAGTAGCCCGACACCACCAGCAGAAAGCACATCTCTCAGATTCGCTTTCAACAAAGGTCGATAGCACAACGGCAGCAGACAGAGCGATGCAATAGTAAATCGCGCCCCGATAAAGCCGAAAGGTGGTAAACCCTGTATTGTTTCCTTAGAAAAGAGCCAACCAAGTGCCGCGATCATCGTTGTCGCAACCAGAATAACCGTCGCTTTGCGTTCTGAGTTAAACATAAGTACTCACAAAATATGGAACACACAATAGCGCAGCAAGAGAGTTTTACTGCGCTACTGTGTAAATTTGAAAGGGGTTTGTGTCGAGCGAAAAAGTGAAAGCCCGATCCTCTCCTGTATTGTTGTCACGCAGATTGAAGTTCTGCTTCTAGATACATTAAATGCAGGCAAAGTCTTAAGGCAAGCCTTTTCGCATACTAAATTACTTTAGCATTCTATACAGCAAGCAAACTGGCTAAAACCAGTACCGGGTGTCGAACTACCTACCCTTCAAAACGCTTAACTTGACTGCGGCAGGAGTAGTATTGCGACTTCAGCGCACCTCAATACAGGTTGAATAAGGCGAATTGCTTTTTACCAATCGCCTCTGCAATGAAAACTTATTGATTAACTACAACGAGCGGTTAAATTGCTCCACGGCCTCTACAACACGGCTAGCGCCATCTTGTATTTCATTCATCACATTACCTGCTTTTTCAGAGAGCTCTAGCGTATCTAGTGCTTCTTTTTGGCATTTAGCGATCAGCTTAACTGCGTTATCTGTTCGCTGTAGGTTTTCACTTACCATTGTGACAATTTCATCGGTGGTTGCATTGGTTCTTGTAGCAAGCTGTCTGACTTCATCAGCAACAACGGCAAAACCTCTACCATGCTCACCCGCACGAGCCGCTTCTATCGCCGCATTTAACGCCAATAAGTTAGTTTGGTCAGCGATACCACTGATGCTATTTACCAACTCGCTAATACGCGATGAGTGCGCTTTAAGCTCATCAATCGCGGTGTTCGCTTGCTGCATTTGATCGGAAAGTATCTGCATCTTTTCTAACGTTGAGCCTATAACCTCTTGCCCTTGCAGGGTTTGTGTTCCAGTTTCTTGGGAGATTTCATTCGCCAATTGCGCAGCCTGGGCCATTTTCTGTTCCTGCATTACCTGCTGGGTAATATCTGTCGCGAACTTAACGACCTTGTAGAGCTCTCCTCTGTCGTTATGGATTGGGTTATATGAAGCCTCTAACCACACCTCTTCACCATAACGGTTAACTCGTTTGAATCGCTCTGATGAAAATTGCCCTTTTGCTAAACGTTGCCAAAACTCACGGTAAGCTTGAGAGCTCGACTCTTCCTGATCACAAAACATGCGATGATGCTTCCCTAGAATCTGATCAAGCGTATAACCCATTGTGTTTAGGAAATTATCGTTGGCTTTTAAAACATGGCCATCTAATGTGAACTCAATCACCGCCATAGAACGACTTAATGCATTTAGCATGTCCTCTTGCTCACGGGATGATTTGATCGTTCGCGTAAGTTCAGAAGCAAAAACAAAAAAGCTTTCTACTTCTCTGCGCTCATTTAAAACAGGCTGGATAATCGTTCTTAACCAAGCTTCCTCACCATTACCTTTCTGTACTTGCAATGCCCCATTCCAGAATACTTTATCTTGAACGGCTTTCTTCATTCGATGAAAGTGATCTGTATTGCGCGAATTTGACGGTACCAATTCAGTAATTGATTTCGTTAAGATCTCATCATCATTTAAGAAAAGTTCTTGCTGTAGTTTAGTATTTGCAGAAGTAATGATGCCTTTACTATCCAATGTTAAGCGGATCATCTCTTCATCTAAACTGGTTTGGATTTGCTGCAGGATTTGCAACTCCTGCTTTAATCGTTGATTTTCTTGTTGAAGCGACTTATTAAAAAACATGACTTTCTCTCATTTGACCGACCTTCGGACTAGTCAAAGGTTTATTATTTGTATACCGAATAAACTGCAAGCGGCAAAATCATTTGGTTGCATATTCAAACGCGATTTCTATTTCTCATCAAAGGACCCCGCTGGGAATACGGCGATTTTTTCTCCAGTGTAACCTAGCGCAGTATACTGAAATTTCTTCAGCGCCCAAGCTGTTTATATATTTATCAATATTAAAGCTCTTTATCGCCAGTTTGAGGTTTGTATTTGTGGATATACTTATATGGAGAAGTGTTGTGTTCAGATCAATAAGCCTTTCCATCAAAAAAGGGCTTTGACTTAGTTCCAATAATTTTTGCCGTTTTATCGCTGTTCCACCCGACTTTTGAGCGATTACCCACTCATTATTCGCTTGCAGTTCTATTAATAGCGCATGGAGCAACCAATAACAGCACACCGACCAACAAGCTTTTGGACATAAATAAGTTACGGTTTTGCTAAATTAGAAAGGCTTAAATTAGCTCAAGTATGGCAGTCAAATTTAGATGATTGTCCAGTATTATTGATGTTGACCGCTTAACGCAGTATGCAAACTGCTAGTTCAGAGCACTCCATTTATTGGCTCCTATGATAGAACACTACCAATCCACCTTTGCTCTCTGCAATAAACTCAAGATTGGCTCACTTCTCAGTTTTTAACAAAATTCTTTTTGAGTGACGCATATTTCTGTCAAACAAGCGGATTATCTTGTAGGTTAATAAATGAGCACTTGTGAATTTAATATACGTATAAAATACAGGTAACACTGGATGAACTACAATGATAGAAAAGAGCTTGTAGGCGTGTTCGCACTAAAGTGTAAGTCGGCAAAAAGAAAGGAATTACATACCAAAGAGAAGGAAGTTGTATATGGAAGGACCAAGAATGTTCTGACGAACATGAAACTACTATTAAATATAGGGGGAAGCTTTGTCTTCTCCCCTCTTTTATTAGCAGAAGAGCTTTCGGGTACTGCACCCTCTTCACTAGGAATAGTTCTAGATGGGCGAATAATAGCAGCCGTAATAGTCGTTTTGGGAACGGCGGTTATAACACCTATAATCAAACACATTTATACCGAACGGAGAAAGAGGAAGTCATTTCTCCTCTACTTTGAAGCTGTTATCCGAGACGCTTTAGCAACGTATGGTGATCAAGTTGATTGGTCGGAAGCCAAAAAGGGCACAGCAGATCTGGATACTCAAGACTGGGCAAAGAGGCTACATCGTGCAGATGTAGCTATACCTCAGCTTTTACTAGGTATGCATGAGGGCTTTGTCAGTGCAAGTCCTGGAAGCTATCCTATCGTTCAAAGCGCGGGAATCACGCCAAAAAGCTTAGAGCATGACATGATCGTCTGGTCACTCAATGAACAGGAAGTGAGACTCATTTCTGCTTTTCTAATTAACCAAAAACAAGCCCAGCTAAGTATTCAAAATCTTTATGACGGTCCATTATATGATCTCATTGGGTCTGAAAGCGAAGAAAAGCAAATGCGGTGGAGACGTGCTGGGCTATGTCTTGTCGATGACCTAGCGAAAATGTACATTGCTGCTGTTCATGCGAGCACATACCTAAAAAAGAATGGCTATAACTGCGACCCTGAAAATAAACGTTGTTAATAGAGTGGGATAGCAAATTTGGCAGCATTATAAAGATAAAGCTCTAGACATGAAGAAAAAGTAGGCCAAATTATGGAGTTTAAATTCAAGTATCAACTTGCCCTTGCACACTTTGGGGGAGAAGTAAGCTTTCCACATACGGTTCTTAACTTTAAACTAACTTTGTGAGCCTCGGGTATCCCTGCTTTTTCTTGGAGTTACTATTTACTGTCTGGCCAGAAGTAATTGTATCGGATTGAACTTGGCTTAGTTTCAAAGCAGACCACCGAGGACATACGATAAGTCTAGGTGCTTTTCCTCCTATATACTTTGGTGATAAACACCCGACGCTGCACACAGAATGTGTTCCCTCTTCGATTTGAATGACAACCTCCTGTAGCTGTCTACAAAGCCATAGGCATTGCCTGTAGCTTTGTCGTATCTGGAACTAAAAACTGGTGAAACAAGCTTACGCACAAATCAATCTATTGATAGTTTATCCACTAAACACGTTTAGGGGCATTTCTTAGCTATAAGTACTCACCGTAAACAAAAAAATTATTAGCAAATAAACAGGTAAGTGCCTCTTCTCATACCGATGATGTACCCCCTCTGTCCAAAACGCGACGATTTTCGTCAACTTCTATTCAGATATCATTCATTTCCACGTTACGATTTCTGATGAATATCGGACGTTCGGATAAATTTAGCTAGGGCAAAATGAAAGACCTGACCCCGAACATTTTCACTAACTCGCACAGGACTTTCTTTATTGCAACCGATAACAGCATGCAAGGGGTTTATCATTGCTCACTTCTAGATCTAAATGAATTGACTAAAGCAGCCCATTTCTGGCTGCTTAGATGAAAAACCACTTTTATTTTAGGACCATAAAAAACGTGATTATGGTTAGATGTGAAATCTACCAAAAGGTCTAGGATAAAAGCGAGTTAGCTAATTTGAGTAAAATAGCTAACTCTGGCTACTCACAACTCACTGCCTGTGTTTGAACATCGATAGTGCATGATAGATCACACCAAGGAGTAGCTACTGTAAATGTTACGTCACCACTCCACATACTTAAATCCATGACATAAACAGTAGGATAGTCTCGCTGTAAGTGGGTTAATGATATATCACCATGCACAGAGCCTGCCTTTTTCTCTTTATTTCCCAATTCACAATATTGGACTGACTTCCCTGTTTTAAATTCATACACAGTGATACATGGATTATCTTTCAAAACATAGGCAGCAAAATTTTCTTTCTTCGTTCTAACTGAATAATCCGAAGCATATAATCTATATTCAGACGCACTTGTGTAAGCTGATACCAACACCAAACATACCGTTAAAATACGTTTAAGTTTCATTCTAAATGCTCCTTTCTTGCAATAAACCTACCACTTGGAATATCAAATCTCCTCCACGCTTTAACATTCGACATAACTGCTTTAAACGTTTGGGCATTGTAATTAACTAATGCAGGAACAAACACTTCTCTAGTACTAGGGCTATTGTCTCCTCGATAAGTTAAATCGACTAAAACATTCCTTACATTGAGAGATAAGTTATCCCAATCAACTACCCCAAATTTTTCTCTCACATCAGGTTTTGTTAACAAAATTCGGGTCTTATCTTCCATATACGCGTAGACTTGTTTAAACATTAGGTGTTGTTGTTTGCGGGTTAGGGTGAGTGTTTTGTTGTCCAATCCTGAATTATTCAACGATTCAAGGGCTGCTTCTTTTTGTATACCCTCGACGCTTAGTAACCAGTTTGAAAGCTCTGGCATCAATCCAGATTTTTGGAATAACTCTCTTAAGTTCAATGCAGAAGGTGATTGTCCTGTTGCACCCGTTGGTGGATTACCCATATCTAAACCTCGGCCAATTGTAACACCAGATCGACCGACCACCACGCCACTATTATTAGGAACATGGGCTTGTCTCGAAAAATAGGGAGATGATGGGTTGTCAACGCCTTCGCTGTCAAAGGTAAATTGTCCCTTGGGTACTGTTAGCCACTTTTCGTCCATCTCATCATCAACAAACTTCCAACCTTCTTTAACAGCCTCATCTAAAGCAAGAATGGTATTTTTACCGACAATCCCATCCACATCACCAAATTGGTAGCTTTTATGTATGGTATGTGTTGGCTTATAGTGGGTTTGAAACTGTTTAACTGCACCTTCTATCACACGGCCAAAATCACCGTCAGCCTCTAAATCGAAACCTAAGTAGATCAATGCCTCTTGAATGGCTTTGACCTCACCTCCTTTACTTCCCTTACTAAGGGCTTCCCCACCACCAGAAGCCAATAACTCCAATTTATCAGATGTTGACAACGGCTCTGAACGCAGAACGAGTTGCTTAACTTTAATTACAGGTGTGTTCTTATCTGCCCCCACATTACCAACAATAGGATGCACATGACAGTGGGATTTACTGCTGACTTCACACTGAATATTGGAATGAGCAAAGGCTGTTTTTGATGTTGTTACGTCTTCAGCAGGCAAAGGAGAACGAACGGAAGATTGACCACTCGTCTTTTTAGGTAATGTCACTTGAAGCTTATCACCAAGTGATAACACCGAAGGATCCGCATCATAATTCGGATTCATTCCTAATAGGGACTTAGCCGAAAGGTTATATAATGCAGCAATACTACTCCACGTTTCAGGTTGGTTCGTCTTAGAGTCAAGTTGACAGGTGTGAAACTCAGATTCAACATCATAAGTTTCAGTCACTTCAATGGTGATTTCATCACCGACATTCACCATATCTGGAGAGTCCTTGTATTTAGGGTTTAAAGTCAGTAATTCTTCGAGTGTTATTCCTTGTCTATGCGCGATTTTAGACAGACTATCCCCACTCTTAATGATGTAAACGATTTTGCCATCCTGCTCTTTCTCTTTTTCTAAAATCGATGCCGTTCGAGTGGAAAACACTGCACCCATATCAAGAAGACAAGCGTGTTCATCGAGCCACTCAGCCGTAATATCATCCAAAAGTAAATCTTGTGAGAGTTTTTCTTTTCTATACAAAAGGTGTTGCCTTGCAATCACTTGATTGTCGATTTTATAAGGCAGCAAAATCGTAGATTGTGGTTTGGATACGATGATCTCCTCGCTGAGCCGCCATTTAGTGGACTCAGTGACATTGAAGCCCCATTTGTTATTGCCCGCGATTTTATACTCGTGGATAAACTCATCATCAATAAAGTGGTAGAAGTAACCTTCTGTAGGCCAACCTAAGCGCTCCCCAACCTGAACAGAAGGCTTAACTGGGATAAAAATATCACGATAAATGGCACTGCCTTTTTTGACTGGAAGAACATTTCCATAGCTCAACGCTGTTTTCTTAGAGCCAGCAAACTGATAGAGCAGAGTTTTAGGCTCATTAACCAATATCGGAGTACTCAAAATAGTACTGATGTTATCTGAATCTTTTGATTTAACCCAAGCGTTGAGGGGAGTCTTTTCTTTGTCAGTTTCAGCTACGACAAACGAATCAATACTGAATGCTTTTACCTCATCGAGTGAACACGCTAACGCCACATTGTATTCCAAGGTAACGTCTTGAGGTGTATCCGTTGACGTATGGTTGTGATTAGTATTGGTTTGTGTTTTCTTTTTATATGTATCTTCAGGTGCCATAAGTGACATTGAATCTACGGGTTTACTTTGATATCTCATCAACTCGACCAGTACAGGTAAATATCGGTCAATGATAGCTAAATAGTGACCGTGTTTGTGTTGGTTTACCTATGCAAGATAACTAAAATCAATTTGATTTGAGGCGTATGCTCTCTCCATCTAAGTTCGGATAACCTTTTGTAGGGCAAATGTACATTAACAGGATGTGAATGAGTAAAAGGCCTACCTTACAATGGGGCAAAGATAAGTTTGGCAAAGAAAGCCCAAGCTTAGTCTTCAGGCTTTATATCAAAACTCATAAAATGAAGCTTTGGATGCCTAAAACAACCCTAACTCACTTCAATTGCTGCCCGCACTAACACTTTTGTTTTGTATCGTAACTGATTTGCTTACTGACGTTCTTTAGTTGCACTCCTACCTTATTAAATGCCTTTTGAATAGTTGTGGAAACATGCTGGCGGCCCTCTCCTTCAAAAAAGTTAGCTCGATCTTGCTTCGTTTCGAATACACAGACTATTTCTAAACTTTGTGGAAAAGAAGAGAATTTGACGGTATGAGTCACCCAAAGAAAGCCATCGTAGCCTTTTAGCGTATCTTCACAAACTTCGGTCAACACTTCTCTAATTAGATTCTCGACCTTCTTATCTGATTTGCGCATGAATTAAACTGCCTTCCTATCTAACGCCTTTAATTAGGTCTCAGTCTACATTGTCTTAAACAGTATTTGGCAGTGGTATTTAGTCAATAGCCTGTAGATGAGGTTATTCGCACGAAGATTTACCGACCTACTCGCTTCGAACTACATCTTACGCTGTTAAAAATAAGCGCTTTGCAACTCTACAAAACGCTTCTAACTTATTAGATTATTTTAAGTGTGTTTCAAGGAATGCAGAAACCTTGTCCATTGCAATGCCGACTGCTTCTGGATGGTCATACAGTTCATAGTGAGACCAATTTTCCAAATTAACCAGCTGTCGGTCTTTTGATTGAATCGAGCGGCCATAAATTTCCTGCCCATCACGATAAGCACCAAACGCCCCGACTTTTTGCCCTACCACGGCCATAACAGGCTGAGTCAATAACGTTTCGGCAAATGCAAAGGCATCCCAGCTCAGTGTTTTCTGTGCATGTGAAAACAGCATACGAGTTGCACCACCTTCGGTTTGTCCACGTGATGTTTTGTAGTATTCAGTAGCTTCGAACACGTCTCGTTCTGTTAATCCATTTTCTTTTGCAAATTCAATATTTGGAGGAAGAAGTTCATCGATTTTCAGCTCTGAGCCGCGAGCTTCGGCTGTTCTCTGTGCAGCCATAGCTTCAAGATTGGCGATAGGGTCGTACATACTAAAGCCTTCACGGAACAAGCGGCCTAAGTTAACAGGCGTAATACCTACGACAGCTTTCAAGCGCTTTTCGGTTAGGGCTGAATTGATCATGTAACCACCACCGCCGCAGATACCGAGTCCACCAATTCTATTCTCATCGACATATGGTAAAGTTACTGCATAGTCGATAACGCGACTGATATCTTCAACACGTTGACTTGGGTCTTCTACGTAGCGAGACAATCCTCCCGATTCTCCTTGGAAGCTCGCGTCAAATGCGATCACGACGTAACCTAACTCAGCAAGGGCTTTACCATAGACAGCGCTGGATGTTTGTTCTTTACAACTACCAAAAGGATGAACGCTTATCATTGTTGGGTAGCGTTTCGATTCATTGAAGCCTTCTGGAAATAAAATTAATGCAGACATATCCCAAGCCATATCAGCATTTCTAAAAGTGATTTTTTGCATATTCATAATCAATACCTTAAGAGTAAAAAGCCTTGAGAGCAGAAAGGCTCGAAGCAATTGAGCCTTTCATCGGGAATATTAAAGAGTGCGTTGGAAGAAAGATGCGAGTTGGGATACTGCGTCATCGACGTATTCGGCAACATCATAAAGCGACATATGGTTTGCACCATCAATGGCATACAAGGTTTTATCTGAACTCGCTGCACGTTCTATCAGGTCATCACTCATCCATTTGCTGCCTGCGTCACTACCAACGACAGCAAGAATTGGCTGAGTTAGGAATGCTTCCGCTTTGTGGTACGCATCGTAAGTAATGATCTGGTTTAAGTTACGAGTTAGAGCAAAACCCGGCGCATTTGGATGTTCACAACGTGGTGTGTGGTAATACTCCCAAGCTTCGCGTAGCTCTGCATTTGAGGCATCTTCTTCACGCATCGGAGCTAGAGGAATAGTCGCGAATTCTGTACCATTCGTGTCGGTTGTGCGAGCATTCGAACCAAATTCTAAGTAACCAACAGCGTCAGCATCGTTAACCGAATTATCCCAACCATTACGGAACATTTGGCCAATGTTTACGGCACTAACCATACCCAGTGCTTTGATTCGACGATCATTGATCGCTGCATTTGCACTATAGCCCGCACCAGCACAAATCCCCATTGCGCCAATTTTATCGTTATCGACGTACTCTAACGTTGTCAGATAGTCGACGACTGCGCTCACGTCTTCAGTACTCGTGTAAGGGTTTTCCATTTGGCGAGGCTCACCTGTACTTTCACCTTGATACGAACGGTCAAACGCAATGGCAATTATGCCGCTTTTTGCAAGTTTACTCGCATATAGGCCTGCGGTTTGCTCTTTTACGCCACCACCTGGGTGTGAAACAACAACCGCCGCATATTGTTTACTTGCATCAAAATCTGTAGGGAAGTTGATAACCGCTGAAATCTCAATACCTTGACCATTGAGATTTTTGAAAGTGACTTTAGACATAGCGACATTCTCCATTAGAGGTTAACTGTTCATCTCAGGCTGACCTAAGCTTCGATGTAATATTAGTCAACACACTGTTTCGGATAAATATCGTTTTATCTACATGACTGTTTAGTTATACTTAACAAATGAGAATAGAACCTTCTTTAATTTCATCACTGACGTGGTTTTCACATATTGCTCGCCATCGCAGTTTCACTAAAGCAGCCTTAGAAATGGGGGTAACCCGTGCTGCCTTATCACAACACCTAAAAGCGTTAGAACAACAGCTACAAGTTCGGTTAATTAATCGAACCACCAGAAGTATGTCGCTGACGGAAGAAGGCCAACGTCTGCTTGATATTTTGCAACCTTCATTGGTGAACATTGAGCAGGTCGTTAACGAATTGAACGACTCTCATCTTGAGCCTTCGGGATTAATCCGTATCAGTGTATCAAGAACCGCTGCTCGGCTGCTTATTGAGCCCTATCTAGGTGAGTTCCTCTCTCGTTATCCTAAAATACGCCTAGAGCTAATCATGGATGATGGGTTTTCTAACATCGTCGCAGAAGGCGTTGACGCTGGCATTCGCTTAGGATTAAGCTTAGATGAACATATGGTTGCGATCCCTATTACTCCGCCGTTAACAACGGCAATAGTGGGCTCTCCTGAATACTTTAGGCAAAATGGACTACCTCAAACTCCTGAGGATTTAGAAGGTCACAATTGCCTTGCTTATCGTTTTACCTCTAGCGGAACAATTGATCATTGGTCGCTAACCTCTCCAGATGTTGCAAAGCGCACCCTCGTTTTCGAGCCTAAAGGCAATGCTATTTTTAATGATGACTATAGTATGTTACAAGCTGCAATACAGGGTGTGGGTTTAGTGAAGCATATTGATTTATGGGTGGAAAAGCACATAGATGAGGGAAGATTGACCCGAGTTCTGACACCTTGGTGCAAAGAGTTTCCAGGGTTTTATTTATATATGCCTTCACGAGAGCATATGCCGAAAAAAATCCGCGTCTTGATGGATTTTTTAATCGAAAAGCGCGAAGCTCTGAAACTCAAAGAGTAATTACCAAATTGCTTTAAATAAAAAAGCGAGCACGAGGCTCGCTTTTAACTTTCTGTTTTCGTTATATATTACAATAGCTCAACCGATTGTTTAGCTATCACAAATTCCTCGTTAGTAGGAATAACAAGAGCTTTGGCACCTAACAACTCAGATGTTGCAATAACACCTGCGTTACCAAATCTTGCATCTTCGTTACCTTTCTCATCTTCAACAAAACCTAACAGTTTTAGGTTTTTCAAGATTTCACGACGAATTGGTAGTGAGTTTTCACCAATACCACCAGTGAAGATGATGCCGTCTAATGAATCCAGAGCCGCTAGGTAGGAAGTAATGTATTTCGCAACGCGGTAAGTGAAGATCTCAAATGCCAACTTCGCACGTGAATTCCCCGCTTCCATTGCTTCTAGTACACCACGAGCATCACTTGTCACACCAGATACACCTAAGAAACCTGACTTCTTGTTCATCATCTCGAACACTTCGTCTTTTTCCCAGCCTTTACGGAAAAGGAACTCGATAACACTTGGGTCTAGGTCACCACAGCGAGTGCCCATCATTAGGCCAGCTAACGGCGTCAAACCCATACTTGTATCAACACATTCGCCATTTTTAACCGCACTCACTGATGCACCGTTACCTAAGTGCACAGTGATAAAGCTGCTTTCTTCAACCGGCTTATCTAGCATTTTCGCTGCTTCACGGCTTACGTAATAGTGGCTTGTGCCGTGAGCACCGTAACGACGCACTTTATGCTCTTCGTAAAGCTCGTAAGGAAGTGCGTACATAAAGGCTTTGGCTGGCATTGTTTGGTGGAAAGCAGTGTCAAATACAGCAAATTGAGGCAGTGAAGGGAACGCCGCCATTGCCGCTCTCATGCCTTCAGCGTTCGCTTTGTTATGAAGTGGTGCAAGTTCAGCAAGGCGCTCTACTTCTTGAATAACTGTTTCATCAACTTTCACAGTTCCTTTAAAGGTTTCACCGCCTGCGACAATGCGATGACCTACAGCGACAAATTTTGAGCTCAAACCTAGAGTTTCGAGTAGTTTTACCACTCGCTCAACAGCGTACTGATGATGGTTACCGCCAGCTGGAATTGCTTCAACGGTTTTTTCTCCCTGATATTTCCAACTGATTTCAGCTTCAGGTAGGCCAAAACACTCACCAATACCTGATACCAAAGCTTCACCGGTTTCAGAATCAATAACAGCAAATTTTAATGAAGAGCTACCAGAGTTGATCACCAGTACAAACGAATTAGACATGAAATAGTTATCCTGTTGTAGAGCAGAGGTTGTAATAGCGCTTGTGCGCTGCGTACTTCTTGTTTGCCCCTCTATTATTCAATAATTTTTTAATCTTTCAACAATCTTTTAGTAAAAGCGATTTGATTGAACAAATTTTGTTGATCTGTAGCAAGTTTTGATTTTATTTGAAGACTAAAAAATATCACTTGTTAAACATAATTTATGAATAGGTCAATTTGTACAAAGTCAGATATATAAGCTACGTTGTTTATTGGGTGAACAAAAATAACAAACCAATCAATAAATCGGGGTAATAATGTGCCCACTATTGCATTTCTATTAGTGATCTTAGGTTTGATTTTGCTCTGCTGGGGATGGCAGATGACAAAAAACATCTGCTCGAAAACTGACGTAACCGGGTGGACTTTCCTATTATTGTTAATCAGCTGTTTCATTTTTGCTTATGCCGTTTTTTTGCACGCCATCATGCAAAAACCTATTGCTTCTCTCTTAGAAACTGGGGTTTCTCTTATACTTTTTGGCGGCAGTATCTTTGTCGTGCTGGTGATTAAGTGGAGCAACGATTCGATATTAGAGCTTCATACCGTTGCTGAAAGAGAGAAGCGCAATGCTGTCCATGACGCTCTTACTGGGCTCCCTAATCGTAAATACTGCTTTGAGTCTATCGAAGGCAGAATACAATCTAGAGACCCATTCTCGGTGATCCTTTTTGACGTGGTTAATTTTAAGCAAGTCAACGATGCAATGGGTCACTTTTGTGGAGACCAGTTACTTATTCAAATTGGTCAACGCCTTCAGGGGAAACTGAAAGGCAATGACCAGATATTCCGCGTTGGTGGTGATGAATTTGTCATCCTGACATCTTCTGCATGCGAGGAAACGGGTAAAAAACTCATAGAAGAACTAGATTCTGCAATGTCTGAACGCTTTCATTTAGATGAGTTTCAAGTTTCCTGCCGCGTTGTTTTCGGTATAAGCACCTACCCATATGACGCCCTAACCAATGATCTTTTGATCAAGCACGCAGATATCGCTATGTATCACGCCAAGCGTAATGGCAATCTTTTTGCGTTTTATAATGAGGATATGAACGTCGGGGCTAAGTACCAACTTGAAATATCTTCTCGTATTCAATGTGCGCTTGAAAAAGAAGAGTTTCAGTTGTATTACCAACCGTTGATTGATGCACACACTAACTTAGCTGTCGGTTTTGAAGCAGTGATTCGTTGGCATGACGAAAATGGTAAAACGATCTCACCCAACGACTTCATTCCTATCGCAGAGCGTAGCAATCAGGTGCACAACATTACCATGTGGGTTCTTAACCAAGTAGAAAGGGATCTGCAAACATTTATAGAGAAAGGCATTAAGCTTCCTGTCCACGTAAACTTATCAGCGAAAGATCTCTCATCTAACTTGCTGTTTAATCGCTTAGAAACTTTGCTCAAAGTAAACCCTCAATTCGCTGACCTAATAAGTTTAGAGATCACTGAAACAATGGCGATCGATAGGGTCGTTGAGCTCAACCCCTTAATTCATCAAATAAAAGGATTAGGTATAAAGATCAGCTTGGATGATTTTGGCACTGGGTATTCATCTTTGTCACTGTTAAGAGATCTTCCGGTTGATCAAATTAAAATCGACCGCTCATTTCTTTCCACAGCAAGCCGCACAGAAGGCTCCCGCTCTATTGTTGAGAACACGATTGCGCTAGCACATGGATTAGGGTATTCGGTCGTAGCAGAAGGCGTTCAAGACATGGACACACTGCATTTTTTGAGAAGTCGAGGCTGTGACATCATTCAGGGTTACTTGTTCTGTCCTGCCCTGCCCTTAGACGAAGTAATAAGTTGGGTAAACAAACACGATGAAAAGCAAAACCGTATTAGACGCGCATAAAAAAGCCGAGCGCTTTGCTCGGCTTTCAATTCTTTTTGTAGCAACTTAAACCGTCGCTTTAATCACTCGTGATTATGCGTCTGTACGACGGCCACGACCGTGACCACGTTCACCACGATGTGCACCACGGTGATCACCACCACGGTTGCGATCGAAACGACGTTCGCCACCTTCGCGATTGCCATCGCGGTTGCCGTCACGGTTACCACGGAAGCCACCTTCGCGACGGCCGCCTTCACGACGATCACCACCACGGTTGCCGCCTTCGCGGTTGCCACGGTAACCACCGCCATCACGACGACCACCATCGCGACGACCACCGTCACGGCGACCACCACGAGACTCGCGGAAATCATCGAAGTCACATACTACAGCACCAACATCTTGTTGACGGATACGTAGTTTGCTTAGCTTGTTCGCCGCGTCTGAAGTCATTGCTTTAGGTAGCTGTACGAATGTGTGACCTTGAGCTAGCTTGATCGCACCGATAGAACCTTTACCTAGACCTAGTTCGTTTGCTAGAGCGCCAACGATGTCTTTAACTTGAACGCCTTGCTCACGACCAACTTGAAGCTGGTAAGTATCCCAGTCTTGGTTGTTGAAGTTACGACCGCCGTCGCGACCACCTTCACGGCGCTCTTTACGACGTTGCTTGTCACGCTCAATTGCTTCAACCATTGGGTCTTCGCCAATGTAGAACAGAGGACGTTTGCCTTGCTGACGCTTAAGAAGCATAGCAGCAAGTGTTGCTGGGTCGATGTCTAGAGAAGTTTGTAGTTTCTCTACCAACTCAGCAAATTTGTCTAGTGCTTTGTGCTCTTTCTCTGCTTCAAGCTCAGCGCCTAGCTTAGCTAGACGAGCTTCAGCAACTTGGTCACGTAGAGGAAGTTGGATTTCTTCCATAGATGACTTAGTTACACGCTCGATAGTGCGAAGCATACGAATTTGGTTAGTGCGAACTAGAAGGATCGCTTTACCCTTACGTCCAGCACGGCCAGTACGACCGATACGGTGGATGTATGACTCAACATCAAATGGGATGTCGTAGTTGAATACGTGCGTAATACGTGGAACGTCAAGACCACGAGCTACAACATCAGTTGCAACTAGAATGTCAATAACACCTTGTTTGATGTGATCAACAGTACGCTCACGTAGAGACTGAGGAATGTCACCGTGCAGTGCAGCTGCTTTAAAGCCACGTGCAGATAGCCAGTCAGCCAGACGCTCAGTATCTTGACGAGTACGTACGAATACGATTGACGCGTCAGTTTCTTCAGTTTCAAGAAGACGAGACATCGCTTCATCTTTCTCTACACCTTTCACTACCCAGAACTGTTGTTGAACTTTGTCTACAGTGTGGTTTTTACCAGCAACGTCAACCGTTACAGGGTCACGAAGGAAACGTTCAACGATCTTCTTCAGCATTGGAGGCATAGTTGCAGAAAACAGAACGCGTTGTGCTGACTCTGGAGCGTGCTCCATGATCGCAGTTACATCATCTACGAAACCCATGTTTAGCATTTCGTCTGCTTCATCAAGAACGAAAGTACTAACTTCGTCTAGGTGTAGACGTTCGCGATTGATAAGATCTTGAACACGGCCTGGAGTACCAACAACTACATGAGCGCCACTTTTAAGAGCACGCATTTGGTCGACAATAGATGCGCCACCGTAAATCTCTAGAACTTTCAAACCTTTGATGTTTTTACCAAGGTTTTTCATTTCCGCTGCAACCTGAATTGCCAGCTCACGAGTCGGAGCAAGTACAATCGCTTGCGGTTTGCGTTGGTTTAGATCGAGTTTGTTGAGAAGAGGCAGAGAGAACGCTGCTGTTTTACCTGTACCTGTTTGAGCTTTACCCAGCGCGTCAGCACCTTCCAATAGGTGTGGGATTGCCGCAGCCTGAATTGGAGTTGGTGACACGAAACCCATTCCGTCTAGAGCAGAAAGGATAGAATCATTCAGAGATAAATCACTGAATTGAATAACAGAATCTTGCATTGGGATCCTACTTAATTAAACAAAAAAACAGTCCCATATGCTCTTCCAATTCGATACTGATCCATCCAGATACTGATTCCATTCAGACGGGAACACAGCACAGTACACAACCGCGATAAGCCATTAGGGACGACTAAGGGAGGCGGATTATTCCTTAAAAGCATAAAAAAATCCAGAAAAAATTGAATTACATCACAATTTATTCTCAACAATGGTATTTTTAGCATATTTTTCCACCAACCCTACCATTCCCCGTAGATTCGCGTAACTCACAGATGAGAATTTCATCAATATTTAAGCCAATTTCTCGTGGTTAAATTGGCAAAATTCACGGCGAAATTACGCTCCACAGGTAGTAATAATAGCTCGCAATGATTATAGTGTGCCCAACTCCATAGGTAATTTAAGAAAAGATGTTTCAAGATAACCCACTACTCGCTCAGCTTAAGCAGCAAATCCAAGAAAACCTGCCTAAAAAAGAAGGCTCAATAAAAGCCACAGATAAAGGCTTTGGCTTTTTGGAAGTGGACAGTAAGACGAGCTTCTTCATCCCGCCTGCGTACATGAAAAAGTGCATGCACGGTGACAAAGTCATCGCCATTATCCGCACCGAAAATGAACGCGAAGTTGCAGAGCCACAAGAGCTGCTGGAACAAGCCGTGACTCGCTTTATTGGTCGAGTAAAAATGTTCAAAGGCAAGCTCAACGTAGCACCTGATCACCCACAGCTTAAAAAGCTATCTCTTAAAGCGAAACTAAAGAAAGGTCTAAAACCTGACGAGTTCGCCGAAGGTGATTGGGTTGTCGCACATCTTATTCGCCACCCTCTAAAAGGCGATAACTCTTTCTTCGTAGAAATTTCTGAAAAAATCACTGACGCGAATGATAAAATTGCGCCTTGGTGGGTAACGCTTGCTCAAAACGATCTACCAAACTCTGAGCCAGCAGGCATCGATAACTGGGAACTGAAAGACGACGCGGAGCTAGAACGCGTAGACATGACTCATGTTCCATTCGTCACTATCGACGGTGAATCGACTAAAGATATGGACGATGCGCTGTACGCGAAGAAAACCGTATCTGGCGATTTCGAACTCACCATCGCTATTGCGGACCCAACCGCCTACATCACACCTGAAGATGAAATGGATAAAGTAGCGCGTGAGCGTGGCTATACTATCTATCTTCCAGGCCGCAACATCCCGATGCTACCTCGCGATTTAGCGGACAACCTATGTTCTCTGATTGAAGGAGAAACCCGCCCTGCTATTTGCTGTACCGTAACGGTAAGTAAAGATGGTGTGATTGGCGACAATATTAAATTCTTCGCGGCAAACATCAAATCACATGCACGCCTAGTATACGATCACGTGTCTGATTGGTTAGAAAACGGCAGCTCTGAAGCATGGACGCCATCTGAAGAGATCGCGACCATCGTTCGTGATCTTTATGAGTTCTCTCTTGCTCGCGCTGAATGGCGTGAGAAAAACGCAGTGGTCTTCCCTGATCGTCCTGACTACCGTTTTGAGCTCAGTGAAGATAACGATGTAATCGCTATCCACGCAGACATGCGCCGCAGTGCAAACCGCCTTGTTGAAGAATCCATGATTACCGCAAACATCTGTGCAGGTCGTACATTACGCGATAAATTTGAAACAGGTGTCTTCAATACGCATGCAGGTATCAAGAACGAGAAGATTGAAGAAGTGGTTCAACTTGTCAATCCAGAAGGCCAGTTGGAGTTCACAGCGGAGTCTATTGCTACACTAGAAGGCTTTGCTGCGTTGCGCCGCTGGTTAGCAGCTCAAGAAACGTCTTATCTAGATAACCGTATTCGTAAGTTCCAAGCATACAGTGAAGTGGGTAATCAGCCTCTGCCTCATTACGCAATGGGTTTAGACATCTATGCAACTTGGACATCACCAATTCGTAAATACGGTGATATGATCAACCACCGTATGTTGAAGGCCGTCATCCTTGGTAAAGAACCCGTACAAAAACCAGATGACCAAGTAGGCGAAGAGCTAGCTCTACATCGTAAACATCATAAAATCGCTGAGCGAAATGTCTCAGATTGGCTATATGCACGCACGCTTGCTGATGAGCCGAGCAAGAAAACTTGTTTCACAGGTGAGATTTTCGATATTAATCGTGCAGGCGCACGTGTCCGACTTCTCGAAAATGGCGCAGCAGCCTTTATTCCTGGTGCACTAATTCTTGATAATAAAGAAAGAATTGAGTGCAATGGCGACAACGGTACCATCTCTATCGATAAAGAGGTCGTATACAAACTTGGGGATACATTGGAAATTGTCCTTACGGACGTAAACCAAGAAAACCGCAGTTTAGTTGCAAAGCCAACCCAGGTATTCGCTGAACAACCAGCAGCACAAACAGAACAGACTGTAAGTGAATAATACCGAATGAAGTTAAAAGGCGCTCTATTGAGCGCCTTTTTTATTTGTTATGTAAAACGATAAGAACGAGTATGCCGAACATTGAGATCATTCGCTTTAATCACTTCACTGCGCGCAAAAGTGAGCGTTACACTGCAACACATAATGGGTTATATATTGTTGAAGAAGGTGCCCTATTAGTTCATCAACCTAATGGTGAGCAATTTGAACTTAAAGCCGGAGATTTCACACTCTATAACTCCGCAGATCTGAGCAGTGCAGAAGCCGTCTCTAGTGACGGAGGCTTTAAAGCACTGGCTTTAGTCTTCAATCCAAATATATTCTGTGACTTTAAGAAAGCGCACCCGATGCTACGTTCCAAAACGGAAGAAAGGCGCTTCTATCCTTTTTCAACGCAATCCAGTAGCGAAGTAGCACAATTGAAGGACATGTTGGTTAAGTTAGCGAGTCGCAATGCTCCAGACTACACACAAAGCCATATCGCAATGGCATTGCTGTCGTTGATGGTTGAGGTAGAGCCAAACATCCTATCTATCATAGATGATGCAAGTAGCCTGAGCGACTCTCAAAAAGCCATTAAGTACATTGAGGGTAATATTGAAAAAGACATCACGCTAGAAGGCTTAGCGGCTCATATGAGCATGTCCATCGCAACCTTAAAACGTCGCCTCGCCGCAGATGATCTTTCGTTTTCTCAGATATTAAAGGTGAAACGGATAAACTTCGCAGCAACCCAACTGCGCAAGTCAGAAAAATCAATAACAGAAATAGCGTTTGAGTCTGGTTTTAAAAGTGCAGCGCATTTCAGTACAGCATTTAAATCCGTTTACAACATGACCCCCAAAGACTTTAGAAACCAAGTCGTTAAGCCTAAAGTATAAATCATGTCGGCATTCGCATCCGTTGGGCTCACCCTATTCCCAAAAACACGCTTGAGGATCACGCTCCAATTCGTTGAGTAAGTCCTCAAGCATTCGGCTAAATGGAAGTGGCTTATAAGGCACCCACCTTAACAGCTCGTTGTGATATGTGGGAACATAGAAATACCAAAGTTGGTTGTCCTCATCAAACATGATCTTCGCGACGGGAGAAGTATACTCGCTATGCTGGGAGTCGAGGAGAAAATGCGCCCGATGAAGCTCAACGCCATTTTCTACTAGCTCATAGAGGCACTTGCCCTGTTCGACAGGCAAGTTAGCATTACGCGCAGAGCAGAGCGATTGAACTGATTTGTATAAACGACTTGTCGCCATTTGGGACACTGACATCAACGTTCTCCCGATGGATGATAGTTAGAGCTGTCGATCCTAGTATATAACCTTTACATCATCACCGATGGTAGTTATCTACCTAACTCAAGTATAAGATAGCTATATTATCATTTGCCCAGATTATCATCTCAATCCACTTGGAAACGCTAGCTCCATCACCTCTTGACTAGAAACAATTCCCCTGTTTAGCGCTAACAGTTCACAAAAGTGTAACCTGAACGCAATATCATAAACTCTGCTTTATCCCGTATATGGAGTTTAATATGTTACGTTTTACTGTGGCGACTTTATTGGCCATAGCAGTCTCCCTCCCTACCATTGCAAAAGAAATCAACATCTCAGGGTCAACGTCGGTTGCTCGCGTGATGGATGTACTTGCTGAGGAATACAACAAAACACACCCAGACGATTACGTTGCTGTTCAGGGCATTGGTTCGAGTGCTGGTATCACCATGGTCAATAAAGGAGTAGCCGAAATAGGCATGAGCTCTCGCTATCTGACTGAAAGCGAAAAAGGTGAAGATCTCAATGTATACCCTATCGCTTATGATGGCCTCGCTGTTGTTGTAAACCGTACCAACTCTGTAGAAAACCTTTCTCAGCAACAGCTGTTTGATATTTACAAAGGTAAGATTAAGAATTGGAAAGAGGTCGGGGGCGCAGATCAGCCTATCGCGGTGGTTACTAGAGAAGCGTCTTCAGGTTCACGTTACAGCTTCGAAAGCTTGCTGGGACTGACCAAAATCGTTAATGATCGCCTCGTCTCGGATATCAGCCCAAACAACTTGGTTGTAAACAGCAACAGCATGGTAAAAACCATTGTTAACCATAACACTCGCGCCATTGGTTTTATCTCTGTAGGGTCAGTAGATCGCTCGATCAAGGCGATTCAGTTAGATGGTATTGACCCAACCTCGACAAACATTAGCAATCATAAGTACAAGTTGGCGCGACCATTCCTAGTGCTATACAAAGTAGATAAGATTAGCGATGCAGGTAAAGGTTTTATCGCTTTCCTTCGTTCAGAGCAGGGACAAAAAGCGATTGCAGATTACGGTTATACGCCAGTAAAAAACTTTAATCAGTAAAAATAAAAAAGAGAGCACCTTGATGCTCTCTTTTCCTATGTAGTGTTCTCTCCGGTTTCGGAATTAGAAATGCAGTTGAATTACAGAGACCACAACCGCACCAGGTCGACGAATACCTTCAATTTCCACTTTAATTTCGCGCTCAATCTCCAAACCTTTTTTGATTGGCGTTACTTTTGTTAACGTGCTGACTGCACGAACATTATTGCCCGCTTTGACAGGGTAAGGGAAACGAACTTGGTTTAAACCCAAGTTAACTACCATTTTAGCTGTTGGGAACATTGGCTTTTCTGGATCAACTGAATCCGTCAGTTTAGGCAGCAATGCTAATGTTAAAAAGCCATGAGCGATAGTTGTCTTAAATGGAGATTCAGTTGAAGCACGCTCTGGATCAGTATGAATCCATTGCATGTCTTCCGTTACCGCACCAAATTGGTTAATACGTTCTTGAGACACATGAACCCAATCACCAGTGTGAATAACTTCGCCAATTTTTTCACTTAACTCGTCATAAAGCTTTTGAGCCTCTGGTGCCATTACGATCGGTGCAGGTTGAGGTGCAACTTCTTCGTTGACGGCTGGCTGCTGGTGATCACGAACTTTTGAGAAAAGAAAGCTATTTTGAGCTTTCCCCAAAAAGTCACTCCAATAATCGCGTAACGTTGGAGACATCCAATTCATAAACTCGGATTGATGAGCAGAAATCGCATCAACTTTGTCTTTAAATAGATTTGTGACCTTCATAAACACCCTTAAGAATTCTAAGCACAACTGGCTATACCAGTTAATTTTGAATTAGTTCACAAAGTCTTGCAAATACTTTCGGGCGAACACATGTACCCTAAAAGCATGTTATATCTTATATATCAGCAAGATAACAATAAAACACCATTTTATTGACGTGCGCCAATATAAAGTAAAAACTCTATAAATTGGTACTTTTTGTCCCTTTTTCACTCCGCTTTCAAACTGTCCAACATCACATCAGTGATCATAAAACAAGCAAACAGTACTTCTATTATAATTCAGCACTTTACAAGTCGGACTATGCTCCTTATTATACCGCCCACAACGGAGAGATGGCTGAGTGGTTGAAAGCACCGGTCTTGAAAACCGGCATACGTTAATAGCGTATCTAGGGTTCAAATCCCTATCTCTCCGCCACTTATTTAGAGAGCTCGCATTTATTGCGAGCTTTCGTCGTTTTAGCTCTTACAAAGACGAGATTTAGAAATCCTCGCTCGTAAACGAATCCAGCACTTCACTATATTCCAGTTAAAAGCCCGCTAATGTTTAGCGGGCTTTTAACTTCGATTTTCTAAAGTTTAAGCAAACTTTTTAATCATTTCAGACAGGTCATTGGTGCAATTTTGCACTTTGGTGTTCATATGATTCGTTTCAGTCATCAGTTCATACGATTCACTGTACTTTAAATTAAGCGACTGGATGTTTTCATTTATTTCATCCGTTACATAAACCTGCTCTTCTATCGCGACCGCAATTTGTTGGTTTCGTTCGACAACGTCTTGAACAAGGGATTCCAGTTGTTGAATGCTATCCAAAGCAGTACCTAACAATGTTACCGTTCCGGTCGACATTTCGTTACCTTTCTCTAACGCAGAAACCGCTGATTTGCTCCCATTTTGAATTCCTTCAATGGCCGATTTAATCTCTGTTGTCGATTCCTGAGTTCTTTTAGCTAAGGTTCTCACTTCATCTGCTACAACGGCAAACCCTCTGCCTTGTTCGCCTGCCCTCGCGGCTTCAATTGCAGCGTTCAACGCTAATAAATTAGTTTGTTCGGCAATACCGTTGATGACTTCAACAACGGTTCCAATTTGCTCGGTTTGTTGGTTCAAACGTATGACCACTTTAGATATTTCGCCGAGCTCATCAACCAACTCTAAAACCGATTGGTTAACATTATCGATAACGCTACGGCTGTCTATCATCGTATTTTGCGCTTCTAACGTAGCCTCGGCGGTCGCTTGAGCATTATTTGATATCTCAGATGAAGAGGCTTGCATCTCGTTGACCGCTGTTGCGACCGAGTCAATCTCCACTTTCTGTGCGCTTAAGTTCTCCGTCACTTGCTGGCTATTTGTCGCAGCACTGTTAGCACTTGCGCGCGTTTCTTCGCAAGAGTCTTTTACAGACACGCCAACGCGCCCCAGTAGCGCATTGGCAAATTGCTTACGCATCTTCATACCCAGCTCAATCTCAGCCAGATCGTTGATTCTTCCGCAATAAATATATTCCATGAGTGGATTGTTGAAGTCTTGCCTAGCCTGTTTAGCGAGCTTCTCAACTGGTCTGGTTAATACATAAATAGAGAAAACGGAAAGTAACGCAACAACGCCAAACGCTATCACTGGTGATTGATTCATTTGTAGAATGAGTAAGCCAATAAGGTTTGAAATTAAAAGGAAGAAGGCCGATCTCATCCACAAACGTGTACGAGGAAGATACATTTTCCACGGCTTACGATTATTTCGAAGCTTCGAATACGCTTTTTCCGCTCGCTGGATGTGTATACGCTCAGGTTTAAATCTCACTGATTGGTATTCCACAACTTCACCATTAGATTTTATAGGAGAAGCAAACGCGTCAACCCAATAATAGCCGCCGTTTTTACGTCGATTTTTGACCATTCCCATCCAGTGTTTGCCAGTTTTCAGGTGAGTCCATAAATCTTTAAAAGCCTGTTTTGGCATATCAGGATGACGCACAACATTGTGGGGTTTACCGATAAGCTCCCCTTCATCAAACCCCGCGACTTCATTAAAGTTTTCACTGGCATATTTGATGTAACTGGAGGTATCGGTAATGGAAACTAGGCTGTAACTCGAGGGGTAATCGTATTCCGTTTCACTCATAAACATGTGTCCTTACATTGATTAATTAACAAACGGCAAATATGAATTTATCAGCATAACATATACATGCATAATGATAGGTTGATTCAAAAATAAAACAAAATTATTGACAAGTTTACTTGTTACTTAATGACTCTAGTCGCATTTTTATCCTCTAATACAAGGCTTCGTTAATATGCACAAGACTGAGCACTGTTCAAAATTAATACACAAAAGCGCTTCCGTACTGAGTTCGTAAATTGTTATAAGTAATCCACTAAAACGAAAACAAGGAAGACAAACGCAATGACTATTCACTTTCGTCAGCTTGCAGCTAAGAGAAACACGACACACTTGTTTATTGACGATTGGAAAATTAACACTCAGCAGTCTTGGGGGATATTCAGCGCGGATGGAGATATTGGCTCTCTGCTTGGAGACCTTATTTGTGATGAAATGTCACCAGATAGTGGGGAAATTGAGCTAAATGGGCTGTCCGTTGCGCAAGTGTCGTTATCAGAGCAACAGCGATTACTGGAAAGAGAATTAGAAAAGGATGATACGGATTTTCTTGATCGTATCGACCAAGGGAGCACTGTTTATTCATTAATCCTAGAGCAGAGCCAAGACACCAACTTAACTGAACAGCTAATTAATGATCTCGACCTAAGTCATCTTAAAGATAGTGGCTTCCGTGTTCTCTCTACCGGAGAAACCAGAAGAGTAATGCTCGCCCGAGCTTTAGCCACACAACCTGACTTAGTATTACTAGATAATCCATTTACTGGCTTAGATATTGCGCACCGAGCTGCTCTCGCTCGCTATTTACACTCGCTTTCTCAAAATGTGCAACTACTCATAACCTTCTCTCGCGAATCTGACATGCCTGAGTGGATCAATAGCATCGCGCTTTTCAGTGCAGGAAAGCTTGATAGTACAATGGATAAGTCCAGTTGGGATAATCATCCAATCATTGGACAAATTAAATCTCAGTCAGAACAACAGAGTGAAGAAATGATGAGCTTGATACGTCAGCATCAGCACTCGACACCATTCAACAACCCAATATTTGAACTAAAGAATGGGGCTGTTGAATATACCGATAAGAAGATTTTTACTGGCTTGAACTGGCGCATAGACAAGGGCCAACATTGGCAGGTCAAAGGTCCAAATGGTTGTGGAAAGAGTACCTTACTTGGATTGATCTTTGGCGATCATCCGCAATGCTACAGCAATGACATTGATATTTTTGGTAAAAAGCGTGGTACTGGCGAGACAATCTGGGAAATTAAGCAGCATATCGGTATGGTGTCTTCAGCGCTACACCTCCAATATCGAGTCAATTGCAGCGCATTAGAAGTCATTTTGTCAGGATTTTACGATTCGATTGGGTTGTATAACCAGCCAACTCGCAAAGAGATGAATATTGCAAACGAGTGGCTCGATATCTTACATATGAGCCAGTACAAAAAAACCTCATTCAAGCAATTAGAGTACGGTCAGCAGCGACTATTACTGATTGCAAGAGCCATCGTGAAACAACCCACATTATTGATTTTGGACGAGCCGTATCAAGGGTTAGATTTTTTGGGTAGACGGTTAGTTAAGAACACACTTGAGCTCATCGCTAGAGAGAATTTAAGCCAACTATTGTATGTGTCTCACTACCAAGAAGACCGCTTAGATAGCATCAAAAATGAGTTAGAGTTTGTGTTTGATGAAAATGCTCAGTGTTATAGAGCTAACGTCTACCAATCATAATGACTTCGCTGCGCAAGCTGCTCATAAGGTAATGGTTTGGAGTACAGGTATCCCTGATGATATCTCACTCCCATCTTCTTTAAGTGTTCAGCTTGCGCTATGGTTTCCACGCCTTCAGCGATCAATTGTACTTGTAATTCTTCCGCGAAGTGAACCATCGCTTTTAAGACAGAAGCACTAAGGCTAGGAATACCAATAGTTTCGACAAAGCACTTATCGATTTTTAAGTAATCTATGCGCATGTGCTGTAGAAATGCTAACGAGGTTTGGCCAGTTCCAAAATCATCGATCAGCACATCAATACCATGCACTCGCAGCGCTGCAATGCATTTTCTCGCCTCTGAATCAATGAGCTGACGCTCCGTTATCTCTACCCCTAATGAGACTTTGTTTCGGCTCAACTGTCTGTCGAGCAATTGAATTTTTCTGATCGCGTTTGGTCCGACTAAATAACCAGGCGGCACGTTAATACCAAGGTGGACAGGCTGATCAAAGCCTAATTTACTGAAGTCCTCTGCCGCTTTATCCAGAACGAAATCAGTAAGTAAAAAAACCAATCCACTTTGCTCTGCCGCAGGGACAAACTCATCCGGAGAAATGAACCCCTTACTTTGATGCTCCCATCGCACTAGCGCTTCAAACCCGAATAACTGGCCGGTATCAACGTTAACTTGCGGTTGGTAATACAGGGTCAACTCTCCTCTTTTTATCGCTCTTTTAAGATCCAGTATCAAATTGCGATGGGGATCAATAAACTTATTCAACGCATACAAGCAAAGGTAGATAACGAAAATAATTGGAATTGAGTACAAAAAATAGGAAAGTGTTCTCTGTTTGACGAAAAGATCGCTGGCTTCGCTCAAAGCTTCATACTCAAACATTTGCGACGATTTGATACCGATAGGATTACTTCCCGCTCTTAATGCTCCTTCAGGTGAAACTTGATCATGGATAAACAGCGCAGAGCGTTTTAGGCGTAAATCGTTGTTAAACCCTATTGTTGCATTAAAGTAGTCATGATCGATAATCGTTACGGCTTGATAACCCCGCTCTCCCTCCGTTACCACAAGCAAGAACTGATCGTACAAGCTATCAACACTACCAAACGCTAGCGTTTGTCCCTTAGGAAAGGTGATGTGCTCAGCTAACGGTTTAGAGATACTTCCCAATTTCGAAGAACAAGTAATGACTCCCTCTTTCACAATGAGCATTTCTTCAATATCTCGTTCAAACATTAAGCTTTGCTGGAGCTCTTCACATCGTTCAGGGTGTAGCAACGCCGTGCGGTTTTCTGTCTCTATTTGGAATAAAATTTCATCTGCAATTTGCACATTTTTTTCTAATAAATGATTGAGATTGTTTTGCACGCTTTCACGAGCTAAATACAAAACCTCTCCAATAACCAAGGGAATAGGCAGAAGAAAAATGATGGCTTTTTTAAAAATCGCCTTATTCAGCATATAAAAGTAACCTTTTATAAAACCGATTTACTGAGATGGTACCTCGATTCCGATACCCGCTAGCAACTCACGTTTTTTAACATTATTTGTTTGGATTAACTCAGTATGCGAAACGCTGAGTAATACCGCAAACTAAACAATGTCTTATTCACTCCTGTTCCAATTTAGTATCAAGCGCCTCAAACCTGAGACTTTAATTCGACACCATGTTATGTCTATCGGTACTTGCGAAATTCTTTACCTGTCTGTTTCTCATCATGTAAGAATTACCCATTAAAATTATTTTTCTTTTCTCAGTGATTAAGAATTATATTTGTCGTAACTCCTACAACACGTTACAACACTCTCATGACGACAAACAAAGCTAATGCTAACCAGGTAAACGAAAAATCACTGCAGTTGTTAATGCAAGTTGCAGTTAGTCCGTTCCCAGTTTCGGCGAAAACGCTAAGCGAGCAATTGAACGTTCCTTTAAGCAGCCTTTACCGACACTTAAAACTGCTTAAAGAGTGGAATTTGATCGAAGAAAGCGTTCACGACAAGACATTTGTCGTTGGTCCGGCGGCATTATTACTCATGCACAGCTATGAGACCGCGCAACATGGGCTCGACATGGTCGAAACCATACTGGCTAGGTTGGTACAACAAACCGGGGAAATGGCCGCTTATATGGTACCAGCTGGTTATCGTGCGCTTTGTGTCAGACAGAAAGAAAGTATGCAGGCGCTGCGTTGCAGCTTCGTCCAGGGTCAAAGTCAACCTCTGCTGCGCGGTGCCTCATCTAAAGTGATGCTCGCTTTTATGCCTCAAAGTCGATGCGAGAAAATCTTGAGATATTTTAATCAAGATCACCGACGCGACGAGTGGGAAAAAGAGCTCACAACCATCCGTAAACACGGATATGCCGTCAGTACTTCTGAGATTGACCCTGGTGTTTCAGGTATTAGCGCACCGGTAATGAAAGGAAGCAAACTGATTGGCGCAGTCTCGGTGATGGCTCCGGCCCACCGAGTCGAAAAGGACAAGCAGCGCATTATTTTACATGTACTGCAAGCGGCAAGGGCACTACCACCAGAAAGGTAATTCATCATGTTAAGCTTTTTCAAACGCTATAAACTCCATCACACAGTGAAGCAGCCGCAACATTACCCTTTTTCTTTTATGACAGTGTGTGAGTATTTGCCACCCATGTCTAAGGGCGCGTTTGAATTAGCTGATCAAAGTTTGGAAAATGCTAGTGATTGGCTTTACCAACAACATGATCATGAAACCGCTGAGAACTATGGGCACTTCAACCACGACAAACTGGAGAATGGCGAGTTTCAAGAAGCATTAAGCCTTTCGCTTTCTCGTCACTCAATTCCGGTTTTAGTCACTAACTGTACCGAGGCAATCTTGTCCATGTTACCTGTGGTCGTGTCCTATCGAGACGAAGTGGGTGTCGTAAATATCGGGCATAACATGAACTTGAAGCCGACACTTGAGCCACGCTTAGGCTCTGCATTCCATTTTGCTCTTTCTCGCTATCAAAACGTACGATTGTTTTTTGCTGGCGTCAGTGAGCAAGAGACGAAGCAGGAAACGTGGGAATACGCGGAAGATCAAGGTTGTGATTGGGTGACCGAGAAAGAGTTTTCTTTTCGTCATCGCAATAACGTTAAGCAACAGATCGGCAATTACCTAGACCACTGCGACCAAATAATCATTAGTATCGACCTTGGATCTCTAAAAACCAAAAACAGCCTTGATGGCGCGTCAGAAATTGATATCCAAATGGTTCTACGCACGATTAGGCAATGTTTGGTTGCAGGTAAAGTGAGAGCAATTCAGCTCGTTGGAGATCGAGATTGTCTGGTGTATTCGAGACAAACGAAAGCCATACTAGAAGAGTTATATCAGATGGCTCCACTCATCGTTCACGCTGCCTAGCGTTGTAAACGTTCAGAATCAGGATCGCGTCCTTCCTGATTCTGAACCAACATGCTTACTTATTATCCTTAACTAACAAATAGTTACACATATAAATCGACACACATCACACTTGCCTCTTGAACTAACCTGACACTTACGTTGTAATAAGGCCGCTAAACTTTGGTATGACATACGAAATAAAAAATAACCAAAGTTCAATAACTAAGCGGCTTCAGAACAAAAAAGTACCGCAGCTATTCCAATTTCAGTGAGCATTTGCTCACGCTCGCTTGATGCCATCTTGTTCCACTCATTAGGACATTTGATGATGCGTCTTTGCAGTATTTTCACTGCGGTTCTTTTTTTACCGCTAACCTCACACGCCACCACTTATGACGTAAAAGATCTATCTGAGTTAGGTCAACTTTGCTCACACAAGAGTTTTAGTATCGAAAGCGATGGCACGACTTATCTCTGTACAGGGAAACTAGTCCTACCCGCTGGTGATAAAATTGTCTCCTCATTACCGGAAAAAGAGATAACATTAAAAGCAGATTATGGAATTGTGTTAGAGGGGAATAATACAATTGGTGAACCCAATAAACGTATCTCTCTACACGCCCTCGCTACCGGATTAACGGTTAACAATGAGAAAGCATCAAACCTCGACGATTACCAAAACAAGCACACTGTTATCTATGGTGATCTTCTATCGGCTTATCCAACAAAGCTGCATAACGTTCTCATCGATGGGGATATAGAGCTAACAGGTGAGGCCCTTCATATTAATGGTGAGTACAACACCATTATTGGTGACATTTTGACTCACAGCACGACCAATATATTTAATACAAACATCTGTGGTAAGGTCGAATCACAAGGCGAAACACTACACCTAAAAACAAACCATCCTTTACAAGACCATTTTGTCGTCGGTGATGTTTCTGCGCACAAATCTCTGATTATAAAAGATATGTCGATCTATGGTACGGCTGAATCTGTAGGATCGTCAGCTACATTAAGTGGCTCATTCTATAGTTCCACCGCAGCAATTAAATACTTCCAAACATTGAACTTCAACAACGCTCCAAATCAGCCTAGTCAAGTTTGTGGTGAAATCCAACAAACGCCAGGAAGTGCACAAACGAAAGCACAAGACAACAAATACACGCAATACTGTGGATTGGGCGAGGCTGATTGTCACTACTCTTCCCAAGTCTGTCCAATCACCCCTCAAGATGTTCCGAATTGCAGCATGCAGCCTCCATCGGAGAACGACTTAAACCTAAGCGTCACACCATCGGACGACATGGCACTGATGTGCGGCGACGATCTTCCGCAATTTACAGCAATGACAACCAATAATGGAGAAGTTGTAAGCGCAGAAGTCAGTGCCGTCCTATCACACCCTGACTTGTTCACTTTAGAGGTGATCAAAGGTCAGCATACATTAAAAGCAAACCAATTTATGTCTGACGACAATGGTGAGCTCGTTGTTCGAGTGGTCCCGAACGATATTGATACCATCGCGTTAGGTACTAACTACACGCTGACTTTCACTATGGCAGAAGACACCAGCAAGCATCAAACTGTTAGCTTTATGTTTACGCCATTTATGTTTGAGGCCTACTCAAAGGCGAAAAGCACCGCTTTAAACGAAATACACGTTATTGCAGGTAAGCCAGAAAACGTGCATACGCGATTGCTTGCTTGTGCCTCCACCGGCGAACCTGTAGTGGCAAGCAACTACAATGGTACGCCTAAGGTTTTTCATCCATTGGTTCAACCATTAGGAGGAAGTGAAGGAAAGTTTAGCTATTCAGCGGAATTTAAAGACGGCTTGTCTGAACATGGTCTTATCACGAACGAGTCCGGCATATTTGAAGTGACATTGTCCGATCATTTTGAATGTGAGGGATTTGAAGAGTGCCCTGAAGAAGGCAAAGTGGAAGTGAAAGGGACATTTAATGTGCACTCGCGACCATGGACACTCGCTATTTGTGACAACCAACGTGCTTTGCCTTCTGGCACCTCTAAACAGGGAGATGGGTTTATCGCTGCTGGAGAACTTTTCTCTCTAACAGTGAAACCAATCATTTGGCAACCTGACGGCTCTGTAAGTGGGTCTGTTGAATCAGCACGCTATTGTGATGCTTCTATCACCCGTAATTTTATGCTTGATGACGCTCCAGCAACATCGGTTGTCTTGTCGAGTGAACAACATACGCCATCAGAGACAACGAACCAAACCTCAAAATTGCTAAAAAGTAGTGACTCACTGGCTCAGGCGCATAATTCAGCCAAGAATGATCAATTCGTCTTTAATGGATTATATTGGGAAGAAGTCGGGAGCTTGAGAGTAAAAGCAAACCTAGAAAGTAAATATCTAGGTATGACTGTGAACGAAGGCTATCGTTACGTTGGTCGTTTTTACCCAAAATATTTTCAAGTGCAAGACCAAGAATGGCACTACCCACATGGCCAAACTTTTGCTTACATGAATCAACCTTTTGAGAAAGTCACTTACGATGTTGTCGCACTCAATGCGAATAAGGAAAACGTGAAGAATTACGTCGACTTTTCGTCTAACCTTCAACAACATTTCGACTTAGGCGAGCTAAGCTCATACTCCGAACGGTTTTTGCCGCCTAAGCCTAAGAAGGTAGACTGGAAACTACTGGGTAACGCGAGTGTTGGAACGTTTGTGATCGAGAAGCCCTCGACCAATGCGACTTGTAACAATAGCCCATGCTGGAAAAAGAACACGACAGATAAGCAATATCCTGATGGCCCATTTAATAAAGGGACTAACAGTGACAGCAGCAAAATAGGTATAGTCACGACTAAAGCCGTTGATGAGGTAAATTTCTTTGATAACAGCGAAATGCTCACTCAACAACCGGACATTCGATTCGGTCGTTTGAACTTTCAAGATGTAGGTGGCAACCAAGGCATGGTGTTCAAAGTGCCACTTGCTGTAGAAACTTGGCAAAACGGTCGATTTACGACTAACTTCGATGACAGTTCAACGACGGCGAATGGTGAATATTACTTCAGCACGCCAATTTGGTCGAATGCGCCTGCAAACAACGCCATGCTTTCTGGAGTTGGGACAATGCATGTTGGCAGGATGACCGATATCGTTGCAAGCCAAATTGACTCAGCACGCGAGCAAATACAATTCCACCTGGATTTAGACGGCTCAGGTAATCGCATCCCTTGGCTGAAATACGATTGGGATAACACGACAAGTGAAGAGGAAAATCCACCTGTTACAGTTACGTTTGGTATTCACCGAGGAAACGATCGCATTATTTATCGTGGTGAGCCAAATATGCTTGGCCTAAATTAACGCGAAACGACAAAACAAAAAAAGCCCCTATATTGAGGGGCTCTTTTCATCTAAAACGGATGTAATTTACTTTGCGCCACGACGCGCTTTCAGGCGCTTCACCATAGCAAGACGACGCTCTGCCGACCCTTGGTCTGTTGCCGACTGGTTCGGGTTATTACGACGACCTTGACGATTCTTAAACACTGGTTTTGAGTGCAGCTTTTCAATGTAAGATTCACGCTGTTTTGGTTCATAGCCTGCAAGCTCAATACGGCGAATTCGCTGCTGGATTAGATTTTCAACCTGAACAACCGTGAGCTCTTCATCTCGGTTTACAAATGAAACAGCATGGCCTTGTTTACCTGCACGACCTGTACGACCAATTCGGTGAACGTAATCTTCCGCTAGGAAAGGCATGTCATAGTTCACAACGTGAGGTAAATCTTCAATATCTAGACCTCGAGCAGCGACATCGGTAGCCACCATGACACGTGCTTTACCGGACTTGAACTCTTCTAACGCACGACGACGAGCACTTTGAGCTCTGTCACCATGACAAACCACCGCTTTGATACCATCAAGTTTCAGCTCTTTTACAACGTCGTTTGCGGTCTCTTTGTAGTTCACAAATACCAACACTTGTTTCCAGTTCTTACGACCAATCAGTTCCGAAAGCAGTTCCGTTTTTCGCTCTTGATCAACTGGATATAACACGTGAGCAACTGTCTGTGCTGTCGTATTCGCTCGCTCAACTTCAATACGCTTAGGCTTACGCAGGATATCTTTTGCTAGCAGATTTAGTTGGCTCGAAGTCGTTGCAGAAAACATCATAATTTGCGGATCAGTATCCACATCTAGCATGATCTTACGTACTGCGTGAATAAAGCCCATGTCCAAGATACGGTCTGCTTCATCAAACACTAAAAACTCTAAGTGTGCGACCGAGACATTACCTTGTTCAATGTGCTCTTCCAATCGACCAGGTGTAGCCACTAGGATATCTACACCGTTTTCTAATGCCGTTACTTGAGAAGACATTTTACGGCCACCGAAAATCGCAGCCACCGACAGGTTCGTGTACTTCGTGTAAGCTTTGATGTTGTCAGCAATTTGTTCAGCAAGCTCACGAGTTGGAGCCAAGATAAGTGCGCGAGCAGTCTTACGAGAAGCGCTACGGTTACTGTCTAGCAACTGCTGAATCATAGGCAGAGAAAACGCAGCCGTTTTACCAGTACCTGTTTGTGCTGTAGCGAAAATATCATGGCCTTTGCGAGCCATTGGAATCGCCTTCTGTTGAATTGGCGTTAACTTTTCATAACCGCATTCTGCCAGTGCTTTAACCACTTCTGGCGCAAAACCTTGAGATGAAAATGACATTGAGCGTATTCCTTAAACAAACCACTAAAAATAGCTTTAAAAATTTAGCCGTGCACTATACCCGAATTTGAGTGATTTATCTCACTTTTCTCATTGAAATCCTACAAAAGAAAAAACGGTGAGCACAGATATATTAGTGGTTCACCGTTTTCGTTTAACCTTTGCGCGATTTAATGTTTGATGCCAGATAACTGAAGGAGAATTCGCTCAAGCTCATCCCATGGCAACAGCTGAGAATCTATCACTTCTAATCGTGATTCAAAGCCTTCTAAGCTGATTTCATTCACCGACACGACTCGGTTGGCAACATTAAACGCGTAACAACCTTGATCCGTATTGACCACTGCTTTAACACGCTCTGCGGTCAAGTCCGACAGCATAGAGAAAAGCTTTTCAAAATCAAACTTATACTCTGCCCCAAACAACCACCCACAACTAAAATAACCCTGCCCTTTGTTCTCTTTGCGCACAAAGGCTTCACCAAGCGCCAACTGGAATTGAGGCTCTTGATGAGCGTGGTCATGATGATGTGACTCGATATGGGAAGAAGCGCTGCCGTAAACCCGCTCAATATCCAAGACTTCTATCGGCAACTCACCGTCATGAATAAGCTTACTGAATACTTTTGAAGGGGATTGGTCCGTCACCCAGTCATTAAACACATCAAGGTCGTGGCTGGAACATAGGTCAACCTTACTACCAATAACCACATCTGCACTGTCTAACTGGTCCACGAAGTTTTGGTTAGAAAGATACTTTTCATCACTTAAGTTACGCGGATCAACCAAGGCAATCGTCGCTTTAAGATCAACGTAAGGTTCATACTGCTGTGAGGTAAGCGTCGCGATAACCTGTTTTGGATGACCAAGGCCTGTCGGCTCAATCAATAAACGGTCCGGTTTTTGACGCAATAATGCGGTGATACCTACCGACATCGGCACACCCGCAGTGCAGCACATACAACCACCCGGCACTTCTTTAATCAGCGCGCCTTGGTCGGTCATCAATGCACCGTCGATGCCAATCTCACCAAATTCATTGACCAAAACCGCCCAGTTTTCTTTTTCCGGTTTGTTCTTCAGTAGATTTAAAATCGTGGTCGTTTTACCGACACCCAAAAATCCGGTCAGTATGTTGGTTGGTACTCGATTTGACATGCTTATCTCCGACACGTTAGTGCATTAATGCTCCAGCAAAGTATACGGAGAATGTGACTCGCTTCAACGCTTTTTATCGCACGCATCAAGCTCATTACGTGATGCGTTGGAACACATTTTTCGAGCTTGTTTGGGTTGACTTATCAACTCTGAACGCTTCATATCAGACAGGTATCTACTGGTATAAATAACGCAAGTAAAAAACGCGATAATAGCGACTACGATGGGAAGAACTCCGAGCGTGTTTTCGAATTTAAGCGCAGCAATAGCCAACGCGAAAACAACGACAGAGATAAGTGCGATTGACTTACTTTTGTTGCTTTTCATAATAACTCGCCTTTCGTAAAGTTAGCCCCTAACACCTCCTGTACTAGAGGAATGCCAGTTTGAACAACATCCAACCTGACTATTCAATGCTACTCCTTTCGCTACTTGTGAAATTTGACAAAGCTAACATTTACTACAACATCAAACGACGAGCTTATTATTATCTTTCAGACACTTACTGGATTTTAAAACACTTACTAGCAAATCGTTCCACCGCTTATCAGGATATCGCTATCATTGGCAATACAAACTTGCGCCACCAGCTTTAGTCCTTCGACTATCATGTCCAAAGACATAGAAGGCTGACTGCCATCTGCTGCTTGTTCTGGCAATAAAGGAATATGAACAAACCCGTGACGAATCGGATTGTCTTTCAAGTAATGTTGGATCCCATAAAAGAGATGGTTACATACAAATGTTCCAGCACTGTTGGAAATCTGGCTAGGTATACCCTGCGTTTGCAACGTTTGCACAACACGCTTTATCGGTAGTGTCGAGAAGTAAGCATCAGGACCCTCAGCCACCACGGGTTCATCAATCGGTTGATAACCAACGTTATCTGGAATACGAAAATCATCGACATTGATTGCGACACGCTCTGGGGTTATCGCGCTACGCCCGGCCGCTTGCCCTACAGTAATCACACAGTCTGGCTGGTGCGCTTCTATTGCTTCAATAACGACTTTCACCGAGTCGTATCGAGCTACGGGGACTGGGCAAGTAACTATCACACCGCCTTTTATGGCCGCAGCCTCTAATTGCTTGACCGCTTCTAAGGCAGGGTTAATGGCGTCACCACCAAAAGGTTCAAAACCGGTAATCAGGACTTTCTTCATAACAGCCTTTAGGAAAAGAGTTTTACAAATTATTGCACTCCCCTTCACCCCATCCAATAGCAAAAGTATTGATGAGATATACCAGACAACATTATGTGACTCATGTCTAACCAGAGAGTGTTTTCTGCCTCATTGAATCTAGGCAAGTTCCGGACTATCGAGACTAACTTATTGATGATTAGTTGCAGGGCAAGGTTCTCTCATTACATGACGCACGTAGAAGCTTGGTTTCCACGCTTAACTTAGGTAGAGTACGCGACCGCAATGCAATTCGAAGAGATTGAATACAATGAATATTGATAACCATGTAATCGAAACGATTGAAGAGTTAGAGGCATTTCTGCATTTAGTAGAAGGCGGCGCTCTCGGCCTTGAAGGTGTCACTGGCGTTGCGCTAGCCACCTCTAATACCGATGGCCGTCCATTTGTTGCCGTATTAGGAGAAAAGCACCAATTGCTCCTTGGTCGCTGGGTTTCGCAGCACGTATATGACAATGGTAAAGACATTGTTCGTAACGGCCCAACCAGAAAACACTAAGCGCTCGACGCCACCTATAACATCACGCCGTCTTATACACCAAGCGTATGCTTTGAAAGCAATGCGCTTGGCGTACTCAAAAAATAAAAAAGAAAAGGCTAGCCTTTATTAATTTTGTCGGTATACTGCACATCAGCTCTTACGGAAAGAGCTATTAATGTAATTAAAGATCAAAGTTTCTCTCAGTTCCACATCGAATTCCTCGTTTACGTTCCTGCGACAAAATAGTTATCTCTAAAATCATATAGTAGCACTTGATATTAGCTAAAAATTCAATATTTAAAACAATCAAATATAGAGGTATCTATGTCTAATAAATTAACTGGTTCAGTAAAATGGTTCAACGAAACTAAAGGTTTTGGTTTTATTTCTCAAGACAATGGCGGTGATGACGTATTCGTTCACTTCCGTTCTATTGTTTCTGAAGGCTTCAAAACTCTTACTGAAGGCCAAAAAGTATCGTTCGTTGTTGAACAAGGTAACAAAGGTTTACAAGCAGCTGAAGTAACTGCACTGTAATTCTTTGTGTGGCATCAATGTTGTTGGTGCCACAATCCCCTTCCACTTGTTACTGCCCTTACTATTCTCTATCTAAGTTTATATACCCAAATCACTTACCTCTCCCACACCATCATTAATCACTTTCAATAAAGTCACTTTGGTATACATCTTTAGGTAATCACACAACCTACCTTGTAATTCCAGTTTGGAACTAAATTAATCTCATTCATATCTGAATCACTTCGCTTCATGCTTTGCTCATAAAAATAAAGTTTATAAAATAAAAGCGATTGGCGAATATAAGAGAAAAAATGAAATTAAATATATCTGCTCAATAAATAAATTCTAATAATTACGAGCACATTATCCCTAGCTGAGAGATTGAGTTTGCACTGAAATGCCATTACATGAAGCCATTTATCGGACAACACTTCATAGGGACAGCGTCTGGATTCACACACTTCGGAGCATTTGTTGAGTTAGAGGAAAACCGAATCGAAGGTCTCATTCCTTTACCAACTTTCCAAAATGGTGAGTTCGAATTTGATGCAGTCAAACAAAAAATTTCCATCCAGAGCGCCACGTTTACTTTAGGGACCAAAGTGCACGTGTTGGTTAAAGACACCGATTCGAAACAAAGAAAGACATGTTCAACTTAAAAGATGCGGAACACGCGGTAGGTTAGCCTGTTTTAGGTTACTTTCTAATCCATTAATCAAAAATAAAAAATAAGCTTTTAATACCGCAATTAACTTGTGACATTTCGCTGACATCGACTCATTCTAAAACCCTAATATCTGACAAAGGAAACGAATCTAATTTTTGTTTCCAGACACCATCGCAGAGTGTATTTCCAGCATTCTGTTTGCCTCGAGAGGTTCTTATGACAGCCTAGGATCTCTCGAGGCTTTTTTGCACCTATTCAAACCACCTGATTCTACATCACAACTATTATCCCCTACACAAGCTGTACTTTTTAACTAGTGCACTAGATCGCGAACTCTGATTTAAGCAACTGATCACACAACCACTTCTAAATTTTGGGTATAAAAGTATCAATACTTTCGTTAACTAGGATGTAAATAATGAAAAACTCGTTTGATCTCACTATGCCCAACGAAGAAGGATACTTTGGTGAATACGGTGGTAGCTTTGTTCCACCTGAGCTTGAACAAATCATGCATGACATCAACGCAGCTTATGAGGAATGCAGCAAAGATCCTGAATTTAAAGCGGAACTCGCTCGCTTGTATAAGCACTTTGTTGGACGACCTAGCCCAATCTTCCATGCGGAAAACTTGTCTAAAAAATACGGAGCAGACATCTACCTAAAGCGCGAAGACTTAAACCATACAGGCGCACATAAAATTAACCACTGCTTAGGGGAAGCCATTCTCGCTAAAAAGATGGGTAAGAAGAAACTGATTGCTGAAACTGGCGCAGGGCAACACGGTGTTGCGCTTGCTACAGCCGCGGCATTGGTTGGCTTGAAATGCGATATTTACATGGGTGAAGTTGATATCGCCAAAGAACATCCGAATGTCGTCCGCATGAGAATCCTTGGTGCTAATGTCATTCCTGCCACTCATGGGCGCAAAACCCTCAAAGAAGCGGTAGATTCTGCATTCGAAGCTTATCTGAAAGATCCTGATACACAACTTTATGCGATAGGCTCTGTCGTTGGCCCTCACCCATTCCCTAAAATGGTACGAGATTTCCAATCAATTATCGGTAACGAAGCACGAGTTCAATTCAAAGAAATGACCGGCAAGTTACCCAATAATCTCGTCGCATGCGTTGGAGGTGGTTCTAACGCGATGGGGCTATTTACTGCTTTCTTAGAGGATGAACAAGTCGCCATTCACGGCGTTGAACCTGCGGGCCGCTCTTTGCAAAAGGTTGGCGAGCATGCTGCAACACTCACACTCGGTGAGCCAGGTATCATGCACGGATTTAAGTCTTACATGCTTAAAGATGCACAAGGTGAACCTCAGGAAGTGCACTCTGTAGCAAGTGGCTTGGATTACCCATCGGTTGGACCTCAGCATAGTTACTTAAAAGACATTGGCCGTGTCAATTACGGCTCAATCACCGATGACGAAGCGATTGATGCCTTCTTTGAGCTGTCTCGTGAAGAGGGAATAATCCCTGCTATTGAATCCTCACACGCTGTCGCTTACGCAATTAAACTCGCGCAGCAAGGAGAAACCGGCTCGATTTTGATCAACTTATCAGGCCGTGGTGACAAAGACATTGATTTTGTCGTTGAACACTACGGCGCAAAATACGGCATTGAATCACTCATATAGCCTAACTCCGTAGCCTAACCCTATATACAAAAAGCTACCTGGTACTAGGTAGCTTTTTGTTTGTGTCTTGTATTTTAAGAAGCAAGTCCTTTTATTCACCAATCCCACTATGCCTTAAAAGCATAATTCGATTAACCGATAAGAGCTGGAATGCCTGGAAGCTGACCAACAACAGCAAGGGAGCCTGCACAAACGATAAACGCAGTGCCAGGAATCAGATATTTATCTTTGCGCGATAGTTCGTTAGCACGCTCATGGTCGCCGATAAGCCCGAGGTTATCCAACAGCATCGTGATTGCCCAACCGAAGACAGGATTAACGAATGCACAGGCAAAAATACAGATACCTGCACTGAGTGAATCTTTATGTTTATGGATCATCTGCATACCGGCTTCAAGCAGTGGTAAGAATACACCCACAATCAAAGCAACGCGCAGAACAGGTTCCCACATTGCTAGATCCATTGGGTAGCCAATTACCGCCGCCGCAATACACATGAAACCCGTTAACAGTGCGCCACCTGGAATAGGACGCTTGGCAATTGCGGCAGGAATCATGTACGTTCCCCAAGAAGAAGCTAGGTTTCCGCCCCCTAAGAGTGAACCAACCCCCTGACGAACAGATGCTCCGACCATCGTGTCGTCGACATCCATTAGTACGCCTTTCGCTTCTTTCGGGTAGTTAAGTTCTTGAAACACACGATGGCCGAGATAATCAGGGGACCACATAGCGACAGCCAGTAGAGCAAATGGAGTCACGGCAATAAAGTGCTCTAGGGTTGGCCAGCCTAGCTGCCAGCCTGTATCTTCCCCCCACCAGTAGAATGGACTGAAATTAGGCAGGCCCGGCTCTGTGGTAAAAGCAAACTCAGCGCCCATCAAATAAGCAACAATACCCGCGAGTGCAGAGCACAATGGGATAGCGAGCCAACGTTTATTGATCTTGGCTAAGTAAGCGTAAACCATAACGGTTAGGCCTATGACCACAAACGAAATGTAACCTTGGTCCGTACTTGCAGCCCACGCTTCCGTCTTATTAATTTGCCCGAGCAACCCAACAGCACCAAGGTAGATCAACAACCCTCCTCGAACCCCGATACCAGTCAGAGTCATGAGTTTAGAGCCACCTTTGGTTAAAGCGAGAATTAAACCAAAAACACATACCATCAAACCTAGCGCGAGAGGGTGCCCTCCTGCAGCTGCGATCATAGGAATCAGCGGTATCATTGGACCATGGGTACCCGCTAAGTTTGCATTCGGGTTTAAGATGGCAGAAAACAGGATGACGAACAGGGCTCCAGCGATAAGTAATTCGTAACGCACGTTTTCTGCAATGAATTCCGGAGATAAACCAAACTGAGCAGCAAAAGCGGAAACCATGGCAGTGACCATAACCACTTTACCAATGGTTGCTGCTAATGCAGGTACCCAGTCTTCAATTTCAATACTGTAATCACGTGAGGGCAAATGAATTCCCCAGCGACGGAAGCTCATGACTGTTAAATCATGATTTAGAAAGTCTTCTCGGTTTTCAAATTCATGCGGTTTTTTGCGCACATCCCTGTAAAAAGTCTTACTTTTGTCAGACATTGAGTCATCCTTTTATGTTTCAACGTTGAACTACGTCAACTAGAGTTTCGCTTGGTAGACAGACCTTCGACCAATACGAGACAACACCCACATCAAACTTCTAGGCCATACTAAGAAAGCGGCATGAACCAATTTTGATTTTGAGCTTATTAAGCATGTGTTGCTATGGGTAGGAATATTAGACATTAGTAAAAGAACAACAAAAATCTCACTTATTACACAATAATTTAACATCGAGCTGGGACGCTTGAACTTTTAAGAGTCATTTTTGAGCAGAGAGCCAAGTAGAGCGGCCAATTCCGATTTATACTTTCAAGGTAGAGAGCACTGTGCTCGCATCCATCGCAAAGTAACTATAGATATCTCTGCATTGTATACTTTGTTAAACTCCGCCCTTTAATGAGTAAGGCCCTTAAAAATGATGACTGACGAAGAGAGAATCGAGCTGCAACAGAACAATCCACTGCACGGGTTAAAGCTAGAGACTATGTTGCAAGAGTTAGTAGATTTTTACGGCTGGGACATTCTAGATACAGCAATGCGTTTTAATTGCTTTAACACTAAGCCTTCGATTGCAAGTAGCGTGAAGTATTTAAAGAAAACCGAATGGGCGAGAGAAAAATTAGAAAACTTTTACCTTTATCGCTTTAAGCGTATGCCACGCGCGAGCGAAGAAGAATACAACTTACCACCAAGAGCTCGTACCTTCCCTCATGGCCTTGAACCTAAAGAGCCAATGCCGCTAACCGTTGACTCTATTCTTAAGTCACAAGCTAAAGCAGCGTCTGCATTTAAAAAGCGTTCACCTCGCGGACGCCCTGCTCGTCGCCAATAACACTATCTTGAAAAGCAATAGAGCCCTACTGGTAGCTCCAGCAGGGCTCTATTGTTCTTTAAAGGAATGGCTAGAAGCGAAGACTCAAGCTAGTGAGCATTCCCTTTCTCCAGCAACTCCCGTAAGTAAAATCACATGTAGTTTACGTTTTCTATTGATTACGCTTTTTCTTCTTTTTACCCGTACCTGCTGGCTTCGCTCGCGGCTTCATTGGTAAAAAGTAGGCTTCACTCTGATCGTCTTCCACTTCAAAACCGACTACCTGCTCGCGTTCAAGTTGGAACTTATTTTTCTTTTCTATCACTTTGAAATGGTGGTAGTCGTCGTAATCGATAAGAGATAACCCTAAACCTACTTCACCAGCACGACCACTACGACCGATTCGATGCATATAATCAGCAGGGCTACGCGGAAGATCGAAGTTAATCACCACTGGAAGTTTTTCAATATCAAGGCCGCGTGCTGCGATATCGGTGGCAATAAGAACTTGAATCTCGCCAGACTTAAAACCGTCAAGGACACGAGTACGAGCGCCCTGCCCTTTATCACCATGGAAAACTTCAGCGGTAATACCGCGTTTTGACAGCTTTTGAGCTAAATGGTTACAGGCATTCTTAGCATTCACAAAAATCAAAGTCTGTCGCCACTGATGCTGTTTGATTAAGTGCGCGAGTACCGCCGTCTTCTCACCTTTATTTACACTAAACACGCGCTGCACCAAAGTGCTGGCTTCTGCGCTCTGCAACTGAACTTCAACAGGGTCGCGGAGCAACTGCTGAGCCAGCGTCGTGACTTTATCAGGGAAAGTAGCAGAAAATAACAGCGTCTGTTTCTTCTCTGGTAGTAACGCAAGAATCTTATTCAGTTCTTCGGTAAATCCGAGGCTCAACATTCGGTCGGCTTCGTCAAGAACAAGCGTTTTTACTTGGTCCAACTTAATCGCGTTACTGGATACCAGATCAAGTAATCGACCCGGCGTTGCAACAATGATGTCACAGCCACCACGAAGCGCCAGCATTTGTGGGTTCACCGATACACCACCAAATACGGCAACCGTTTTGATCTTATCTCTGAGATGGTATGAGTAAGATTTGACGTTATATGCCACCTGTGATGCCAACTCACGAGTTGGTACTAAAATCAGGTGGGAAACGAAGTTGCCACGGCGATTGTTTGATTCGTCTTGCTGAACAATTTTTTGCAAGATTGGCAGCGAAAAAGCAGCGGTTTTACCAGACCCCGTATTGGCACCACCAATAATATCTTTCCCTTCAAGGATATCAGGAATAGAACGGGATTGAATGGGCGTCGGTTGGCTGTATTCCAACGCTTCTAGTCGCTCGACTAATGTTGGAATCAGGCCAAGATCGGCAAATGTCGCTTGCTGTGTTTTATCTGTCATTACGATGAGTGGCTCAGTGCTAGTAAAGGCCGTGTATCTTATGCTATTTCGCGTCTGGATGTTAGAAATAATGGCCCAAACAGAAGATTGGTGAAAGAAGCACTATAGGGCTCAGGAATTTCCTTTCACTAACATGAGTTAATGGTTTCGGTAACCAATACTCTACGACCAAGATGGTAGAGCTCACGACAAGCAAAGGGAAAAGGAGCCAGGCATTCTGACTCCTGTAAAACAAAACACATTGTATTTTGGGGAAAGAGATTACAAAGGCAGGCCACATCCGAATCAAAGGCTTAACCACACTATTTAAGCTCTGCGGTTTTAAGAACTTAATATAGCTTGAGAAAATACTATAGCTTGCAGGTGGGCAAAGTTACTTAGAACTTCTACTTAAATTAGTAATGTACGAGTAACTTCAAGTATAGAAAATTACTTAATTCAGTGTCCAAAATTGCTGGTTCGGATCTAGTAAGACAAACGGATTCCCTAAGTTTTTGGGGCTCTTGCTTTAAACGATAATGGAGTACTGTCGAGCTAGAACGTATCTACTCTTCGTGGTTAGTCACAATACATGCTTGTGCAAGCTGTTGATATTCAACTTGCATGGTTATTAGAAAGTCATCTGCATTTTCAAACCTCGCGATTGGCACTCCCAATACAACATCACAGTTAAAAGGAACAAGCATCGCTGTTCCTTTAGGGAGCGCTCGACCTAATCCGCGCATCACCACCGGAATGACAGGACAAGTTTTATGTTCATTAACTAAGTGATAAATCCCTTTCTTTAACCCGCTCATAGTTTCAGGTTCACCGCGACTACCTTCAGGAAAGACAATCAAGATATCTCCTTGATTAAGTGCCTTATGGCACTCATCAAATACAGTATGCCGCTCGCTTTTACTCGGTGAACGATGGATGGGAATAATGCCCAAAATATTGAGTGATAACCATGCTGATACTTTGTTTTTGAGAAAGTAATCGGCTGCTGCCACAGGACGCACCTTATGTACCATACTGATAGGAAAGAGTGCCAGTAATACCAAAGTATCGAGATGACTATTGTGGTTAGCCGCGACCACCATAGGACCATTGCTTGGCAGATTTTGCCGATTAATGATGTTGAGCCCCAAACCAACAAACACCAGTGGTTTCACAAACAGCAAGACGAACAAAACTTTTAAAATTTTCATATCGTCTTCTTAGTAGTAGAGGTAATAAATATAGTGGAAGAATAAGGGGGCGGTGAACATCAGGCTATCAATACGATCTAAAATGCCGCCATGGCCGGGGATAAACTGGCTGGTATCCTTAATTTGTAAGTCACGTTTAACCGATGAAATTACCAAATCGCCAATAAAGCCACTCAAGGCGATAATCATCCCTGCAACTAAACCTTGAACTGAAGTTAATGGTGTCAGGTAAGGTGCCACAAAATAGCTAGTGATGATGATGGTTGCCGCACCACCAATAAAGCCTTCCCATGTTTTGTTTGGACTGACTTTCGGTACGATTTTGTGTTTACCGAAGCTCTTACCCCATACGTATTGACAAACATCACTAAACTGAGTGAATACCAATAAGAACAGTAGCATTCCCATTGAACCGGTCTCTGGATTCTTGCTGGGCAATACCAATAAATATGCCATATGACTAACACAAAATACCGTCAGCATTAGCGCCCAGTGAATGATACCTGCTGAGCGAATGAAACCTTTGGTATCACCAATCAGCACCGCGACCATTGGAAGATAGAGGAAGGTGAAGACAGGAATAAAGATGATATACATGCCATACCAACCGATTGATAACCAGTAGTATTGAAACGGGATCGAAAGGTAAGCCCAGAAGATCACACGTCGATCTGTCATGCGCGTTGGTACTACAGAGAGAAACTCTTTCAGCGCCATAAAACTCAAAAAGGCGACAGAAATCAGCGTGTATTGAGTGGGCAGATAGAGCACAACAAAGACGATTCCGATCATCCACCACCAAGAACGAATGCGAAGTTTAAGCTCGTGGTAATCCTTATTAAGATTATGGCGTGACAAATACAGGTAAACCAAAGTGCCAATCACTAGTACGAGTGTGATGGCGGCCATCATGTATAACGAATGCGTAGGGATATTAATCATGGTTAGTTTCACCTACCGCCTTATCGATTGTCTCGTTGGCTGTTAGAGACTTAGAATGCTTGGCCTGATGATTTTTTTCATGGTTCAATAATAAGTTAGCGAGTTCTTTTTTAGCATTAAAAATACATACCAAACGACGCCAACAAGTTACAGCACAGCCAATTACCATGATTGCAAGCGATATGTCCATCAAATAAATGCCAAGTGATAACGTAAACCAATGGTTAATCGCCATTACTAAAAGAGTTACTGTGAGTAGGGCCATTCGATGCTGCTTAGCCATTGGTCCTCGAAAGTCGGCCGAGCAGTCCATGCTAACACCCAAAACGCGAATGTAAGCTGAGAGTACCGCTAATAGTGCCGCAATCCAAGCTAGAGGCATAGAAAATGCTGAATGAGCAACGAAACCAGCAGCGATAATCAACAGCGGATCGGCAATACGGTCTGGAACATCGTTAAACAACTCACCAGCAGGGGTTTTCTTCCCACCTTCTACAGCGACCATTCCGTCAAATAGATTGCACAATAACCGCATTTGAACCATCAGAGCGAACAGCACTAACCAAATTGGCGTAGGCCAGAAGCGATAACTAGCTGCAAAAGCAAGGCCAATAGCGGCAAAGAGGATGCTCATCAGTGAGATTTGGTTAGGGGTAATGTTTTTTTGGCTCAGCCAAATAGCAATTCGTTTGATAACTGAGATTTTACGCACTGCAAGAGGGCGTCGATTAGACTCGTTTTTGGATTCCATGCAGTCCATGTCCTTAAATAAGTTTTGTCGCTGTTACAGCAATTGCACATATAATTATTGGTTGACCTAAGAAAGCAGCAGCAAACAACGCGGCCTCACCATGTGCGCTCTGGAGTATAAATTTGAACATGTCAGAGCGAACATTCCCAAACCAATACACTAGGTGGTAATCATCTTTAAACACTAGGTCACTGGCAGCAATACTCGCCGATACAACAAACGTTAAAGCTCCTGCACCTTTAAAGTTTGCAACCCTAGATTTCGGGCTAAAACCCGGTTGCATTGCTTTAAATGAGTTAAGCGAGTATTTTTTCGGTTCATGTTGATACGAGCGCCATTCACAAACGCATGTTTGAGTGCTTTCCCGTTCTGATCTGTCCCATTGAATGCGACAATGATTTTTCCTCTGCTCTCAACAAGATCCGCCTTAATGTTCATATCCCCGAATTGCTTAGCAATAGACGCGGCGTCAAACATCGGCTCTGTGTGGTTGAACCATGATTTTGCTGCATTAATACTCGCAACCAGAATCGAGCCAAACGTTATGCAATATCTTGTACGCATCTTCTAAATCAGTAATAAGTATATGTTGATGATTTTTAGCCATTTCATCTTCAAGTGAACACTGTTGCCCGGTAGAATCGCTCAGAATTTGAGGCGTTTTTAAACCTTGAGAGATTTGACCTAATCCAGCCTCTTGTCTATCTCTAAGAACCCTCTCTCTAATTTCTGTCCTTCGCTTTTCATCGCTCGCGGTATACCTCAACTCTTCCCTCTTCCTGCGCTCTCGACGTTGGCGAGCTACTCGTTCTCTAGTTGTTTCTTGTCTTTCTTTTTGGGCTACGGAGCGGATTCATATCTCATGGGAGTCGGTTTTACTGATAAATAAAAAGGATAATAACAATATTTTCAGTTATTTATCATCCTCAAAAAGATTACCTGATGATTTAACCAGTTAAATAGACAATTTGACAGACCAAACAGGCACAATGAAGGCTCAATAGTGTTGGGTTACATTCTATCGGATAACTTTTCGTAGGGTAAAATGAACGACACAGATCTTCTAGAGTGTTTGGTCTAGCGAGTTTTGGGGCACTTTTGCGTTAGAAGTTGCCCACGGTAAAATTTCTGGACAAAAGCGTTTTAGTTCACATGCTCCGCCTGACGTTACTTAATTTTGGCCTATAAAAAATTTTTATTCATTGCAAATGAATGAGCAATGACAATCATTCAGTTTTCCCTTAAAGCCAATCACACCAATATCTAGATCACTGATTTCTTAGCTTGCCACTGCTAGCGTGTGTGTTTCTTGATGTAAAACAGGAAATAACACACATGGCACTACCCACGCTCACCGAGGATAAAGGCAAAGCTTGACTCTTCAAGGTCATTACCTAAATACCAGAGCTAAATGCTTGTCTAATGAGGTTATTCTTGGATAGTGGAATGACAACACTAGAGATATACCGCATCCAAGTTCGTGATATTGTGAAGAAGAATGGACAGTTAACAAAATTCTTTGCGGTTAAAAGATGGTGAGCATCCTAGCATACTAATCGGTAGAAGCACTTTTGCAGTATGACTGGAACATAATGACGTGAACGTACCAATCATTCATTTGATGATTGGGGATAAGTCATTAGAAACAACATTGAGGCTAATATAAACAGATACTGTAAGTATGTTAGCCATTGCTGATATGGAGTTTAAAAATAAAACATATGCTGAACAGTTGTGTTGTAGTGGTCAACTAAAATTTAGAGGGGCACCTTGTATATGGAAAGCTTCGTCTGTTTTTTATAGTAGAATAGACATAATATACAACAGGTTAAGTTTTATTGAATAAGGGAAGATAATGCAGAAGTTACAGCCAATTCTTTTGATAGGATTATTTTTACTGGCAGGCTGCGAAAAAGAAGCTACCCCAACACATCCGCTTATGCGGCAAGAATTGGTTGAAATGATCAAAGCAGGTAGAGATGTAACTCAGGTAGATGTTTCTAAAATTAAAGATATGAGTAGACTTTTTGCTCATAGGCATACATTTAACCAAGATATCTCTAGATGGGATGTTAGTAACGTTACTAACATGTCCTATATGTTTCATGATGCTAAAGCGTTTAATCAGGATATCTCTGGATGGGATGTTAGTAACGTTACCAATATGACCAATATGTTTAGCCATACTCATTCTTTCAACCAGAACATATCGGGGTGGAATGTTAGTAATGTGACGGATATGACAGCCATGTTCTTTGCGGCTAGGACCTTTAATCAGGACTTGAGTGCTTGGAATGTCTTGAATGTGGCCAACTATATGACTTTCAATTACGATGATGATGAAATGACTTCAGCGCTGACGGATGAGCATAGACCCAAATTTCTTCCAATGAAGGTTACTGTCGATGATATTAAGGCGATGCTCTACTTCAAGGAGGATATATCAAACGTTGATACTTCTGAAATAACAGATATGAGTAAGCTTTTTTATGAAATGCATTCCTTTAACCAGGATATTTCTAATTGGGATGTTAGTAATGTAACCAACATGGCGGGAATGTTTTGGAAAGCAGACTCTTTTAATCAAGACCTATCAAAATGGAATGTCTCCAATGTGACCAATATGAGAACTATGTTCGGTGGTGCTAGCTCTTTTAACCAAGATATTTCAAACTGGAACGTTGGCAAGGTTGAGGATATGAATGGAATGTTTGCTAAGGCAAAGTCTTTCGATCAGGATATCTCAAGCTGGAATGTAAGCAAAGTCAAGACTATGGAAGGTATGTTTGCTAATGCTGTATCATTCGATCATAGCATAAATCTCTGGGATGTAAGTAATGTTGAAAATATGTCCTACATGTTTTATCTGGCGAGAAAATTCAACCAAGACTTATCAGAATGGGATACAACTAGTGTACGATATATGTCGTATATGTTTCATGGAGCGAGTAAATTTAATGGAGATATCTCATCTTGGAACACGGGTTCTGTGCACTACATGAAAGGTATGTTTTATCAAGCAGAGAATTTTAATCAAGACATCTCCAACTGGGATGTTACTGGAGTGAATAGTACTTATATTATGTTCTACGGAGCCAAATCTTTTAATCAGGACATAAGCAATTGGGATATAAGAAATATTAACTCAATGTGGGGAATGCTTCATGGTACAGAGTCCTTCTCTTATGATTTATCCGATTGGGCTCTTGATTCTATTTTATACGCAGATCCTGAAGAATCTACTCTTTAATCCTTTCTCTAGATTTCCTATAGTTAAATCACTGATAAAGCATGTACATTTGCGTGGATACTTATTTCTCTAAATAAGCGTTCTCAATTGTAAACGGTATAATCTAATTGGTACACACACCAAAAGGATACAGTGCTAGGACTGAATGGCCCAAAAAGAGTCAGCCTAACGGTCTGGCTCTTTTGAATGAAAAAATAGTCTGGTGGGAGAACTTGTAAGGCTGTGGCAGGTTACACTCACTTACTCCTTAGGCAGGTGACCAGTTTCCTTCGCAAGCTTTTGCATCGCCTCGGCAAACGTTGTTGTCCCGCCTTTAGCTTTAAGCTGTATTACCTTATATCCCAACTTTTCCAACGCTTGGCGCTCTGCCAAAACAGCTTTGTCATTGTGTTGGCTACCTTGAGCTGGCTGATGAATGTAGCATCCCTCTAGTTTACCATCTTCGACCAATTGGTGATGTTTCAGTGCATCGATATCAAAATTCATAATAAGTCTTTTCATTAAGAGTGGGAGTTTCTGTGGCTAGTTACATACGCTTCAAAGGCTTCACGACACCATCTAAGCCTTCAATTTTGAGCGCTAAACATAGCTTGAGCAAATCCCCTAGCTCGCCGCTTGGCCAGCCCTTTTTATCAAACCACAGTAAGTATTCTTCAGGCAGGTCGATTAACACTCGCCCTGCATATTTCCCAAATGGCATTTGCATTCTAGCGAGTTTAATGAGGTTTTCTTTTTCTAACATAAGTGACAGAGAGTTAAGGTAACTCGCCCAAGGGTAACACTGGTTCTCCCTCCTCACCAGCAAATCGCAGTCACGTTTATTTTTGGCGGCCTTGACTCGCTTTATGCTAGAGTACGCGGCATAAAAAATGAGAACGAGAAAGCAATGAAGTCACCTTGTCGAGCAGCATGTAAAAATAACGCCGGAATATGCTCTGGTTGTCACCGAACGATGGATGAAATCATCCAATGGAAAGACAAAACCGATCTCCAACGAGATGCGATTATCGAACAAATCGCAGGAGAAGATTCAACACACAGTTGTCCTGAATGCGGGACTCAAGCCCATTGTGATATCGCCGCAGGCAAAGAGACATGCTGGTGCTTTACTATTGAAACCCGTGATTTACCCAAGCCAAGCGCCAACCAGCTGTGTTTGTGCCGAAAATGTCTAGAAAAAAAGCCAGTCGCGTAATACGACTGGCTTACTGATCATCGTTTTCTGACTGGTGTTTATTTAGCGGTTAAAGCGGACGCTTCAAACTTAATGCCTTCCCACCCTGTCACCATAAAATTACGAATATTCTGGTGATCGCTGTTCTCTGGATGCTGCAATACATCTTCACGATAAAAACGGCCAAAGCAGGCTAGCGTCGCTTCTTTGTCTAGGTTGTTTAGCAAACCGAAAGCGAAGATCTTACACGAACCGTTGTTCTCGCCTGCATTGTTTTGTGTCTCACCATTTACAAAAGCGGTTGGCTCAAACGTATAGTTATCTTCGATCACCGCCATCGTTGCTTCAAATTCGACCTGCTCTGGTGACGCTGCCAATAAATCTAAAAACGATTTTAATTCCATTATTCCTCTATCCCTACCTCATCATATTGATGACACATTAGTTTCATAAAAAGCCAATATAAGAGTCATCAATCATACATATATTCAGAGCCTTACCAAATCACACGTCATTCAGCGCTCTATCATTCCAGTTGCGGAAATGGACAGCAGCATAAAACCCATGCTGATTGACAACCTATCGGATTGATAAGGAGATATCATGATCACCCCTTTAAAGGCAATCGGTGCACTCGCATTGTCATCACTTGCCATCGCGTGTTCATCACAACCCGAAGATACCGTGGCTTCATTCGCTACACAATGCAAACCTACCACTGCGCCCGTTGCTGGGGAAACTTCAATTCAAGGGTTAACGTTTATCGGGACATCCGTTGCTGATGCTCCATTCGACACATCGGCAGCTGAAATCGTCAGTTATGACGCCTGTACAGATAAGCTCTATGTGGTGAATGCTCAAGCAAAACGTATCGATGTAATGTCTATGGATGACAACGGCGTACCAACGCAAAGCGCATTCATTGATCTCAACAGCGCTGGCGAAGCAGCGGGCATTGAAATTGGCGCAGCAAACAGTGTCGCTGTATTCAATGGTTTGGTAGCAGTTGCGATTGAAAACAGTAATAAACAAGCGAATGGTATTGTTGGCTTGTACCGCTCCGGCGATTTGTCATTAGTCACGACTTTCCCAACAGGCGCATTGCCAGAAATGGTTGGCTTCTCAAAAGATGGCCGATACATCGCAACCGCTAATGAAGGAGAACCAAACAGCGATTACAGCATTGACCCTGAAGGTAGTATCACTTTGATCGATCTGAGCCTTGGTGTTACTCAAGCAGAAGTGACACAAATTGGCTTTAACGAATTTGATGGTTCACGAAAAGCAGAGCTCCCAATGAATGTGCGTATTTCGGGGCCAAACGCCACCGTCGCACAAGATCTAGAGCCTGAATACCTCACTTTTGCAGATAACGGTAAAATCTATGTCGCGCTACAAGAAAATAACGCCATGGCAATCGTCAATCCAGAGAGCAAATCGGTAGAAAAAATTGTTGGCTTAGGTGAGAAGTCTTGGTCGGGCGCTAAACTCGATGCATCCAACAAAGACAAAATCATTGGGAACTTGAAAAGCTACCCACAACTGGTTGGCTTATTTATGCCTGACACTATCGACAGCTACTCAGTGAATGGGAGTACTTACATCGTATCTGCAAATGAAGGCGACGGGCGTGAGTACGGATTCAAAACCACTCAAGAACTGTGCGACAAAGCTGGCTTTATGTGGGATGAAGACGATTACCTCGGTACAGATGAATATACATCTGAGCAAGGAACCTGTTTAAGCCATATTGATGAAGTGCGCGGTAAGAAGCTGAAAGTAGCAGCAGAACACCCATTGGCAGAGGCACTAAAAGACAACAAACAACTCGCGCGTTTAAAAGTGATTAAGCCGGAACAAACGCTTTCTGCACAAGAGAATGTTCAATCATTTGGCGCGCGTTCATTCTCGATTTGGGATGAAAACGGCAAGTTGGTCTTCGATAGTGGTGACGATTTCGCGACTATCGCGCTGCTGAATGAAGGCAAGAACTTCAACAGCACCAACGATAACAATAATAGTGGCAATGACCGAAGTGATGATAAAGGTATTGAGCCAGAGGCGATTGAAGTAGCACAAATTAACGGTCGTCATTACGCGTTTATCGGCTTGGAGCGTCAAGGCGGTATCATGATTTATGACATCACAGACCCGAAACAAGCGCAGTTTATGCATTACGTAAACCGCCGTGATTACAATCAGCCAGTATGTACAGAAGTCGAAGATGGCGAATGCATGAACGACACATACAATCCAAAAGCAGGCGATTTAGGTCCAGAGTCCATTAATTACTTTACCCGTAACGGTGGTCATTTTATCGTCGTTGGCAATGAGGTATCGGGCACGACATCCGTCTTCCGAATCAATCTATAAAGTAATGTAAAAGTCATTTAGAACCAAAACGCCCGACGTAAGCCGGGCGTTTTTTGTATGAGGTAATGTCCTACTCTGCCGATGCTAGCGCGTCACACTTTGATGCGCAGATAAAATCGTTTTTATGCAGACCTTTGATAGAGTGACTCCACCACGTTACGGTAACCTTACCCCACTCCAACAAAATAGAAGGATGGTGGAACTCATCTTCTGCCAGTTCCGCGATTTTGTTACTGAAAGCCCATGCTTGTTTGAAGTTCTTAAATTTATACACCTTTTCTAGTTGAGGTATGTCTTCTCTTTCAATGATCTGCCAATCAGACAATTGCAGCAGCAGAGATTGTTGTTCTTCTTTGCTTAGTGCAATGGCATCGATACTACAAGCTTCGCATTTTTGTTCATTCAACATGAGCAGGTTCCTTTGGTTCAAAAAGTGGAGGAAGCAGTCCAGCTTCAATCGCTAGATCGGCTTGTTTCAATAAATTCAACTGACTGATTTTAAAAAGCAGAGAAAAGTCATCAATCACGTAATACTTCGGTTGCATGATGTCGATACGATAAGGCGTTCTCAGCACTGTTTGTAATTCAAATGGGTCGCGAATTGCTACATCACTCTCTAATGCGTAGAGGGTTTCGCCAGGAGATGAAAGAATACCACCACCGTAAATTTTGGTTTTGTCCCCTTCTTTCACCAAGCCAAACTCTACGGTAAACCAGTAGAGGCGAGCGAGATAGGCTCTTTGTTTTGGGGTAGCGGCTTGCCCTAGTTGACCATAATGCTCGGTAAATGCAGCAAAGTCTGGGTTGGTTAACATCGCGCAATGACCAAATATTTCGTGGAAGAAATCTGGCTCCTGTAAGTAATCGAACTCATCTCTTGTACGCAAGAATGTGGCGACTGGAAAGCGCTTATTACCGAGTAGATTAAAAAATCGGTCGAAATCAATAAGCGCGGGAACGGGCTCCACTTGCCAACCTGTTGTATCCATCAAGACACGATTAATTTCTGGCAACTGAGGAACGCGGTCTTGAGGTAAATCAAGCAGCGTCAAACCGTGTAAATAAGCCTCACAAGCTCTGTTTTGGATCACACCCATTTGTCGTGTTACCAAATCTCGCCAAATGGCGTCTTCTTCACGGCTCCATTCAACCCTGCCTTCCTGGTTTACGGGTTTAGAACGATACTGGGTCATGGCTCATCTCCATTAACAAATCCTTTACATTAAGCCTATCTGTAGTCTTAAGAGCTTCCAATCCCTGCGCGATTTTCTCAGCATCATCCTGATGTAACATATTGTTTACAACCCATCATAACTGCATGATTTTTATGACACGATATAATATCTGGCTTGTTTGACTTTATCGTGTATTCCTCTCACACTAAAACCTGTTATCACTTTGTTATAGAGGGACCTATGCGCGAGAGCAGCAAAGTATGGCAACCGAGCGACAGTCGTATCGAAGAAGCCAACATTACACAGTTTATTGAACACATTAATCGACAAGGAAATACCCTTGAAAGCTTCGCTGATCTGCATCAATGGTCACTCGATCATGCAGAAAAATTTTGGCAGGAAGTTTGGCTATTCTGCGACGTCATTGGCACTCAGGGAGAGACCATAAAAGAGCGAGCAGAAAGTCGCTGGCAGCAACCTGTTGAAAATAGGGATATAAAATGGTTCCCAAACGCACAAATTAACTACGCCGAAAATTTGCTAACCTACGCGTGTCACCAACCCGATGATCTCGCTATTTGGTTTGAAAATGAACGTGAAGAAAAACAGACCTACACCTGGAAACAATTGTGCGAAGAAGTTTCGAGTGTGCAGCAATGGTTGAAAGAATGTGGAATTAAGCAAGGTGATGTCGTCGCTGGTTATTTACCTCACCTACCTCAAACGGTGATAGCCATGCTAGCAACCACCAGTTTAGGGGCGACCTGGACTTCCACCTCACCTGATTTTGGCGTCGAAAGCGTTTTGGAGCGCTTTGGTCAAGTGAAACCCAAAATCCTGTTTACTTGTGATGGCTATACATTCAATGGCAAAACTTTCGATATGTCAGAGAAAAACCAGCATATTGCGGATCATCTTGAAGGTCTTAAACAAGTTTGCCAAATTAGCTACCTTAAACCACACATTTTTGAATGCGATGTCTGCACCCAAGATTGGCAAAACGTCCTGAATCAATACACACCCGAAGCGCTGACTTTTACTCGTGTGAATTTTAACGATCCGCTATTTGTGCTTTATTCTTCAGGCACAACAGGCAAACCGAAATGCATCGTTCATTCCGTCGGCGGAACGGTGCTTAATCACTTGAAAGAGCATCAACTGCATTGCGATATTCAACCGAACGAACGCGTGTTTTATTACACGACCTGCGGTTGGATGATGTGGAACTGGCACGTTTCTTCACTCGCGAGCGGTGCATGTTTGGTGATTTTTGATGGTAGCCCTGTTTACCCCACTCATGATGTGCTCTGGGACCTCGCAGAACGAGCCGAAGTGACGCTGTTTGGAACCTCAGCAAAATACCTAGAGGCGCTGGAAAAAGCATCTTTTTCTCCGCAGAAAAGTGATGCATTTCCAAGTCTGAAAACCATTTGCTCAACGGGCTCTGTTCTGTATCCAGAACAGTTTGATTATGTCTATCAGCACATTAAAGAAGATGTACACCTCGCCTCGATTTCTGGCGGAACAGACATTTGTGGCTGCTTTGTATTAGGCAACCCTATTTCTCCCGTTTATCGGGGAGAGTGCCAATCAGCAGGGTTAGGGGTCGATGTCCGAGTCTTTAACCCACAAGGTAATAGCGTAATGGGAGATCGCGGTGAGTTGGTTTGTGCCAATTCATTACCCAACTTCCCTGCTGGCTTTTGGAACGACACCGGTGAGAGATATCATCGCGCTTATTGGGATAAATTCGACAATATTTGGCACCACGGCGATGATGTTGAACAGACCAGCGTTGGGGGATACGTGTTTTATGGTCGAAGTGATACTACGTTGAATCCCGGTGGCGTAAGAATCGGCACGGCCGAAATCTATCAGCAAGTGAACTGTATAGACGGTATTCTAGATTCGATCGCAGTAGGAAAAGAAGTCGATCGCAACGAACAAGTATGGCTGTTTGTCCAATTAGTCAAAGGGGTAGAGCTCAATGACGAGATGATCGCTTCCATCAAAGCACAGCTAAAGTCTGCATGTTCTCCAAGGCATGTACCTAGTGCGATTTACGCAATAAGCGATATACCTAAGACACGCTCAGGAAAGCTGGTCGAGTTAGCCGTTAAGCAAGTCGTTAACAACCGAAACGTCGAAAATTTAGGCGCAATAGCCAACCCTGAAGTGCTGGAGGAGATACGCAGGATAGTCGTCTCAAAATAACCTCCGAAGACTTAGTTGTTCGAGTATGTCCTTGCCTGCACCACGACGACTTGTTTAGAGCAAGTGAAGTTACATATACCCTCAGCAGATAAGAAAAAAGCGAGCTTGTTAGCTCGCTTTTGTCATTTTGTGTTCTTTATTCAGCAGTATTAGCGACGACCAAGCCCCATTAATACCGACATTGTTTTACCATCAGATGTAATGTCAAAAACGTGTTGCGATTCAACTTCAGTAAAACCCGCTTCTTTCAGTGCACGCTCAGACTTCGCAAGGGTAAAACCGTCTTGTTCACATTCTGCAATCCAATCAAAATGAACAAAATAGCCGCCGTGGTTAAGTAGAGAATGTGAGATCGTTAATGACGCGTCTAAGTCTTCCACGAACGCTAAAACTGATGATGCAACCACCAAGTCGAACTGTCCACGAAACGCAGGGTGCTGAGCAACCAAGCCGCGAGATAATGCATCTACCACAGGTTCTACGTTGACGAGCTCTTTTTTATCGAGTTCCTCAATCATGGCTTCCGATGCGTCTAATGCTACGATGTCTTTAACCATCGGTGACAATCGTTGACTTAACTGCCCTGTTCCGCATCCAAAATCTAGTACTTTAATGCCATCAAGCTGAGTTAGCTGTTGTAACTGCTCAAACACCGACTGCGCAAATTGCTCTGTTGCTGGATTTGATTCCCAGTTTTTTGCTAAGCCGTCCCAATCTTGTGCCATCGTGGCCTCCATGTTCACTTTTTGTAACCCACATAGATTACCGCAAAACCGTTAAAAGACCATAGACTTATCTGGCGGATTCGCGTTTTTTTCGATAATCTTTCATGGCTTTGGGAGCGCATCTGCATAATACCCAAATTATTTGAATTCATTTATTGGTTGTGTCAAATCATGAACTTAACTCAAGTAGAAGCCTTCTGCACCATCGCTGAGTGTGGTTCTGTTTCTGAAGCGGCAAGGCAACTCGACTGCAATCGTACCAAACTCAGTATGTCGATTAAGGCATTAGAGAAAGATCTCGACGTTGAATTGTTTAACCGAACTGGCAACCAGCTCACCCTCTCTGAAGCTGGGAAAGCCATTTACAAAGATTGCGAACACCTACTTATCATCGCACAACGGGTCAGAAAGACCTGCGCTCAAATCTCGGAAGGGTTTAACGCGGAAGTTTGGGTAGCACGTGACGACTCCTTACCTGATGATCTCTGGCAAGAATTATCTCATACATTGAATAACCGCTTTCCTTCAACAACCTTCAACTTAATCTTGGCATCCAGTGGCGACTTAGCCAACTTGGTCAGTACCCACCAAGTAGATTTTGCTTTCGGCGTTGATTATGAGCGAGTAGACGATCCTCGTATCGTATATAACCCATTAGGCAAGATACGTATGATGTCAGTATGCAGTGTAGAACACCGCCTAAGTAAGATGCGCCGTGTCTCAGACGAAGATCTACGTAGTCAGATGCAAGCACTAATGGTGTACCTAAATGAGAAAGACAACCCTGAACTGCAACCTTTCTCGACTCGATATATTGGTTTTTCGAGTTTTGACTACATGCTGAACACCATCTTAGAAGAAGACGCTTGGGGCGTGCTTCCTGAACCATTAATCCGCCATTACCTTCGTCAGCAGAAGCTCGCCGTTATCAAACACACATACGGCTTGACGCAAGAAGACTACTGTATGTTTTCACCTAACGGCCATACTGAGCATCCAGCAATGACGTGGTTAGCAGATAAATTGAGCGAGTATTTATTTGACTTCTAAACATTTTATCAGTGAGCGTCAATTTTACTGACACCAAAAAATCACAGTAAGTCATTGTTTTATAAGAACATAAATAAAAACGCAATTTTTTAAATTAGTTACCGGTCACTTTGTGGTTGCCTAAATTACCTTATGAGCGAAGAATAGTAAGGTATTAAAATTCAAAGGCATCTTTTATGTGTGACAGGACAAGCAAAAACGAAAACCGTATTCTAACCATTTCAGCCCTTTTGGCATCTGGGTTCGCTGCTGGTGGTATGGTACTTGGCTTGCTTGTAGGCTCAATTGTCATCGTTTTTGACGGTGTTTACTCTTTGGTCAGCTTACTGTTAACTTTATTGTCACTGGCCGCTTCTTACTATATTAACAAGCCTTCAAAATCTGTATTCCCATTTGGAAAAGCGGTCTTAGAACCAATCGTTATTGCGATAAAAGCAGCCGTCATTTTAGTGGTTGTAAGCTTCTCTCTCTACTCTGCGATATCAGCATTGATGTCTGGAGGTCGCGAGGTCGATGCTTCTATTGCGACCTTATTCGGCATCGTGAATGTTATCGGCTGTGGTTACGCTTGGTGGTTTATGGCGAAACGCAGCCGCCGCTTCTCATCAGGCTTGATTGAAGCGGAGAAAAAACAGTGGCAAATGGATACTTTGTTGAGTGTGGCGGTGACCGTAGGATTTATCTCGGCTTGGGCTGTTTCACTAACGCCATTCTCTGAGTATGCGGTATATGCCGACCCCATGATGATGGTTTTAATGGGCTTTTACTTCCTCAAAGTACCGTTCGATATGCTAGTAGGTGCCTTACGTGAACTACTAATGATGGCACCAAGCAAAGAGCTGTGTCAGAGCGTTGGCAAAGATGTTCTTGAGATTGAAAAAGTAACTGAGCATCAATTGAAACTGGCTGGCGTAACGAAGGTGGGCCAAGAGCTACGAGTAAATGTGGACGTACATATTGATGACGACACATTGGAGCTTGATACACTAGAGCACACTCGTAAGCAGCTTATCAAGCGACTGTCGAAGCACAGATTCAAGCTTCAACTACACTTGAACGTCGCTTATTAGAGTGCCACCAAAGAGCCGTTAAAACTCCATAAAAAGCTCCCAATCTCGGGAGCTTTTTAATTTTTTCGATTTAGTTGCTTCGTATTCGAATACAGCTCGCAAGGGAGATCTGTTCGTTGCTCACTTAAATTCTCTGATCTCGTTGGTAACTTACCCAGCCGCTTCGCGCTTCTCTTTGGTGACTAACCAACACATCAGCGAGCCCACCGTTACCATCACAACGCCCTGCCAAAAGCTATGGCTCAGAGTTACGCCAAGAATAATGGAAGAAAATAAAGCGGAAAAAATGGGCGTGAAGTAAGACAAGGTGGCGAGAAAAACCATATTGCCGCCAACGATCGCGATGTTCCATAAACCATAACCACCAGCCATTAAAGCCGCAGAAGCCACTAAGTACCCCATCGCTTCCCAACTGAATGTCATTGTTGGCTCATCCGTAAACGCATATTTGACCCAAAGCGAAACAGCAGTTGCAATGAAAAACAGGGTAATCGCATTATGTTTAGATTGCTGCCTTTGGGTTAAGTTGCAATAAAAAGCCCATATAACCGCGCCAGCGAAAGCCATAAAATACACCAGAGGGTTACTACTAACATTGGACATGATCTGAGTTATGGATAAGCCATTCTCACCGCTCACAGTCCAAGCAACCCCAACAAACGCCAGCGTAACTGCGGGATAAAGCAACCAGTTTGTTTTTTTATTGCTGCCAAGGACCGCAAATAAAACCGTCAGTGCGGGCCAAAGGTAATTGACAATCGACACCTCAATTGCCTGCGCGCGCGAGTTGGAATATCCCAAAGATAGAGCGAGAAATATTTCATAACAGACGAACATCGCACCACCAAGCGCAAGATACTTGGGAGAAAAGTAAGACAACTTTGGAATACCGACCACGATAAGAAGGAAAACAGAGCTAAGAGAGTACAACATGGCTGCCCCGCCTACAGGACCTAAACTCTCCGTAACCAACCTCGCGATGCCAAGCAGGCAACTCCAAGAGAGAATCGCGATACAACCATAAAGTGTGAAACGAAATTGCACTGATTTCATGTGACCTACCACTCACGAATGCCAAAGGAAACGTCAGCTTAACTCAAAAATGATCAGGTTCAACGTACTGTTTTATAAAAATCAGTATAAAAATCATTCTATTAAGCCGTTGGAGTTGATATGAAACATTTTCTGCCCTCTAGTGTTATGCTTACACCCTTTGTTGTGCGCTACTATGATGAAGATGACAACGAGAGTGAAAACGTTAAAACACACTCGGAAACGCATGGTCTAGATAGCGAAGAGCAATCTAAGGAACGTTCAGAGTAAAGGAATCCAAACATGAAAAAAGTCGCAGTCATTTTAAGTGGTTCAGGCGTTTACGACGGTTCTGAGATCCACGAAGCCGTATTGGCGCTCTACGCCATCGAGAAAGCAGGGGCAACTTGGCACTGCTTTGCACCTAACATTGACCAACTCCATGTCATCAATCACCTAACTGGTGACGAAATGGATGAAACACGTAACGTATTGATCGAATCAGCTCGTATTGCACGCGGAAATATTGACGATGTCGCCAAACTTAACGTCGATGAATACGATGCCCTACTGCTTCCAGGTGGGTTTGGTGCCGCGAAAAACTTAACCGACTTCGCTGTTTCGGGTGCGGAGTGCTCCATTAACACACACGTAGCTCAAGCTTGTCGCGCGTTTGCTAATGCGAAAAAACCAGCTGGCTATCTGTGTATTTCTCCTGTCATTATTCCGATGATTTATGAGCAAGGCGTGAAAGGAACGGTAGGCAACGATGAGGCAGTCTCAATAGCATTTAATCAAATGGGCGGTGAACACACCACGTGCCCTGTCGAAGACATCGTTTTTGATGAAAAACACCTCGTACTTTCAACCCCTGCTTACATGTTGGCAGAGAATATCTCTCAAGCGGCTTCAGGTATCGAAAAGTTAGTATCAAAACTGATTAAAATAGCTTAATTATTAGTAGTTAGCTTATAAAACACTTCCCTATCCCCATTGATAATTAAGTTATTAATGGGGATTTTTTATACTTTAGTCGAATTTAGAGATATATCCGCGTCAGAAGTCAATTTCTGCCAATCGTTTGCGTCCATAGTTTCATATTTGTTCTACTTTATATCAGTGTTGCACTTATACGCAGTGCAACAAGATCACTGTCACAGTTTTTCTCTTGCAAGTACCTCTAAGTGGGTAAACTTGCTTTAGATCAACTTCAATCTGGAAACGAATGTGCGACAGTAAATGGCAAATTAAGAAAGATTATTAAAAATAACGACGGAGCTATCCAATATGACAAGTGCATTTTTTATCCCTACGGTAAACCTAATGGGCGCTGGTTGTTTGAAAGACGCAGCAGACAGCATCCAATCTCAAGGCTTTAAAAAAGGTTTGATCGTTACGGATAAGATCCTTAACCAAATCGGTGTAGTCAAACAAGTTCAAGACCTTCTCACTGAGCGCGATGTAGCAACCGTTGTGTTTGATGGCACTCAACCAAATCCAACTATCAGCAACGTTAACGACGGCTTAGCACTTCTTACTGATAACGAATGTGACTTCGTTATCTCTCTAGGCGGCGGTTCACCACACGACTGTGCGAAAGGTATCGCGCTTGTTGCTTCTAACGGCGGCAAAATCGCAGATTACGAAGGCGTAGACCAATCTGCAAAACCAATGATGCCACTTATCGCGATCAACACGACGGCGGGTACTGCATCTGAAATGACGCGTTTCTGCATCATCACTGACGAAGAGCGTCACATTAAGATGGCTATCGTTGATAAGCACACAACACCGCTTATCTCGGTAAACGATCCAGAGCTAATGCTCGCTAAACCTGCTTCGCTAACTGCGGCAACAGGTATGGATGCCCTAACTCACGCGATTGAAGCTTACGTATCTATCGCGGCAACACCAATCACTGATGCAGTAGCAATCAAAGCGATTGAGCTTATCCAAGCTTACCTACGCACAGCAGTGAAAAACGGTGAAGATCTAGAAGCTCGTGAACAAATGGCATACGCACAGTTCATGGCGGGTATGGCGTTCAACAACGCTTCTCTAGGTTACGTACACGCAATGGCACACCAGCTAGGTGGTTTCTACGACCTTCCACACGGTGTTTGTAACGCGATTCTTCTACCTCACGTACAGCGTTACAACGCGCAAGTATGTCCTGAGCGTCTACGTGACGTAGCAAAAGCAATGGGCGTAAACGTAGAAGGCATGTCTGCTGAAGAAGGTGCAGCGGCAGCAATCGACGCTATCGTTACTCTAGCGAAAGATGTGGGTATCCCAGCAGGTATTAAAGAGCTTGGTGCGAAACTAGAAGACATCCCAACACTAGCAGACAACGCACTGAAAGACGCTTGTGGTTTCACTAACCCTAAACAAGCAACTCACGAAGAAATTTCTAAGATCTTCGAAGAAGCGATGTAATCTCGCTAACTAAACAATTCTCTAGCCTTAATTCAATCCCCGATCTCGTATCGGGGATTTTTTACATTCATATACAAGTGAATCTCTGCCAAACATAGTCTTTTAGTGTTAGCTTTTAAGTATTAACACGATTCATATTGGAAGGAACCATGAGAACGATTGCTGCTACCCTACTCGCTTGTTTATCCTTTTCTGCCAACACTGCCGAATACCGCGCCAACGAAGTGGCGAATGGATTTCAGATCCCTTGGGGGATCGAGTTCTTAGATAATCAACGCGTTATCGTCAATCAAAAGAACGGTACGGTTTCGTTGCTGGATATCACCACAGGCAAACCTCAAAAGCTGTTTAACGTCCCCGATGTGAACACCAGTGGACAAGCCGGCTTATTGGATGTTGCGCTCGCACCGAATGCCGATACGCAAAACCCGCAACTCTTCTTTACCTACAGCAAGCGCACAAGTAAAGGCAATACGGTGGCGTTAGCGACGGCGCAATTGCAAAACAATCAACTTGTGGGTTGGAACGATCTCTTTGTTGCTGATGCCATCACCGACACGGGTCGCCACTACGGCAGTCGAATTTCATTTGTAGACGATAAAGTTTACTTCTCAATCGGTGACCGTGGCGAACGTGATAATGGGCAAGACAGTCAAACCCATGCTGGTAGTATTGTGCGCCTTAACCTTGATGGTTCGGTTCCTCAAGACAACCCATTCAAACCTTCCCAAGCTCGTCCTGAGATATGGAGTTACGGGCACCGCAACCCACAAGGTATGTTTTACGACGAAGCAACAAAACAGCTGTGGTCTATTGAACATGGACCACGCGGCGGCGATGAAATTAATCTAATCAAGAAAGGCGCGAACTACGGCTGGGCAAAAGTCTCTCATGGTAAAGAATATTGGGGTCCGTTGGACGTCGGTGAAGCTAAGTCGTTACCGGGAATGGAAGATCCCAAGCTGGTATACGTCCCTTCTATCGCACCCAGTAATATGATTTTGTACCGTGGTGATAAATACCCAGAGTTGGACGGAAAAATCCTCGCCGGTGCCTTGAAGCTGGCGCACATCAACGTGGTTTCTATTGAGAATGGCAAGCTCACCGAATCAAAAAGATTGATGGAGAATCTTGGTGAGCGAGTAAGAGATATAACCATCAGCCCCGATGGTTATATCTACTTTTCTACCGACAGCGGCAAAATCTTTCGTCTTGAGGAAAGGTAATCAAACACTAAAATCGTTAAGACTATTTAATTTGTGACGTACTAGTGATTTATTTTCGTACAATCTAAGCAGAAGAATCTAAACTTAACAATAACCTTTTGTTTTTTAAAACGATAGTTCGGTTAAGTTGTACGAGGTCATTATGATTCCATTCCCTTTACAGCTCGATAAAATTAAAGCCGTGGTGTTTGATTTGGACAACACCTTGGTGAGTTCTGATATGAACTTCGGCGAATTGCGACAACAGCTTGGCTGTCCGCAGAGTGAAGATCTATTGGATTTTGTCGACGCACTTGAGCATCCTCATCATCGAGAGCACGCTCATAACGTGATATTTGATTACGAGATTTCTGATGCTGAGCAGTCTGCTCCAATGATTGGCTGCCATGAATTGCTCGCCCACTTGCATCAAAATGAAATCAAAACCGCTATCGTGACGCGCAACTGCCAAATCGCCACTCAGCGCAAACTAGAGCACAACCAAATCTCAGTAGAACGAGTCATCACTCGTGAATGCTTCCCGCCCAAGCCAGACCCTTTGTCTCTGCAGGTATTGGCGAAAGAGTGGCGTTTGATGCCTGATGAAGTGCTTTATGTCGGCGATTACCTTTACGACTTGCAGGCAGCGTATAACGCGCAGATGCCCTCTTGCCTTGTGCACCATGGGAATCAAGAAACCTTCAATGACTCAGCCTCGTTGGCGCTTAATGAACTCAGCGATTTACTGAGCCATTTCCAATCCTTACCACGCAAATAAAGCACACACATAAAACACGCAAACAAAAAAAGGGGCACCAGCGTGCCCCTTATGACTTATTCCCGATTGTTTCATGCGTTCCCAAGGATTGCTTGGGTGATGCGCTGCTTAGCCTTGTAGGTAAGCGTTAAGCATCCACATTAATTTTTCTTGCTCACGGATGTAGTCACCCATCAATGCCGCTGTACCTTCGTCATCTGCTTCACCCGCGTTTTGTAGAATCTCACGCTGTTTTAGAAGCAGAACGCTAAAGCCTTGAACCAGACCTTGTACACACTCCTCACCAGAAGTAGCGTTTTGATGTTCTTTAATTTCACTTGCTTCCAAGTAGTTGCTGAATGCGTGCGCTGGCGTGTGACCCAAAGTTAGAATACGCTCTGCAAGCTCATCGATTTTTGTTTGTAGATCAGTGTAGATCTCTTCAAATTTTACGTGCAGTTCGAAGAATTGCGCACCTTTAATGTTCCAGTGGTAACCGCGAGAGTTCATGTACAACACTTGGTAATGCGCTAACAGTTGATTGAGCTGTTGAGCTAGTTGTGCTGATTGTTCGCTGTCTAGACCAATTAGGCTTACTTGTTTGTTCATAATCTTGCTCCTAGAAGGATGATACCAATCGTAGTAACGAACGATTCTCTTACCGGGATTGGTATAAAGTTTAAAAATTCTTTTGCAGTATTTGCTGCCGATGGAGTCATATTACGACTCCGGCTCGGCGAAGAGAATTTGGTTTTAGCTATGATTTAAATAGCCAAATCCAATGAGCAAGCAGACGAATATCGGCGTATCATCCAACAAAAAGCCCCAACCCTTTTTGTGTAAAAAGGATTGGGGCTTTTTTACTATTTGGTTAACGTTCAAAAGTCGATGAAAGATGTAAACCTTATCTACGCCGTTTTGAAAGTTGCCATCTGTTGATTCAGCTCAGTAACTTGCTCTTTTACTTGCAATGATGTCTCTGATGCACGTTGGCTGTTATTCGAAACTTCATCCACTGATTGAGTAATACCGGACATCAATCCAGTGATCGAATTGGTCGCATGAGATTGCTGCTCTGCCGCTGCTGCAAGTTCTGCCATTTGCTCATTCAAGGAACCTATTTGCTCAGTAGTAACAAGCAAACGAGTTACCGCTTTTTCAATGTGCTCAGCGCCCTGCTCCGCAAGTGATTGACTGTGTTCAATCTCCTCTACCACCGAATTGGTCGAGCGTTGAATCGCATTGATAATGCCGTTTATTTCTGTCGTCGATTGAGTAGTGCGAGTCGCTAACATACGTACTTCGTCCGCCACAACCGCAAAGCCTCGTCCTTGGTCACCCGCACGCGCTGCTTCTATCGCGGCATTCAATGCCAGTAAGTTAGTTTGTTCTGCTAAGCCTTCAATCACTTCCGTCACTCGACCAATGGCTTCGCTCTCTTTGCTTAACTGCGTCACTTGCGTGCTCGCGGTTTCAATGCTGCCATGTAAGCTTTCCATGGTGACTTTGTTTTGCTCTAGTGCATCGCGACCTTGTTCAATCTCGCCTTTTGAATCAGAAAGCTTCTGCACCGATTGATTGGCTTGATCTAGGGTGTTACGCGCGGCTAAAGCGATTTCATCCAATTGGCTTCCCATTTCAACAATGCTGGTCTGTTGCTGTTCAACATTCGATGAAGTGACTTGCGCCGATTCCAACAAAGCTCCCATGCTGGTATCCACTTGGTGCGCTTTCTCACTCACCCCTGCCACAATGCTCGCTAACGATTGGTTCATGCGGTTAATCGAATCGGTAAGGTCAGCCAATTCATCTTTCCCAACAACAGTTAACGAAGGCTGAGAAACGTCCCCTGAAGCGATCGTCTTTGCACGCTCCGATAAGTTTTTCACTCGGCGACCAATGGTGTTGCCCATGTATTTTGAAATCGCTACTGCGGCAAACAAAACTAATGCTGCTGCAATCAACATAGTGGTCAGTACGTTCTTGATCGACTGATTAATACCCTGTCCACTTTGATCAGCACGACTTTGCTGAGCCAATACGATCGTTTCTAAACTTTGGTCTAGTGCATCCGCTGCTGGCAACAGTTCATTCGCCATTAACAAGTTTGATTCGTTCCATTCTGGCGATTGACGCAATGCAATTACCTGCTCTGCTAAAGGAAAGTACAGTTGCTGCATTTCTTTAAATAGTGACCACAGTGATTGGTCGTTATCGGTCAGTCTGTCGAGTTTACTGTCGATTTCCGCTACAGACTGATTGTGGTACTTAATCAAGTCGTGGTATTTGTCTAGGTGATCTTGCTGCCCGTACAACAGGAAATCTCGCAAGGCGGACAGAGCATTGGCGAGCGAGGTATAGCTGTCGGCGTAGACTTTAAACAGACGTTTTCTGTCTCCACCAAATGGGTTTCCTGACTCTTCGTTGATTAAGCTTTGAAGCTGATCAAGTGCCACTTCTGCAATGGGTGCCGCTTCGTTAATAAAGAGGTTGTGCGCGGGTAAGTTCTCATCACTGTGGCTAAGTTCAATCAGCTTGTTCAAAGAGACTTTTACCGCATCCCACTGACTTTGAATCGCTTGAAAATCCTGTTCAGAGATCAAAGCCTGCAACGTTGGAAGCGACTCGTCTGTAGATGCCATGATATTGCGAACGTCCTCACTCAAACGTGCGCTCGCCTCTTCATCGCCACCTAGCAACATGTAGGCTCGAATAGAAGACAGCGACGCTTGAACGGACTGTTGGATACCGCGACTGGTGTCGACGGTCGGTAAATCGGATTTAAGTAACGAAGAGGCGTATTGCTCTACGGTGGTGACGTTGCGATACGTAAATACCGCTGATGCCATAAAAAGTACGGCTAGCAGCACAAAACTGAGCTGCAACTTCCCTGATATCGTAAGGTTCATCCATAAACTCCTGACAACGATGAGCCTTAAATATAACGATGTTTATAAAAATGTTAAATACAAGTATCAAAAGTTACTAAGAAAACCATGTAAACCACTATTTTAAGCCGATAAATGGGACTTATTCGAAGTATGGTATGCGCTCACTACGTAAAATCAGATAATTAACGTAAGTCGTTTCTAAGCAGTCTTGCTCCCACAATGAAAGAATCCGCTTGGTGGCAAAGTAGTAATCTTTATTACGCAGTAGCACGCCCACCGTGCGGCTGAGCTGCTCAAAGCGCTGTTGCTCATTAGCAGAGATGTAATTGTCTTCATTCTGAATGATGGGCGCCAATCCATCGGCAAACCAATTGTTCAGAATTTCACGCATCTCAAGTTCTGACTCCGGCACATCCATACACGACAACTCACGATGCAGTGGCGGCGGTACTATGTACTTTGACGCTTTTGGCGAACTGACATAACGGTACATGTCGCTCCTCCTTGTAAATGACTCTTATACCCAAGTGACTTCAAGATGCAGGATTCAGAGCGTTGTCATTGATTCGGGGTCAAGGAAAACAACGCAGCGTAATAGTCAGCTCTTTCCAAGTTGTTTGACACAGAAACCGAGTCAATGACACGCTCCCGAAGGGCGAGCTGTCTTGGTTTGTATACTTTGTTGTCGATTCTTGATTTAGACCCACTAGACCTTTAAATCGCCGCCGCGTCTACAAACCAAGCCATTCTCGCTGAACCTAACATCTCGAGGTTACTTGGGTATAAACTAACTAAGAATACTTTTTTCAATTTCCAAGTTTTTTTCTACAGCTCATAGAAAGAAGCCCAACAAAAAAGCCATGCAAAGTAGGCTCTGCATGGCTTTGGTTTGGGCAGCAATGACACTGCCCTCGTCTAGGACTGGTTACATTGAGCTTTGATCGAAATCGTTGCCTTGGTCAGTACCCGTTTGAGTATCCGAGTCGAAGCTGCCAGAGTCGTCCGTGAAGTCAACACCTTGATCTTGACCTCCTGCACTTGTCCAGTCGCTGCCGCCAGATTCCATACCCGCCATGTCTGGTTGCTGATCTTGAGCAGAACCTTGCATGGTGTATTGATCATCGACTTCAACTTCAACTGTGCCACTCGCACCTTCTACTGCGCTGCCCAATTCGTCGTAACCTTGGAATTGGATTTCGCTCGTACCTTCGTAACCTTCTGGTAAGTCAACCGATACTGGTTGGTTCAGGTTGCCACTTAATGTGAAGCTGCCATCGCCATTATCCAGTGCGTTGCTTACTGATGCACCATCAGGTAGACCGGACATTTCTGCATAATCCACCGATTCGTTACCACTGACCTCATCTGGAACCGAGATAGAAATGGTATCGCCTGGTGCTGCAGTCACATCAGCTGCGCTCTCCTCTTCACTGTCTGCACCGTTTGCTGCTTGCTCTTCAGGCTGTTGCGCTTCGCCAACTTGCTGCTCTGATGATGCTTGAGCAGTTTGAATTTGTGGCTCGTCACTTTGCGCTGAATCGTCCGCAACTTGGATGCTCAGATTCTGAGTCGATACTTCACCATTGTCGTTGACCTGAACATCCATAGCCAAATTGCCATCGAAGTCATCGTTCGGCCAGTATGTCCACTCTTCATCACCTGATTTCGCGAAGAAACCTGCATCGTTTGCATCGGCGACATCCAACACTTCTGCTGAAGGGCTAATGCCAAGCTCATCAATCAACTGTGCTTCCGTTAGTGTTAGTGAACCATCATCAGCCAGTGCGTAGCCTTCACTGGTTGTGGTTTCACCTTCACCTTGGATGTCGACATTAAAGAAACTCTCAATGCGGTTTTCACCGTCAGTGGCAATAAAGCCAACTTGAACATCTCCGGTGTAGCCTTCTGCTGGTGTGAATTGGTAGTTACCTTGGTTATCGGTCTCTATCACACCTTGACCTTCCATTAGGCTCACTGACTCAATGCTCAAGCTGTCGCCTTCTGCATCGCTCAAGGTCGATAGCATGTCATCATTGGTGAACGACAAGGTGCCATCCGCTGCCATTTCTGTGGTAGAAATGCTGTCGATTTCTGGAGAAGCATTCTCTTGTGGTGCATCTTCTTTCACGACCACACCTGTTTGCTCATCATGCAGCACACCGTCTTTATCAATCACGTAAGCGATATCCGCTTCACCAGTAAAGCCAGGTGCTGGATTGAATGTCCATGTGCCATCACCGTTATCGACAATCTCACCTTGGCTGCGGTCAGCTAGGTGAACGAATTTCACTTCATCACCCGCGTCAGCGTCTACGTTTTCTGCCAATCCGATTAGGTCATCAGCGGTTAGGATAACGGGTTCACCCGCTAGGGTTTCGAAGTCACCTGAATCGATGCCATCTTCGAACTCTTCTGGCTCGTCACCGTAATCCACCGTTGTTGCGGTCACGGTTACGAAGAACTCGCCATTAAAGTCAGCCGGAGGCGTCATTTGCAGGTCTGAGATATCCCACTCGTTCAAGTCGATGTATTGACCCGGTTCCGTGATGGTAATGGTGTTCACACCATCCGTAACTTCGAAGCCAACAGGGAAACCAGTCATCACTAGGTTACTTAGCGTTTCTGAATCGTCGATTAGACCGACATTCAAGCCTAGGTGACCCGTTTCGTCCTCACCGAAGACTAACGGACCATCATGGTCGGTTGTGATGACCGCGCCATCCGCAACCGGGCGAACAAACACTGGTACATCAAGAACCGTCTCAAACTCACCGTCACTTACCACAACTTGCAAGTCAGAAACCCCTGCAAAATCGCCAGTCGGTGTGAATGTCCAAGTACCGTCACCGTTGTCTGTTACCTCACCACCATCTTCACCTTCTGCGGTGATAATGCGTGATACGACTAGGTTTTCAGTATCGATATCGCCGAACAAGTTCATCAGGTCGCCAGCGTCGAAGGTGAATGCGCCATCCTCGTCGGTTGCCATAAAGGCATTACCCACATTGAATGGAGCATCGTTGACTGGGATAACATCCACATTCAACGAGCCTTCAACCACTTCTTCACCATCCGTCGCGGTGTAGCCCAGTTCCACCAAACCATTAAAGTCTTGAGTGGTAACCAAGTGGTACATACCATCTGGTTGCTGAGTTAATGTCGCGTTTGCAGGCGCACGAACCGTGATGCTTTCTACGCTGATTTCGTCACCATCAAGATCCGTAACTTGATCAGCGATGTAAGCTGGGTCAATCACCATGACCACATCTTCTTCGCCTTGCATCTGGATGGTTGGTGCTTCTGGTGCATCATTAACCGCTTCGACGTTTAGATTGCCTTCAACCGGCGTAACTAAATCACCATCGCTGACGCCGAACGACATTGGCACATCACCATTGAAGTTCTCAGCCGGAGTGAATGACCAAGTGCCATCACCGTTGTCTAGCAAGTCACCGTATTGCTCATCAATCACTAGGTCGACAGCAGACAGTTCATCGTAGGTGTTGTCGATGTCTGTCGCGTTAGCAAGCAACATGTCCTGCGTGATAAGAATGGTGGTATCTTCGGTGCCAGCAATATTCACTGGCGTTGATTGCGGCGCATCGTTAATTGGGTTCACCGTTAGGTCAACGCCCACTTCCACGCTCGCACCATCGTTATCAATCAATTCGAAGCTTAGGTCGATATCGCCATTGAAGTTCGCATCAGGCGTAATCGTAAAGCTACCATCTTGGTTCTCAACAACGGTTGCATTGGCTACCGCGGTTAAGTTCACTGCTTCTAGATTATCGCTGTCTACGTCACCCGCTTGAGCCAGTAACTGCTCTTGACTCAATGTGATTGAACCGTCTTCATCGACGCTGTAAGCCAAGTCGCCAGATACCGGAGCATCGTTGACTGGCAATACATCAATGTTCGCGTTGGTTGTCGCAGTTGCACCGTCTTCATCAGCGACTACTACGTCTAGGCTTACGCCACCATTGAAGTTTTCATTTGGCGCGAAGCTATAAGTGCCATCGTCATTCGCCGTTAGAATGCCATCGCTACCACTGTAAGAGACGCTTTTTAGGCTCACGTCACCTTCCACATCGCTTGATTGCGCTAGCAGTTGCTCTTCCGTGAAGATAATGACTTCGTCTTCATTGACAGAGTAACTTGTCGCACCTGCGATTGGTGGATCGTTCACCTCAAGAACGGTAATACCCGCAGTGGTTGAGTCTGTCGCACCCTCTTCATCGACAACTACAACGTCTAGGCTGACCTCGCCATTGAAGTTCTCGTTTGGAGAGAAGGTGTACGTACCATCGCCATTGTCTTGGAAGACGCCATCGTTGCCACTGTAACTCACGCTATCAACCGAAACATCGCCTTCAATATCTGACGAATTCGCTAGTAATTGCTCATCGCTGATGGTGATTGAGTTGTCTTCGTGTACGGTGTAAGACGTGCTACCTGCCACCGGTGGATCGTTCTCAGGCGTCACGCTTACATCGATATTCGCCGTCACGGTATCTGTGCCATCGGAAACATCGAAGGTAAAGTTCACGTCGCCATTGAAGTTCTCGTTTGGCGCGAAGCTGTAAGTGCCGTCACCATTGTCGGTTAGGACACCATCAGCACCTGTGTAGGTCACACCTTCTACCGATAGGTCATCGCCATCGATATCCGTTGCGCCATCAAGCAGATCTTCATCAGAGAACAACAAGACGCCATCTTCGCCAATGGTGAACGCTTGATCTTCTGGCTGTGGTAGGTCGTTAACTGGATTAACCGTTAGATCTGCCGTCGCGACCAAGGTGTCAGAACCATCACTAATATCAAACGTGATATCAATGTCACCATTGAAGTTCGCATCTGGCGTAATGGTGAAGCTGCCATCGTCGTTAGCAGTCACTGTCGCATTACCATCCACAAGCAAGTTTTCAGCAACAAGGTCATCGCCGTCCACATCGCTCGCTTGAGACAACAATTGCTCTTGGCTCAATGTAATCGTGTTATCTTCATCTACGTTGTAAGCCAAGTTACCCGATACTGGTGCGTCGTTGATTGGCAATACATCAACAGTGATATAGGTGTCGACTTCTGCGCCATCTTCATCACGAATAGTCACGTCCAACGACACTTGGCCATTGAAGTTCTCATTCGGTGCGAAGCTACAAGTGCCATCGCCATTTACTGAGAAGATGCCATCTGGACCGTCGTAGCTGATGCTTACAAGCTCAACATCCCCTTCGACATCCGAAGCATTCAGAAGCACTTGTGATTCACTGAACGTTAGAACTTGGTCTTCATCGATGGTGTACGCAGTTGGACCTGCGATTGGCGGATCGTTCACCTCAAGTACCGTGATACCTGCGGTAGTTGAATCCGTCGCGCCATCTTCGTCGATTACAACAACATCTAGGCTCACTTCGCCATTGAAGTTCTCGTTTGGCGAGAAGGTGTACGTGCCATCACCGTTGATTTCCAGCACACCATCGTTACCGCTGTAGCTCACGCTATCAATCGATACATCACCTTCAATATCCGATGAGTTCGCTAGTAGCTGTTCATCACTGATGGTGATCGAGTTATCTTCATGCACTGTGTAAGACGTGCTGCCTGCCACCGGTGGATCGTTCTCTGGCGTCACACTCACATCGATATTCGCGGTCACGGTGTCCGTGCCATCGGAAACATCGAAGGTAAAGTTTACGTCGCCATTGAAGTTTTCGTTCGGTGCGAAGCTATACGTGCCATCGCCATTGTCAGTTAGGACACCGTCCGCGCCAGTGTATGTGACACCTTCTACCGATAGGTCATCGCCATCGATATCGGTTGCACCATCAAGCAGATCTTGGTCAGTGAAGGTCAAAACGCCATCTTCACCAATGGTGAACGCTTGATCTTCTGGCTGCGGCAAGTCATTAACTGGGTTAACCGTTAGGTCCGCCGTTGCAACAATAGTATCGCTGCCATCGTTGATATCGAACGTGATATCAATGTCGCCATTGAAGTTCGCGTCAGGCGTAATGGTAAAGCTACCATCGTCATTAGCCGTAACCGTCGCATCACCGTCAACCACTAGGTTAGAAGCGATTAGTGCATCACCTTCTACATCCGTTGCTTGTGCCAACAATTGTTCTTGGCTTAGCGTGATTGAGTTGTCTTCGTCGACACTGTAAGCCAAGTCACCCGATACCGGAGTATCATTGATTGGCAGAACATCAATGTTTGCCGTCGTCGAAGCGGTCGCACCATCTTCGTCCACGACTACAACATCAAGATTCACTTCACCATTGAAATTTTGGTTTGGTGCAAAGCTGAACGTACCATCACCATTGTCGGTAAAGATACCTTCGCTGCCACTGTAGCTCACGCTATCTAGTGCTACCTCACCTTCAATATCGGAAGAGTTTGCCAACAACTGTTCTGCACTGATGGTAATGACTTCATCTTCATCAATGGTGTAACTGGTTACGCCTGCGATTGGTGGATCGTTCACTTCAAGAACGGTAATTCCCGCTGTTGTTGTATCAACCGCGCCGTCCTCGTCAACCACGACAACATCAAGACTAACATCGCCTGTAAAGTTTTCGTTTGGTGAGAAGGTGTACGTACCATCGCCATTAATTTCTAGCACACCGTCGTTACCGCTGTAGCTCACGCTGCTGATCGCAACATCACCCTCGATATCAGACGAATTAGCCAGTAGTTGCTCGTCACTGATGGTGATCGAGTTGTCTTCATGTACGGTGTAAGACGTGCTGCCCGCAACTGGTGGATCGTTCTCTGGCGTCACACTCACATCAATGTTGGCAGAGGTTGTATCCGTACCGTCTGACACATCGAAGGTAAAGTTCACATCGCCATTGAAGTTCTCGTTCGGTGCGAAGCTGTAAGTGCCATCACCATTGTCGGTTAGGACACCGTCTGCACCTGTGTAAGTCACGCCTTCAACTGTTAGGTTGTCACCTTCTACATCCGTCGCGCCTGTTAATAGGTCTGCATCTGTAAAGGTAAGAAGACCGTCCTCACCCACGGTGAACGCTTGATCTTGTGGCTCTGGTGCGTCATTGACTGGCGTTACCGTTAGGTCGAGACCAGCCGCGACCACTTCTTCCCCGTCAGTCACATCGTAGGTGAACTCGATGTCACCGTAGAAGTTCTCGCTTGGAGTAATGGTGAAGCTGCCATCCTCGTTCATTTCAACCGTTGCATTTTCATCATTGGTGCTCAGGTTGATTGCGCTTAGGTCGTCACCATCGATATCAACGGCATGCTCAAGTAACTGCTCTTGAGTCAACGTAATGCTGTTGTCTTCGGCAGTTACCGCCGTGATATCACCCGTCACTTCTGGTGCATCATTGGTTGGCGAGATATGAATCGTCACATCTTGCGTCGCTGTCGCCGTGGTTCCGGTATCTACATCCGTAGAGGTTGCATTCACGGTTAGCGTCACATCGCCATTGAAGTCCGCAGAAGGAATAAACTCTAGCCCTTCTAGCTCGCCCGGTTGCAGTGACCAAGTACCATCACCATTATCAACACCCGCTGATAGCGAGCTGCCTTCTGGCACATCTTCAATCAAGATAGCGAGGTTTTCTGAACCATCGGTATCGGTTAACGCCGCATCGATATCAAGCGGCACTGGCGTATCTTCGGTACCAATGATTTGGTAATCCGCGTCCGCTACCGTGATTTCGATGTTGTCGATGCCGAATGATTCATCCCAAACGTCTTGATTCAAGGTTGAGCCGAAGCCCAGTTGCAATTCACCATCCTCGACAGGAACCGTTAGGTTGATTTGGTGAGCTTGGTCATTCCAACCACTGAAGCCTTCACGTTGAGAGGCTCCGTGGATCACTTCACCCACTTCATTACCATCTGAGTCGTAAAGCGTTGTCGTACCATCTTGAGTACGGAACGCGGAGTTTTCCAAGGTGGTTAGCTGTTCACCGCCCACAAAGATTTGGAACGACTCGCCATCCCAAGAATCGATTTCGTAGAAGCTAAACGATATATTCACTTCATTAACATCACTTGGGATCTCGTAGGTTTTGCTGACCGCTTCATCACCGCCAGTGCCACCAATACGACCCAGCATGTCGCCCGTTTCGAAGCCTTGAGAGCTTTCAGTGTTCGCGTTCCAACCGTTCGAGCCAGACTCGAAATTATCAGAGGCAATCACCAAGTCTGAAGCAATCGAAAGCTCTGGCATATCAACCACAGATTGAACATCAATGTTCGCTTCTGCTGGCACGGTTGCAGTGCCATCGTTGACATCAAACGTTACGTTCACGTTGCCATCGAAGTTTTCGTTTGGTGCGAAGGTGTACGTGCCGTCACCGTTATCGACTAAAGTACCGCTGTCAGAAGCAACGTTTTCAACCGTTAGGTTATCACCATCGATATCACCTGCATTTTGCAGCAGTTGCTCTTCGGTGAAGGTGAAGCTGGTGTCTTCTTGCGTAACAAACTGTGGCTGACCAACCGTTGGCAAGTCATTCACTGGGTTCACAGTCAGATCGGCAGTCGCTTGAATGGTCGCATCGCCGTCCGTAATGTCGAAGCTCAGATCAATGTCGCCATTGAAGTCCGCATCTGGTGTGATAGTGAAGCTGCCGTCATCGTTCGCAACAACGGTCGCATTGCCATCAACTGTCAGGTTGGATGCGGTTAGGTCGTCGCCATCCACGTCGCCGGCTTGAGCAAGAAGTTGCTCTTGGCTGAGAGTGATAGAACCATCTTCATCCACGCTGTAAGCCAAATCACCTGATACTGGCGCATCGTTGATTGGCAATACATCGATGCTTGCATTGGTTGACGCAGTTGCACCGTCTTCATCAACAACGACAACATCTAGGCTAACATCACCGTTGAAGTTTTCGTTTGGTGCGAAGCTGAATGTGCCATCGCCGTTGTCAGTAAAGATACCGTCGGAGCCGCTGTAGCTGACGCTATCAATCGCAACTTCACCTTCAACATCAGAAGCGTTCGCCAATAGCTGTTCAGAGCTAATGGTGATGACTTCGTCTTCGTTCACTGAGTAGCTAGTCGCACCTGCGATTGGTGGATCGTTCACCTCAAGAACAGTAATGCCAGCGGTGGTTGAGTCCGTCGCACCGTCTTCATCTACTACGACAACATCTAGGCTCACTTCGCCATTGAAGTTCTCGTTTGGCGAGAAGGTGTACGTACCGTCACCATTGTCTTGGAACACACCATCTGTGCCGCTGTAGCTCACGCTATCAATCGCCACTTCGCCTTCTATATCAGACGAGTTAGCCAACAGCTGTTCGTTACTGATGGTGATCGAGTTGTCTTCATGCACTGTGTAAGATGTGCTACCTGCCACTGGTGGATCGTTCTCTGGTGTGACTGTCACATCGATATTCGCAGTCACGGTGTCCGTGCCATCGGAAACATCGAAGGTGAAGTTCACATCACCATTGAAGTTCTCATTCGGTGCGAAGCTATATGTACCATCGCCATTGTCAGTTAGGACACCGTCCGCGCCTGTGTAAGTGACACCTTCTACCGATAGATCATCGCCATCGATGTCCGTTGCACCATCCAACAGGTCTTGATCAGTGAAGGTCAACACACCATCTTCACCAATGGTGAACGCTTGATCTTCCGGCTGCGGCAAGTCATTAACTGGGTTAACGGTTAGGTCCGCCGTTGCAACAATAGTGTCGCTGCCGTCGTTGATATCGAACGTGATATCAATGTCGCCATTGAAGTTCGCATCTGGCGTGATAGTGAAGCTACCATCGTCGTTTGCCGTAACCGTTGCATCACCGTCAACCACTAGGTTAGACGCAGTCAGCGCATCACCTTCTACATCCGATGCTTGAGCAAGTAGCTGCTCTTGGCTTAGCGTAATTGAATTGTCTTCATCAACGCTGTACGCCAAGTTACCAGATACAGGTGCATCATTGATTGGTAAGACATCGACTGTGATGTAAGTATCAACCTCTGCGCCATCTTCATCGCGAATGGTCACATCCAACTGTACTTGACCGTTGAAGTTTTCATTCGGTGCAAAGCTACAAGTACCATCACCGTTTACTGAGAAGATGCCATCTGGACCGTCGTAGCTGATGCCTACTAGCTCAACATCCCCTTCAACATCCGAAGCATTCAGTAGCACTTGCGATTCACTGAAGGTTAGAACTTGGTCTTCATCGATAGTGTATGCGGTAGGACCTGCGATTGGTGGGTCATTTACCTCAATCACAGTAATGCCTGCAGTGGTCGAGTCCGTTGCACCATCTTCATCGACAACGACAACATCTAGGCTCACCTCGCCGCTGAAATTTTCGTTTGGTGAGAAGGTGTACGTACCATCACCGTTGATTTCCAGCACGCCATCGTTACCGCTGTAGCTCACGCTATCAATCGCCACTTCGCCTTCTATATCAGACGAGTTAGCCAACAGCTGTTCGTTACTAATGGTAATCGAATTGTCTTCATGAACGGTGTAAGCCGTGCTGCCTGCAACCGGTGGATCGTTCTCCGGCGTCACGCTTACGTCGATATTCGCCGTCACGGTATCCGTGCCATCGGAAACATCGAAAGTGAAGTTCACGTCGCCATTAAAGTTCTCGTTTGGTGCGAAGCTATATGTGCCATCACCATTGTCAGTAAGAACACCGTCCGCCCCTGTGTAAGTGACGCCCTCAACAGATAAGTCATCCCCTTCAATATCGGTAGCGCCTGTTAGGAGATCCGCATCAGTAAAGGTCAGCACACCATCTTCACCAATGGTGAACGCTTGATCTTGTGGTTCAGGCGCATCGTTAACTGGTGACACCAATAACTCAAGGTTGGTTGAGACAACATCATCGCCGTCAGACACATCGAACGTAAAGGTGATGTCACCATTAAAGTCCGCATCTGGCGTTAAGGTGTAAGTACCGTCACCATTGTCTGTGATGGTGATATTTTCATCATCCGTTGCCAAGTTCAGTGCTGTCAGTTGGTCTCCATCCAAGTCACGCGCATTAGCGAGCAAATCTTCTTGCGTGATTAGGATTGAACCATCTTCTTCAACCACAGCAGAAACAGGCAATGCTTCAGGCGTATGTTCAATGTGAGCACCCGTTGCATTGACGTAGATGGTTTGAGAAACGGTTTCAGAATCATTATTTGATAGCTCTGTCGCCGTTGCCGTTACATTGATTTCTAGCTGTTGGTTAAAGTCTTCTGGCAATTGAATCTGTAGCTCTTGTTCAATTGCTGTGGTTGGAAGCGTTACAGAACCATCTGGACCGACTGTTACTTCACCGCTGTAGATCTGGCTGTTCACTTCACCTACATCAATGGTGAAGTTGAAGTCACTATAATCGGCATCGCCGCCACCGTAGAGATCTTCAAAGCCGTAAACCAGTTCACCGTCTTCGTTCACAGTAGTTCGAGTATGTTCAATGCCATCTTGGTTGAGCTCTGAGCTTGTGCCGCCATGGAAGACTGCATCACCAAATTGGCTTTGAATCACGGTTTCAGAACCATCAGCACCCACAAACACGAGTTGTGGGTCGACCGTATCCATGTTCGCAGGAGAGCCATCTGCCGCACGGAACTCATACTGGCCATCTTGCATGGACGCAAAGTCATTGAAGTTATGACCGTTAGGAATCAAGAATAGGTTGAAGCTTTCCCCTTCCGAGATTTGGAAGCTGAACTGATCTTGTCCCGGAATGAGGTCACCGCCTCCGCCAACTTGAGAGGCGTTTTCGTACACCACTTCAACGCCAGTGATATTGCCGTCTTCATCGACTTTGTAGTAACCCGCTGTGTTTTGGTAACCCGCGGTTTCACCTTCAAACGTAACCGTGATTTCAGTATCGTTGAAACTGGTGATACCGTTGTCTTGATCGTTAAGTACCCCTTCGTTGTCGTAGCTGATCACCGAACCTTCTGGAACGCCATCAACGGTCACAGTCAGCGTTTCTGACAAGTCTTGGTCAACCAATGCTGCGGCGATGTTCACTTCAACAATACCGCCTGGCTCAACCAAGATCGCTTGGTCATCCACGTTTCGACCATCGCCATCAGTGATGACTAGGTCTGGCGCATCTGCCACGGCTTCGATATGGACATTAATGTCTTGCTCAACTTCATCAGTACCGTCAGAAACCGTAAAGCTGAACTGCAAGTCACCACTGAAGTGCTCTTCTGGTACGAAGCTAAATGTACCGTCACCGTTGTCAGTTACAGTACCTTCATCACCCGAGTAGTTAATGCTGGTAACGGTGAGGTCATCACCATCAATATCAATCGCACCACTTAGCAGATCTTCTTGCGTGAACAGGATGCTGCCATCCTCTTCAATGTGGTACATGCCAGGCGCAACAATTGGAATGTCATTGACTGGGTTCACCGTCAATGTCATTTCATTGGCAACACTCAATTCACCATCGCTCACTTCATAAGTAAACTCGATGTCTCCATTGAAGTGTTGTGAAGGCGTAACGGTAAAGGTGCCGTCACCGTTATCCACGATAGAGGCATTCGGATCATTGGTTTCTAGTGCCGTTGCGTATAGGTCATCACCATCTTGATCGCTGGCGTTTTCAAGCAGCATTTCTTGTGTCACGAGAATAGAGCCATCCTCGTCCACGTCTGCCACGATTGGCGCTGCTTCTGGTGCGTCGTTGACGAACTCAACTTTCAAGTCGATGTTTGCCGCCACCACATCGGTGCCATCACTCACATCAAACGTGAGGTCAACATTACCAAAGAAGCCCTGCTCTGGCGTTAACGTGTAGGTGCCATCGCCATTGTCTGTCACTTGAACCATATCGCTTAAGCTCGTCACGTTCACAACAGATAAGTCATCGCCTTCGATGTCCGTCGCTTGAGCCAGCAGCTCTGCTTCAGTAATCGTGATGGCTTCGCCGTCTTCTGTAGTGAAGGACAAATCAGGCACATCTGGCAGGTCATTCACAGGGTTAACGGTGAGGTTTAGATCTGCAGCGACGGTTTCAATCGCGTCAGTTACGTCATAAGTAAATTCGATTTCACCAAAGAAGTTTTCACTCGGTGTAATCGTGAAGCTACCATCAGCGTTCTCAACGATGGTTGCATTAGGATCGTTGGTCGACAGGTTCACCGCTTCAAGGTTGTCACCATCCACGTCCGTCGCGTTCGCTAACAAGTCTTCTTGAGTGATGGTAATTGAGCCATCTTCATCGACGACCGCATCAACAGGGCCGCTGACCTCTGGACCTTCGTTGACGATCTCAACATCGATCTTCGCTGTGCTTGGTGCGCTTGCTTGACCATCGCTGATGTCGAAGGTCAGGTTCACTTCGCCGTAGAAGTTCGAAGTTGGCTCGAAGGTAAAGGTGTTGTCGCCGTTGTCTGTCAACGTACCTTGTGACTGGTCAACAAGCAGCAGGTTCTCGATATGCAGAATGTCGCCATCCACATCGGTCGCACCTGATAACAGGTCTTTTGCTTCGATGATGATGGTGCCGTTTTCTAGCATTTGAGTATGCAGCGGCGCACCAGGAACTGGCACATCGTTGACTGGAATAACGGTCAGATCTAGATGGGTATCGACTTCATCGGTGCCATCGAAGACTTTGTAATCGATGTCGACTTCACCATTGAAGTTTTCATTCGGCATAAAGGTGTAAGTGCCGTCGCCATTGTCGACAAGCTCACCGTTGTCACCGCTGTAAGAGATATCAGAGATAGACAGCGCATCGCCTTCCACGTCACTTGCATTGGCAAGCAAATCATCCGCGCTAAACGTAATGCCCACATCCTCATCAGTCGACAACACAATCGGACCAGAAACGATTGGCGCATCGTTTACTGCTTCGAAGTTGATGTTGATGATGTTGTCGTCGGTGAGTTCACCATCCGTAACTTGGTAACCAAGCTCAATCTCACCATAGAAGTTCTCATCCGGTGTGACTGTCCATGTACCATCGCCGTTGTCGGTTAACGTAGCGTGCTCCGCGTTATCCCCCACCAGCTCTAGGTTTTGAATATCAAGAACGTCACTATCGATATCACTCGCTTGTGCGAGAAGCTGCTCTTCAGTGATAACCACAGAGGCAAACTGCGTAGAACCTTCGGTATCGATGGTCACATTTGGCAGATCAGCCGTCAGTTCGATTTCACTGTCACCTTCACGGATATTCAGTTCTACCGTTTCCGTGATTTCCGTGCCGTCCACGCCAATAGATGTGAACACCGCTTCATCATGACAAGTTTTCGAAACCGTCATGTTTTGAACCACGTAAGTACCGTTACCTTGAATCGTACCTAGCTCAAAGTAAGATACCGGTTCGTTCACCGTTAGGGTGTAATCCGTCTCATAGCTACCACGATCTTCTTTGTGGTAAGTCATCGAGTCGATCAAGTCACCATCAGAGTTAAAGGCGCGAATTTCGACTTCCGTAAAGTGGCGAGACTCTTCCATAAACCAGCCGCCTAGACCATCTAGGTGGAAGCTGATTTCGTTGATGTCTTGGCCTTCAACGGTCACAGTCAGTTTTTCATCACCGCTCAAGCCTTGGCGGTCAGTATCGCCAATACCGTGACCGATGTGTGTTTTACCATTCCACGCACCGAGTGGGTCGTCATTACTTTGAACGGTAACTTTCAAATCACCATCAACAAACTCACGTGTGTAAGGGTCAACAGCAGTCCCCCAATCATCGAGGCTAGCGTTGTCATCAAAGGTACCAATTTTACTCGTATGCGTACCGTTCGCCAATGCATCATCGTTTGGAATGAAGCGCACTTCCGTGTCTGCAGGCACCTCCTGCCCGACTTCTAGCTGTACCCATTCGTCATTTAGATTTGCTTCAATGATGCCGTTTTCAGGGGCTTGGTCGAGACGTAACGCAGGCTCTTCACGCAGAGAAACACCCACTGTTTGGTCTTCTTCTGCTTGAATAAAGATCTCGTCGCCCGCTTCTGGCGCATCGTTGACAGGATTAACGGTCAGATCCAACGTGGTCAGAACATCATTTTCGCCATCGCTGATGTTATAAGTGAAGTCCAACTCACCGTTAAAGTTTTCCGTATGCGTAATGGTGAATGAACCATCATCGTTGGCTACGATCGTCGCATCTGGGTCATTGGTTTGTAGATTGCTGGCAACAAGGTCATCACCTTCAATGTCTGTCGCATTCGCAAGCAACTGTTCTTGCGTGATGGTGATGGCGTTATCTTCATCCACTTCAGCTTGAATGCCTGATGTTTCAGGAGCGTCGTTCACCGCGATAACATCGATGCCTGCGGTTGTCGTATCCGTTGCACCATCTTGGTCGATGACCGTAACGTCGAGCGAAATGTTACCGTCAAAGTTCTCATTTGGTGTGAAGGTATATGTGCCGTCGCCATTGTCCACGAAGCTACCGTCGTTACCAGAGTAGCTAACATTCGCCAAGGCTACGTCGCCTTCCACATCAGAAGAGTTGGCTAACAACTGCTCGTCACTGATGGTGATTTGACCGTCTTCTTGAACCGTGTAAGACGTAGAACCTGCAACCGGCGGATCGTTCACTGGTGTCACGCTGACATCAATGAATGCTGGTGTTGAACCTGTGCCGTCAGACACATCGAATGTGAACTGAACATCACCGTTGAAGTTCTCATTCGGCGCGAAGCTGTAGGTGCCATCGCCATTGTCGGTAAGCACACCATCTGCACCTGTGTAGAGAACGTTTTCGATAGACAGATCATCGCCATCAATATCCGATGCGCCTTCCAATAGGTCTGCATCCGTGAACAGCAAGGTGCCATCTTCTTCTACCGTGAACTGTTGATCTTGCGCTTGTGGCAAGTCATTCACAGGATTAACCGTAATGTCCAGACCAACTTGTACCGAGCCACCATCGTTATCAATGATATCGAAGGTCAGATCTAGGTCGCCGTTGTAGTTTTCATCCGGTGTGATGGTGTAACTGCCATCATCGTTGTATTGAATCGTTGCGTTGTCATCTGTCGATAGATTGATGGCTTCAAGGTTCTCGCTATCAATATCGCCCGCTTTGGCAAGCAGCTGCTCTTGGCTTAGCGTGATTGAGCTGTCTTCGTTGATGGTGTAAGCCAAATCACCCGATACTGGTGGATCGTTGATTGGCAATACATCGACATTGATGTGCGTATCAACGGTTGCCCCATTCTCATCTTGAATGGTCACATCCAACTGAACTTGACCATTGAAGTTCTCGTTTGGTGCAAAGCTACAAGTACCATCGCCATTGACGGTAAAGATACCATCCGAGCCTTCATAGCTGATGCCAACAAGCTCTACATCGCCCTCGATATCAGATGCGTTAGCAAGAATTTGTGACTCACTGAATGTCAGTACTGAATCTTCGTCAATCGTGTAAGACGTTGGACCGGCAACTGGAGGGTCATTCACTTCAATGACGGTAATGCCTGCAGTCGTTTCGTCAATCGCACCTTGCTCATCCGCCACAATCACATCAAGGCTGATATCACCGCTGAAGTTCTCATTCGGCATGAAGGTGTAAGTGCCGTCACCGTTGTCTTGGAATACGCCATCGGTGCCTGAATAGGTCACGCTATCGATGGACACTGCGCCTTCCACATCCGAAGAGTTAGCCAGAAGCTGCTCGTCGGAAATGGTAATCGCGTTGTCTTCATCAACCGTGTAAGACGTAGAACCCGCAACCGGAGGATCGTTCACTGGAGTGACGCTCACGTCCACATTTGCTGGTACGGTTTCAGTACCGTCAGAAACACCAAAACTAAAGCTGACGTCTCCGTTGAAGTTTTCATTTGGTGCAAAGGTGTAAGTACCATCACCGTGGTCAGTCAGCACACCATCGCTGCCTGTGTAGCTAATGCCATCAACCGTTAAGTTATCGCCATCGATATCGGTCGCGCCAGCAAGCAAGTCTGCATCGGTAAACTGAAGCGTGCCATCTTCTTCAACACTGAACTGCTGGTCTTGAGGAACAGGAAGATCGTTAACTGGATTAACCGTTAGATCCGCCGTTGCTTGGATAGTGTCTGTGCCATCTGTAATGTTGAATTGGATATCAATGTCACCATTAAAGTCCGCATCTGGCGTAATCGTGAAGCTGCCATCGTCGTTCGCTGTGACGGTTGCGTTTCCATCTACAGTCAAATCGCTAGCAGTCAGACCATCTCCCTCAATATCAGACGCTTGAGAAAGAAGCTGTTCTTGGCTGAGTGTAATCGCACCGTCTTCATCAACACTGTAAGCCAAATCACCCGATACTGGCGCATCATTGATTGGCAATACATTCACATTAATGACGGTATCAACTTCTGCTCCATCTTCATCTCGAATGGTCACATCAAGTTGAACTTGCCCGTTAAAGTTCTCGTTTGGCGCGAAGCTGCACGTGCCATCATCGTTAACGGTGAAAATGCCATCCGGACCATCGTAACTAATGCCAACAAGCTCTACATCGCCTTCCACATCAGAGGCATTCAGCAGCACTTGCGATTCACTGAAGGTCAGAACTGAATCTTCATCAATGGTGTAAGAAGTTGGTCCTGCGACTGGTGGATCGTTCACTTCCAGCACCGTAATGCCAGCAGTGGTGGCATCCGTTGCGCCTTCTTCATCAGCGACGACAACATCAAGCGTAACTTCACCATTAAAGTTTTCATTTGGAGAGAAGGTGTACGTGCCGTCACCATTGATTTGCAACACACCATCGCTGCCAGAGTAGCTCACGCTATCAATCGAGACATCCCCTTCTAAATCCGAAGAGTTAGCCAGAAGCTGCTCGTCGGAAATCGTAATCGCATTATCTTCATCAACCGTGTAAGACGTTGAACCCGCAACCGGAGGATCGTTCACCGGAGTGACGCTCACATCCACATTGGCAGGTACGGTCTCAGTGCCGTCAGAAACACCAAAGCTAAAGCTGACGTCGCCGTTGAAGTTTTCATTTGGTGCAAAGGTGTAAGTACCATCGCCGTGGTCAGTCAGCACACCATCGCTGCCTGTGTAGCTAATGCCATCAACCGTTAAGTTATCGCCATCGATATCGGTCGCACCAGCAAGCAAGTCTGCGTCAGTAAACTGCAGCGTGCCGTCTTCTTCAACACTGAACTGCTGGTCTTGAGGAACAGGAAGATCGTTAACCGGATTAACCGTTAGATCCGCCGTTGCTTGGATAGTGTCTGTGCCGTCCGTAATGTTGAATTGGATATCAATGTCACCATTAAAGTCCGCATCTGGCGTAATCGTGAAGCTGCCATCATCGTTCGCTGTAACGGTTGCGTTTCCATCGACAGTCAAATCGCTAGCAGTCAGGTCATCGCCCTCAATATCAGACGCTTGAGAAAGAAGCTGCTCTTGGCTGAGTGTAATCGCACCGTCTTCATCAACGCTGTAAGCCAAATCACCCGATACTGGCGCATCATTGATTGGCAATACATTCACATTGATGACGGTATCAACTTCTGCCCCATCTTCATCTCGAATGGTCACATCAAGTTGAACTTGTCCGTTAAAGTTCTCGTTTGGCGCGAAGCTGCACGTGCCATCATCGTTAACAGTGAAAATACCATCCGGACCATCGTAACTAATGCCAACAAGCTCTACATCGCCTTCCACATCAGAGGCATTCAGCAGCACTTGCGACTCACTAAAGGTCAGAACTGAATCTTCATTAATGGTGTAAGAAGTTGGTCCTGCGACTGGTGGATCGTTCACTTCCAGTACTGTAATGCCGGCAGTGGTGACATCCGTTGCGCCTTCTTCATCAGCGACGACAACATCAAGCGTCACTTCACCATTAAAGTTTTCATTTGGAGAGAAGGTGTACGTACCGTCACCATTGATTTGCAACACACCATCGCTGCCAGAGTAGCTCACGCTATCTATCGAGACATCCCCTTCTAAATCCGAAGAGTTTGCCAACAGCTGCGCATCAGAAATGGTAATAGAGTTGTCTTCGTGAACCGTGTAAGACGTTGAACCAGCCACAGGAGGATCATTCACCGGCGTAACGCTCACATCTACATTCGCTGAAACTGTATCTGTGCCATCAGACACGTCGAAGCTGAAGTTTACATCACCGTTGAAGTTTTCATTTGGCGCAAAAGTGTAAGTCCCGTTACCGTTGTCGGTCAGGATGCCGTCGCCACCGTCGTAGCTCACGCCTTCAACTGTGAGGTTATCGCCTTCAATATCCGTTGCACCAGCAAGCAGGTCAGCATCGGTGAAGATCAGCGTGCCGTCTTCTTCCACCTCAAAGGTTTTATCTTCCGGCACTGGTGCGTCATTGATTGGACGAACAGTTAAATCAATCGAACTAGAAATGGTTTCTTGACCATCACTGATATCAAACGTTAAGTCGAGTTCACCATTAAAATCAGCTTCAGGTGTGACGGTATAAGTGCCATCACCATTATCCACAACTGATGCATTAGCACCCACTTGCACGTTAAATGCGGCAAGATCATCGCCATCAACATCACTCGCGTACCCGAGAAGTTGTTCTTGAGTGAAGGTAATAGTGCCATCTTCATCCATGATGTATGCCAGATCTTGCCCTACTTCTGGCGCGTCATTTTCACCTTCGACTTTAATTTGGAACGTCTCGCTCGTAGTTTCGGAGTCGAAATCGTCTTCTACTTGCGTCGTGGTTTCTTCGCTGGTGTCTTGTACATCCACCGCGAAGCTCTCTTCAGTGGTTTCTGAATCTAGCTCGTCACCACCTTGAGAACCTTCAGAGTCTGAAGAAGCACTTGGCGCAGATGAAGTTTGTACCGCTTGTCCTTGCGCTTCATTGCCTTCTGCGTCCGAACCACCTTCAGAGCCAGAGGCATCACCACCACCGACCGCTTGGGCACCCGCCCCAGAATCCGAACCACCGCTGCCCAGAGCCTCGTCACCTGATTCTCCGCTAGAAGCTACACTATCAACAACATTGGATTGTGCAGCGTCAGAGTCGCTGCTACTTTCAGTATCCTCTTCTTGAACTGCGCCACCCGAGCTCACTGCTTCTTCTTCCGTACCCGCGCCACTAGGATTTTCTTCCATCGCACGATTGGCTTCATCAACAGCATCTGCACTTTCAGCACCGGTCGCTACAGTCGAAGAGACGGTCGACTGCTGTTTTTCTTCTTTTGTCCCCGTATCCTTCGTTTCTGTTTGCTCTACCGCATCGTTAAGCTTTTCATTGTCTTTTTCTTGATTAGTGTCGCCTGCCATTACAGCCTCCGTTGCTTTTAGCTAACTGATCGTACTTAGAGGCAGTAAAGGACACCATTTTTAGAAACCAACTTTTTTATACAACTTTTTTCATACCTTTCGAGTTCCATAAAAACAAAAAAATTTGAAAACCCAGTATAAAGATCCTTACTTGTTGTCATTAAAGCAATTAGTGCGGTGGGATAATGATAAATATGACAAATCTGTTGCGCTCAGTCGACAACAGCCATAAAGGGCTGCAATTGCTATTAGGCGATTTTTACCAAGATTTCAGTGACGCAGGGATTGATATTGAGATGCTGCATAAACAAAACCGTTTTGAAGCACTCAGATGTTATTCAAAAAGACTAAAGACCATTCTCGTCTTGTTATGTGATGACGACTTACCACCAAAATTGGCAAAGCTTGAACACTTAAACAAACACCATTTCCCTGCTCCTAATGAATTGATTGAGGACGTTAAAACCGAGCTTAACAACGTAAACAAACAAATTAGCCAGCTGTTAAAAATCGAAAATTCAATCGATAGCCGCACTGGTAGTGAATCGTAGGGGTGGCTCATGAGTAATAAGCAAATAGAACATCACCTCAAAAAGGCGCTCGTTTCGAACAACGAAGCTTCGAAGGTAACAGCAGACGATACAATCGTGCTAGCCAGTGCAATGACCAGCGTACACAAAACCTTGCTGGTTATCTTTTTGCTTTCCATGGTGGCTATCGCCGTGGCATCTCAGGCTCGTATCGACATTGTGGTGTCGGTGCGCGGTGAGCTATTGCTCGAATCTGACATCGAAAAAGTGCAACACCTTGAAGGCGGTATTCTAGAAGAAATGCTAGTGCGCAAAGGCGAAGTGGTTTATGAAGGTCAACCTATTGCACGCCTTCGCTCTCTGGATAGAAACACTCAACTTGATACGGTAAACACAGAGATCATTCAGCTTGAGCTAGACAAGATTCGTTACGAAAGCCTGCGCGATATGGTGGAACCCGATTTTTCTGCCTACATCGAAAAGTACCCAGAATTAGTGCAAGTCAACATGAATACCTGGCAGCAAGAATTTTCTAAAAACCGTTCCAATGAAGAGTTGATCACTCACGATATCCAACATAAGAATTCGCTTATTGATTCAATGCTCAAGCGCCGTAAAAGCTCCGAGAACCAGCTCTCCTTGATACGCAAGCAGCTCAATATCAAGAACACCTTGTACAAAGAGGAAATGGCGTCTTACGTCGATGTTCTGAATATGCAGGTTCAAGAGTCAAACATGGTGCGTGAGATTGAAAACCTTGATGAGTCGGTCATGAATGAGCGCTTCCAACTCGACAAACTAGAGAAGCAGTACCGAGACTTGGTGGAGAATCGTAATGCCGAGTATCAAGCGCAAATCATTCAAGCAAACAAGGACTTAAAGTTGAAACGTATATTACGTCCTCAACACTCAGATAAAGTGGATCGCCTCGTGGTTTACGCCCCTATTGACGGTGTAGTAGATAAAGTGCACTTCAACTTCCGCTCCGCTGTGATACCGCCAGGTGAAAGCATCGCGGACATTGCACCGATCAATAACGCCCTTCATGGAGAGGCGAAGATCCCGCGTAAAGACATGGGTTTTGTAGAAATCGGACAAGCGGTCAAAGTGAAGATGGATACCTACAACTTTGCCAAATACGGATTTTTGGAAGGTCGAATTGCATCGATCAGCCGTTCTTCTTATGAAGAAGAAGACGCTGAATTCTACCTCGCGGAAATCCAAATCAGTCAAAACTATCTAGAGCGCGGAGGCACACAATACAAGCTGTCCCCTTATATGGAGTTTACCGCAGACGTGAAAACAGGTTCACGCCGGGTTATCGAATACGCAGCGAAGCCGGTTATGTCGGCTATCGAAGACGCATTCGATGAGAGGTGATGGATGAGTAGCAAGCCTTCTTACAATATTTCCGTTCCTGTTATGCGCCTAAGCATTGCTTTCAGCTTGATGCTGGCTGCCCTCGCCTTTTATTTGTATATCTCTTGGGAAAAAGTGGATTCAGTCGAGAAAGTGCAAAACGCGCCTCTGTTGGTTCAAGCTCAACAGCTCAACCAAACTATCGAGTTTGATATTCAAACGCTTCAACGCTGTTTAACCGAACGTTATTGCAGTGCAACAGAGCTTGATTTTAAGGTTCTGATAGACGAAATTGACCAGTTTAAGTCGCTCGCGTCACTCAACAAAACCGAGTTTAGCTTGGTGGGCGCGACCGAATACACGCAGCTTGAACTGGCAATCAATCGGTTCTCAGACAGCCAAAAAACACGCGACGATGTGTTGGCACTATACCTCTCGCTCACCAATAACTACCTACAAATGGACGACAACTACCGGACCATATTTAACAACCATGCGAGCGACCTAATGATGGAGAAAAACGAGTTCTTCATTTGGTTGTTTGTGGTCGTTGTCGTACTGGTTGGTATCGCCGTGCTATCGAACTTGGTGGCAATCCTTAAACTGAAAAAATCCAGCTCGAATGAGCGTGACATTGACCAAGAATTCGATGAGCTTTATCAAGAACTCAAACTACTGGATTTACAAAGGTTGGAAGAGTTGCTGAATGAAGTGAGCATCAATCCTAAACAGCGTCAGATCTACTCACACCTAAAACTGATTTTCAGCAAACTCGAAGAGCAAAAACGCAATAACGATCTCTACAAGCAGCTCTATGCTCTGATTGGTTACGAGATTCGTGGCATCACCAACACCATTAACGGCGGCGTGCAATATCTCGTTCAAGAGACCGATGAGAGCGGAGTGTTGATGGCGCAAGATATAACCTCGGCTGCCAATACCCTGTCTGAATTGGCAGAGAACTACAACCGACTCATTTCACAAGGGACCGAGAGCAAATCGAAAGAGTTTTCACTGCTGAATGTACTTTCTGAATTGATGATTCACATCAGTTCAAAAGTGCAGCGAAATGAAGGTGAGCTAGACTGCTTTATCTCGGATAACTTACCAAACCGTGTTGAAGGACAATCCACCAGCTTATTCTGGGTGTTGTTCCTTCAGCTATCAAATGCCATCCAACTCAAAGCCGACAAGAAACTGTTTGTCACCATTGAATCAGGTGCGGCGTCAGACATTGAAAATACCCGCCTGACCATCAATCTAAACTTCTTAACCACGCTGGATGTGCCGTTTGCCAAGCTCAATACCCTACACTGGAGCGACCATAAACAGCACACTGCAACCAAAGACGATTTGGCGAAAAGCGTACTGAAAGATTATGGCTATTACGAGAGCCATTGGTATCAATCGGGCAATCAGGAACGTTTTCAAATTCAGCTCGATTTAAAAGCCAAAAGCTTCCACACCGAAAAAACTCGCTTCGACAATAAACGTTTGTTGCTGTGTGCCAACTCTCAGCTGCGCATTGATGTAATGAACAAAATGTTAGTCAACTTGGGCTTGGAGATCACGCCAATTCGAACGCCGAACGAACTCTTCTCTGCTGCAAAAACCTTTGGCGAATACGATGCCATCATGCTGACCGACACGTTCGAGCCAAACAAGCTGCCCTCACTGAGCAAAACGGTGAAATCGCAACTGCGCAATCACCCGAACACCAAGTTGCTGCTTTCGGTCACTAGCACTCAGCAAGCGCAAGAGAGCCATACCTTTGTCGACAAGATTCTGAACTCCCCTGCGATTCCGTATGAGTTCATCCCTAACCTATTAGCAATCATGGAAGCTGAAGCCTCTGAAGAACAGATGGAGAACAGCTCATTCCTGATTGTGGAAGATGACCGTGTTCAACAGATTCTACTCAAACGTATTTTGAGCAAGCAAGAATACGAAGCCGACACCGTTGGCGATGGCGCAGACGCTGTTCAGCACTTCATGAATCAGCGCTCGGACATCATTTTTATGGACTGCATCATGCCTGGCATGGGCGGTATTGAAGCAACCAAACGCATTCGACAATACGAACAAGAGAGCGGACAACACCCTTGCACCATCATAGGCGCGACAGCATTGACCAGTAGTAATGAACACCAAGCTTGTATCGAAGCTGGAATGGATTACGTGATCAGCAAACCTTATAAAAACGACGAAATCATCAAGGTGATCAACAAGTATGTGGCGGTACAGAAACTTAACTAGCTGCGTATTGGCAGCGCTTACATTGAGCAATGCTCCTTCGGCAATGGCGACCACCTTGCTTGAGGCGGTCAAGCTCGGCATGGAAAACAATTTATCTCTGCGCGCTAGTGACAAAGGCGTGGAAGAAAACGAATACAACATCGACATTAGCCGTTCTAAGTTTCTACCCTCTTTAAACGGTGCTGCTGATACCACATGGAATGAAAACGAAACCATATTAACGGGAACACCGGATACACGTTCTAGCTACAACTCGAACAGCTACAGCGTGTCTTTATCCCAATCGGTGTTTAACCTTGGCGACATTTTCAAATACGGCACCGCGAAGCTGGATTTCAACATTGAAGAAATCAAACACGAGAACAAAATCCAGAGCACTATTTCTGAAATCGCGACGCAATATTTCGAGTACCTGAAAAACAACGCGCAAATCAAAGCCACCAAAGTTGAACTTAAATCGTCTGAAACACGTGAGCGCCAAATGCGTCGCAACGTGGAGCTTGGCAACACTGCGGCGAGCGAGTTGTATGAGGTGATTGCTCAGAAAGAAGGCATTGCCAACCGCTTAAGAACCTTAGAGAAAGACCGGCGCGTAATTTTGAACGGTTTAGAGATTCAAGTTCAATACCCAGTCACCCCATCACAAGACATCTACGAAAGTGTTCCCTTGGCGGAAATCAGCGAATCCGAACAACGTGAGATTCTTGAACAAGCTTTGAAGCTCAATAACGACTTATTGGTTGCGAAGAAAACCGTCGAGCGCAGCCGAAGAGGCTTGAAAGAAAGCGGTTCAAACTTTGTGCCGACCGTATCGCTCTCTGCCAGTTACCGCTACGACGATGCGAACAACTATGACCGAACCGACCCAACCGCAACAGGGGACAGTAACTCCACCAGTGTCGGCTTGAACTTGAATGTGCCAATTTTCTCAGGCGGTTCGGATTACTACGGTTTTCAAAAATCATCGACTGCCATCGAGCGAACGGAGCTGCTGTACCAAGATTCGTTGTTCACGACGCGCAATAGCGTTAACACCTCAGTACTCAACATTAATGACTTCTCCCGCGCCATCAGCAGTTACGAGAACATCATCCGTGCAAACTACGCTTCCTACAAAGGCATTCAACGCGCTTACCAGCTTGGCACGCGAACCATTACCGACTTACTGGCAGCGGAAAGTAAACTGTTTAGCGCGCTACGTGATTACGAGAGCGCGCGTTATGACTACATCATTGAATCGATCAATCTTGAGCAAATCAAAGGCATGCTGTCGGTGCAATCCATCGAAAGCATCATGCAGTTGATGGGCGATATCGAAGGCAGAAGCAATCAAGACTTAGTTCCAAAACACCTTCTCTCCAAACCATCGATTAAGAAAGGAGGTCGCAATGCAAACTGAGCACTTTTCCCAGAAGATTAACTTTGCTGACAAGTGTTATCTGACTTTCTCAACGGTCATCTCCACGCTGTTTGGTTTAGTGCTGCCCTTTTCGATTCTGATTATTTTTGACCGAGTTTTACCTAACCAAGCCAAAGACACGCTGTTTCTTCTGTTTGCCATTATCTTGATCACCATCTTCCTCGACTATCACTTAAAAAATCAGGAAGAAAAGATTTCGTCGGTGATCATGAAGCAGTTCGAAACCAACCTAACCAACAAGGTGTTTCAATCCATCTGTTTGGCTGAGATTTCGAAGTTTCGTCGCCTAGAACCCGGTGAATACCTAGAGCGTATTGCCACCATTCCAGAGATTAAATCCTTCTTTGGCGGAGAATCTGTACGGGCATTGATCAACCTTGCCGTCAGCATACTGACCATTCTGATTATCGGTCTGATCAACATCTGGGCAGGGGTGACCATCTTGCTCGCCTCCATCATTTTGGCGGTGTTCGCGCTTAGTCTGTCTAAGCAAAAAATCAACAGCCTAGAAAACAAATCCGACATCGAAGGCTTAACCACCTCAAAAATCATCGAGATCATCTCTAGCCCACTCGATATCAAAGCGCGCAATATGGAATATCGCGTTGAGAGTTTGATGACACAAATGGTGGAAGAACGTGAAGTCGAGAACATCAAATACGAGCAAATTGAATCAAACTTCAACCTTATCTTGTCGCTCATACAACAGCTCTCCATCGCTTGTGTGGTGGTGGTTTTGGCAACGGCAGTTATCAACATGCAATCGAGCCAAGGCATCATGGCTGCCATCATCATGCTTACCAACCGCTACTTCGCGCCATACCAGCAAGTAATGCGCACGGTGAGTCGATGGGAGTTGAACAAGCTTCATATTCAACGTATCGCCGAGCTGCTTGAGCTTGCTGCATCTATAGAACAACAAAACGACACGACGGAAGTCGAGCGCATCTCGGTGAAGTATTCGGAAAAACAACGCATTGAGTTTGAACGCGGTCAGGCTTACTTGCTGACGGGGAAAAGCGGCGCAGGTAAAACCCACCTCGCCAATTGCATTACGCGGCAAAACACCGACAGCAAGCTCGATATCCAAATCAACGAGACACCGCTCGATGACGTCAACTACAACGTCTGGCGTAATAGCGTGCTCATGGTCGACAAAACCAGTTCGTTCGTCGAAGGCACCATCATCGACAACTTGACTTGTTTCCGCCCGAGCTTAAATAACACGGCATTTGCGCTTTGCGAAACCATGAACATCAAGGCACAAATCGATGCCCTTCCCGCTGGTTTTTACACCGAGCTGAAAGGACATTTACGCAACCCATTCTCGCGCCAAGTCGCTTATGCCTTGTTGTTAGTGCGTGCCTTACTCGCGAACAAACGTGTGTTGATCTTCGACGACATCGACTGTGTTTATGATGACGACTTTGCTCGATTGGTTTTGACCAGCACCGCCTATCGCGCCAACGACAAAATCCTCATCATCGTCAGCAACAAGATGGACAAGCTCAATCATCGCCTCAAACGCGTCAAACTTACCGGAGGTGACCAATGAGTATTTTGGTTGATTTTAATAATGTCCCTCAGCGCTTGTTGGACTTTGAGGCTCGCAGTTATGACGAGCGATACAATGAGTCACCTTTGATTCGTGGTTTAGCTTACACCCTCATAGCGCTTGAATGGGAAGGCACACCTTCTATCCTCAGCGACGCTTTTATCCCTAAACCAAAAGACAGCGACAGTTTTATCGCTACGATTGAACGCCTTGGTTACCGTTGTGACGTCACCAAACTAAAAACGTTGGAGCACATCGAGGGGCATCCTCATCCTTGTTTTATCGAGATAGAAAACCTCCCTGCGATTTTCTTGGGCACTAAAGACGGCAAACTGATCCTGTTTGATTACACAAATAACAACACCATTGAATACCCGCTCTGCAAGAAGCCGTGCTTGTTGGTCTCGATCAGCGAATACTCCCGCTTATTCCGAGAACCGCCACCTGAATCTCAAGACCGCAGTAACTGGATTAAATACGCGTTTTATCGCTACAACAATGAACTCAAAAGCCTGATTATTCTCAGCTTCGTGGTCAGCATTCTCGGCGCACTCCAGCCCTTTTTTATTATGAGTGTGTACAACTTCGCCTTAACCTCTAGCTCGCAAGCCACGCTTTATTGGCTCACGTTATTTGCTGTGATTGTTGGGTTCTCGGAATACTTTTTCAAGAAAATGCGGGTCAACATCATCGCCACATCAGGAAAGGATTTGGCGGTGCATATTTCTCAAAACGTAATATCCAAACTGTTGTGGCTTCCTTATTCGATGACATCTACCGCTGGTGTCTCTTCTCAGTTAGCACGATTGAAGGACATCGACACTTTCCGCCGTTTGGTAACCGCAGAGTCAACATTAAGCTACTTCGACATGCCGTTTGTTATCGTATTCATTATTGCCATTGCTCTTATGTCTGGTACCGCAGCGCTAGTCGTTATGGCGGGGTTGATTCTAATGTTGGTGTTCTGTGTTTATTCTCGTTACATCTACTCGCAAGCCACGTCCAAGAGCTCTCGCGCCAACGCCATGGTTTCTTACCAATGGAATGAGATTCTTCGTGGTATAAAAACCATCCAAGGCTTGCCATTATTGCGTGTTATCCAGTCCCGCTTTAGCGCATCGCATTTACAAAGCACCAACGATGCAGAACATGTTTCAGTGACTAATAGCAGGGTTCAGGCAGCAGGCGGGAGTTTGATTCAGGTTATTGGTACCGCAAGTATCGTCGCGGCCGTTATCGGCGTGATGGACGGCACCTCCGATGCAGGTGCAATGCTTGCTACCGTAATTTTAGTCTGGAAGGCGTTGGGGCCTATTATGGGCATCTACAACTCTATTTCTAAGTTCCAATCCATTAAGGCGTCTTCTGCGCAAATCAACAACCTTATGGCGATGAATGACGATAAGCTAACGTTAGAGAAAAGCCCCCCTATTCGCCTATTTCAAGGTAGTATCGTCGGCTCTGGTGTGAGCCATCGTTATAGTGGTGCGGCAACAGGCTTAACTAATCTTGGTTTTAAAATTCCACCGGGCGCAAAAGTTGTGATTTGTGGACCAACAGGTTGCGGTAAAACGACGCTCATTTCTATTATCGCTGGGCTAGAGGAACGCTATCAAGGCTCAGTTTCGGTGGACGGTTATAACATCAAACAATTCAACAGTTACCGCTATCGAACCTCGATTAACTACATCCCGTTTAACCTGCATATTTTTGAAGGCTCCTTGGAGACTAACTTCATCTTGCATAATGGGTTAATCCCAACAGAAAAAATGCGTGAAATGGTGAATTTCTTTGAGCTCGATACATGGTTGCCACAAGGCCTGGACACTCAATTGAGCGTTGATATCTGTAAAAGTTTACCAAATGGTATTCAACAAAGACTGCGGCTCGCATTAGGGCTAGGTAACTGCGAACAATCTTTGATTATCATTGACGAGCCATTTAATGGTGCTGAGCAAGAAAACTCGCACTACTTCAAGCGGTTATTCAGCGACAAACTACTCAATAAGACCGTTATTTTCTCAACGAATGATCCGGGCATGATCTCTACATCCAACATGAGCTTAGTCTTGGAGCCAGATGGCAACCTGAAATATTTCGGGTTAACCGATAAGTACTTAAAAAGTCTAAGTTAAGTTCGGAATGTGGTGTGGTTCATCATTCATACTTGAGCACGGTCATTGACAAAAATGTAAACGATGAGACTATTTACTCTGTAAGCGCGTACACTAAGGAATCCGATGTATACATTTGTTGCAGACAAATTGGATGTGGTTTATTTATCAACAATACCAGAAAACTACCAGTTACAAGACTTCGATGTGCCTGAAGAAGAACTCGAAATTCGTGAAATTGTAGAGGTATGGTATGAGTGTGCGTTTCTTCCTGACTTTAACCTTCAACACATCGACATCGAAAACAAAACCGCATTAGTCGAGACACAAGCGCAAGTCGTAAACAGCTACACAAGTACGCTCGCTTTTTTACTCAAAAGTCGTGCTTATCGCGCAGCACTTAACCGATTATTGAGTGTATGGAGATTGGAGGCAGCAGCTAAAGCACAGCTTGAGCTGCTGTTACTTACGGAAGAACAGAGTAGCAAGCCAGTAAATTAATCGGCTAGGATAAGGGGCTAAAAATCTTAAACCCAACCATCGAATCGGAGACGTTTCTGCACGCGTTCAACCGCCTCTATCTGCATCTGACGAACACGCTCGTTAGATACGTTTAATAACAGGCCTATTTCCGACAAGGTTTTCACTCTCTGGTCAAATAATCCGAATCGATGGATCAAGACTTTCTGCAACTTAGTTGGCAAGGTTTTAATAATATTTTCAATAGCTTGAGTAAAGCACTGATTTTCACAGTCTTGTTGTGGATCTGGCGTATACTCACTTTCACACAGTTCAAGAACAAATGGAACGCGATGTAGGTCCGCAGTGGTCGATACATCAATAAAGCCACTAAGCGCAACAAGTTCATCTATACGCTCTGCTTTCACCCCTGAGCAGCGTGAGAGTTCAGAAATAGACAACTCCTTGCTCTCACTTTTTGACGCATCGAGCTTTTTTAAAGCCAGGCTATTTATCTCTTTGCACACATGAGCAGGTAAACGTACCGTTCGGCCATTGTTCATTAATGCCGCTTCTATATTCTCGCGAATCCACCATACCGCATAAGTAGAAAAACGGTAGCCTGGCTCAGGATCGAACTTATCGACCGCTTTTATCAAACCAATATTACCTTCTTCTATTAAATCGAGCAGAGTAAAGTTATTGCCTGGCCGTTTGAGGTAGCCTTTTGCGATTTTCACAACAAGTCGAAGATTAGACTCAATCAACATTTCGCGCGCTTCTTCATCACCAGCTCGATTAAGTTTGGCGTAATGCAACTCCTCTTCACGAGACAACAAATCAATCCCCACAATATCTTTGAGATAGTGAGCATAAGGGTCTTTCCCAACTGACAACGATTCTTTCATTGACAGTTCATCCGTGACAGCTCGGAACCTAGCAAAGCATTCGTTGTTCATTCCCCGTCCTTCTCAAGCCAACTTATTTCTTATCTTCTTTAATTGTTTTTGTACAACACTGTATGCATCATGCTTTATATGCATTACTTTACACTGAGTGTAGACAGGGGTTCTGATCTTTACCAAGAAATCGCTTATCACTTTAAAACAATTACTGCTTCTATGATAAAAACGTGAGCAGGTGGGGGTTATATATATGAAAGTGCGAATATTTGTACGCAAATTGGCCTCAAAGAAAACAACGCAACGTAATCGTCAACGCTTACCACGTTACTCTGACTAAACCTTTGAGGCTTGAGGATGGTTTGAAGTATCAGTTGAATTAGCGAGACCTAATTCACTTGACGAAGCGCAGGTTGAAGCTGACAGTCTGTTATAACTTGGAAAACTGCACGATTCTTTCCTTCAGACTTACCTTGATACATCAACTCGTCAGCATCTTGCAAGCTCACGATGTGGGTAAACTCAGGATAGTAAGCACAGCCCAAACTGATACTCAAATGAATTGCTTGTCCACCCAGTATAACAGGCTGATCGTAAACGGCTTTACAAAGCATATTGGCAAAATTGAGCGCTTCTCGCTCTGACAGAGACGACGTAACGAGTGCGAACTCTTCTCCTCCAATTCTCGCCAATGTCATTCGGTCATCAGTCATCGACTTAGCGGCTTCTGCGATGGCAACTATTGCTCGGTCTCCAGCAAGGTGGCCATATCGATCATTGATTGATTTAAAATCATCAATATCAAACACCATCACCGTTAAGTTTCGCTTCAAATGATTCAGTAGCGCCAATTGCTCAATCAGGTGTCTACGGTTGTATAGCTTTGTGAGAGAATCCGTCAACGTCATCTCCAGCAATTGCTGATTGGCAATCGTTAATTGCCTTGTCCGAAGAGCAACCATACGTTTGAGAGCAAAAATATGATAAAGCGTTGCGACCGCCATAATGAAAATAGCAATAGGGAAAAGATAAAGTGGATAAACCGTTTTCACCACACTCCAACGGGTGAGGATCCGCTCACGATCCGTATCGATGACTTTTTCAAACGCTCGTGATACCTCTAAAATGGAAGTTGCACTGTGCATTCCTGCTGCAATCCGAAGATCTTTACTATATAAGCTAATTGTCGGGACAAACATACCCGCTCCCGGCGTGGTTGCCATATAAAAGTTAGCAACTTGCAGGTCTGCAACGAAGTACAGCACCTTTTTATCGACGGCGGCTTGTATCATCGAATCATTGTTAATGTATTCTGCGATAGGTGCATTCGGGTAATTCGTCTGAACAAACTCAGACTCGTAACTTCCTTTAACAACGCCAATTGGCAGCGTCATTTCGCCAGTTAAAACACTCCTGATATCAACCGAAAGTACATCTTTATTTACGTACAATTTGGTTTGGATAGGCATTATGACTGCGCCAAAGTCCATATACTTCGCTCTTTCGGGCGAGTAGACAAGTCCTCCGTGAAAGTCAGCCTTACCCTCTTTTACGGCTTGCAAAGAAGCATCCCAATCCAAAAGGAGAAACTGAACGTCGATTTGGTTGTTCGCCGCGTACTCTTTCCAAAAGTCGATTAAAATACCTTTAGGTTCACCATCTGGGCTAAGGTAAGAGAGCGGCTTCCACGCTTTGGAGTTAGCAACAATTAAAGAATGAGACTCTGATTTGTGCGCATGCGCCATCGGACAAATGGACAGCCACACTAGTAATAAAGAAGCACACGCTTTTTTACATTTGCAACCATAAGTACCATAACTCGTCGATGACATACCTACTTCTCACCAGTCTTTTTAAACCATAATCTCGGCTGTTTGATTAGACTAAAGATATAGTAGAGTTGCATAAGACAGGAAGTGACGCTTATTGATATGAATCTAACTTAGTAAGTTTTAGTACTTAATTGGTACTTTCAACGCTTGGTTCGCTGAAGCACTTGGTTCGCTGAAGCAGTTGAAGCAGTTGAAGCAGTTGAAGCAGTTGAAGCAGTTGAAGCAGTTGAAGCAGTTGAAGCAGTACATGATAAATTAGGAAAACTTATCTGGTACTAAAAAATTGAATATCATCAGTTTTGCAAACACCTAGTACCAATAAAAAAGCCCTATTCAAAATCCACCTTGGGGAGAACTTTGAATAGGGCTCTTTGCCTTTATGCTTCATTTTACGGCTGAAGCTACCTTTACCTTTTTTCGCTTTAACGACTCGTGTTTGGAACAGCTGACTGGTAACAACCGCTTTTAACGCGTTGTCTTTGATTTCACCTCTGCCGAAGTCGGTCTCATGTTGTGAGCCACTCGGTTGAGGACTGATTTTACGCTTTGCCATAAATCCTCCTTAATGGTCGAACCAGATTGGACAATAATTATATAAATAAGTCAAATTTATAGATTTAGTTGAATTTTATGCTAAAAAACTTCACATCACCGTCATTTATTTGAAATTTAATCAAAAACATGCTGGTTAAATAGTGACTAAATACAAATATTTGTCCATAAAGCACTAATATATGTTGACTCTTCGTGGAATTAACCTAGACTCAAACACGGCTAGAAAGAAAGTTCTTTGTTTTCACATTTCGTTGGATTACTTGTAACCCGTCGTCCTGTGGTACGCAATAGCAATTTATTTTTCCACGCTATAAGCGCCGTTGAGGCGAAAGATTACATTATTTAGATATTTAGGAAATAGACATGTCTAACACAGCTACTGGCACAGTTAAGTGGTTCAACGAAACTAAAGGCTTCGGTTTCATTCAACAAGAAAACGGTCCTGACGTATTTGCTCACTTCTCTGCAATCACTGGTGACGGCTTCCGTACTCTAGTTGAAGGCCAGAAAGTAGAATTTGTTATCTCTCAAGGTCAAAAAGGCCCTCAAGCAGAGCAAATCAAAGTACTTTAATTCTTAAAGAATTTGATACGATAGCCAGCTTTTAAAGCTGGCTATTTTTTTGCCTAAAACTTATTTTGCCAACAAAACGATATAAATCTATGGCTCTTAAACCAACCATTTACAAATTTCGTATCGCCATTTCCGATATGAATAATGACTATTACGATTCTAAAAATCTAACTATCGCCCTTCACCCTTCTGAAAAGCCGCAACGAATGTTGGCTCGCATTCTAGCTTACTGTTTAAATGCTCAAAGCAATCTGGAGTTTACAAAAGGACTCTCTACGATTGAAGAGCCTGATTTATGGCATGTTGGCGATGATCAAAGCATTACTCACTGGATTGAAATTGGCGAACCAGAACCAGACAGAATTAAGAAAGCTTCTCGCCTAGCAAAGCATGTAAAAGTTTACACTTATAACACCAAAGCGGCTGTCTGGTGGGACAAAATGTCAGGAAAGTTCTCAATGCTTCCCGTCAACGTAGAGAGCTTTGACTATGACGCTATCGACTTGATTTGTCAGCACCTTGACCGAGGTACTAGCCTTTCTGTTATGATTACTGGCAGCTCAATTTTTGTTGATATCAATGATCAGCATATCGAAGTAACGGTGAAGGAACTAAAAAACCATGACGTCTCTTAGTGAACTGAGTCAAGAGATGGGATTTGAAGAAATCCCCTTTGTTAAAGAACATAAAGCAGCAAAGCGACGTTGGTTAAAAGAACAGTCACAACTATTTACAAAAGTTTGTGAGAACAAACCCACAACAGCACCTACTCTTCACCTGCTTGGCCTTTTGACCAAATCACATATTGAAGCAAGTGCTAACTACGAGCAACATGCTCACTCTACCCAGCGTATGCAGCAAGTTCTGACTGACTCCTTGGGTAATGAGCACGCGGATAAGTTTACTAACCAATCTGCTGAAGACCTAATCTTAGTCACCCACCTTTGGTTATACACGCAAGGCTATTTAAATATGGATTTCAGCTTGGCGCACGATCATGCTGAGCAGACTCAAAATACATTGCAGCACGAGCTTGTCATAAAACGCATGGACGTTGATGCATTCAGAACCGAACTCATGCAAAGTTTTTATCAAGGTAAGGAAGCCCGTCCGGCTTCAGCAAGTGGCTTTTGGGGTTGGTTTAAACGTCTATTTTCCGCATAAAATACATGGTTTTATCCATTTCAAACAACTGATAGACTTCACGCTCAGTGCAACAAGCATCATGATTGCATTCTTAAAGGACAGTTACCCAATGAACATCAAGGGATCATTATGAAGTTTATCCGTTGGATTTTAGGCAAGGTTATCTTATTGCTGAACGCGGTGTTCTCACCTCGTGGTATTAAGCGCACCGCAGAAGAACAGCAACGTATTGATGAAAAAGCGAAACAATACGCACTTTACCAATTTGAAGCCTGCCCTTTTTGCGTAAAGGTCCGCCGTGCAATGAAGCGTCAATCGGTGAACATTGAGCTACGTGATGCAAAAAATAACCCGACTCATCGAGCTGAACTAGAGCAAGGTGGTGGGCGAGTTAAAGTCCCTTGCCTTCGTATCGAAAAAGATGGCGAAACACAGTGGTTATACGAGTCATCGGACATCGTCGCTTACGTTGAAAAAGAATTTGCCTAAGTTCCCCCTATGAACATTGGCGGATGTAAAAGAGGCACCTAACGGTGCCTCTTTTCTATTTTTTCTAGCTAGATGTTGCCGTGCGAGCTTTCCTTATTCAGTCTTCTTGCTCAACTCCGAACTTAAACTCCACTAAGCAAATAACGAGTATGCGAGAACAACACAACGAAGATTACCGCCCAACGTCTGCGTTATTCATCCACGATCAATGTTAGCTCTACGCGCCGATTGCAAGCTTTACCACTTGCTGTCGCATTGCTGCACTTCGGTACATACTCTCCGAAGCCTCTAGAAAACACTCGTTGACGTGGAATACTCGTCGCCAATAGTTGTTTTTCTACTTCACGAGCTCGCTTTTCAGATAGCGTGTCGTTGAAGCTTTCAGCTCCCGTACTATCCGCATGACCATCAATCACGACATCAACATCAGTTCTTCCAGCCAGATAGTGACCAATGTTTCGAATCCAATCTTGAGATTGAGCAGATAACCGTGCAGAGCCCGTTTGAAAATGCACTTGCTCTTTCAAACGTATCATCAGGTGACCACCACTGAGCGTCTCGTGAGGAATGTTATGCCTGCTCAGGAACATTTCCAGAGAGGTCACGTTTTGCGACTTTTTTACTGACGCCCTCGCCGTTTGATATGGACGAGGGGAAGAAGCCACATTGGATGCGCTCGGGTATCCCCATTCTGGGTGTCTCAGCTCTGTGTTTGATTTAGGAGCTGTATCTAAAATGTTCCCACCAGGGACCATATCTTGATCGAGGCTGCTGCACCCGGCCAGAATGCCACAAACAATTAAAAACCAATGCTTCATACCATTACCAACGTAGAAAAACTCTTGTTCATTGTGTCGACAAAACACGCCGAATCTTTAGCGCTTTTGTCCACCGATTGGTTTGTCTATGCAGCGTTCATGCCACTGGAGTCAATGCAAAATCATCTCTCAAATAAAAAGCAACACTAAAATACCCTACCCTTACAGCCCATACGTCAGGCAAAGTCTGTTACCAATGGTCTCACTTTATTGTTATTTAATGGTTTTAGTCACTATCGTTAACCGATAAACTAACGCAAATTTCTCATTTAGAGCACTACTATGTTAAAAACCATATCGAAAGGCTTTGCTGTTGTTGTTGCCGTAATGGCTTTGTCGGCATGCGATAGCGGCAAGAGTCAGCCTCAGCAAGGCAAACAATACGAAGTTTTGCCAGTATCCCTTGAAGAATATGATTTAGCTCCCCTGACTGAAGCATTCTCTTTAACTTGTGGCCACTGCCGCTCAATGGAAGAGTTTGTCCCTCAAATTGAATCATTGACCGATCAAAGCGTTGAAAAAATGCATGTAACGTTCAATGAAAGTGCACAAGTGAGCGCCATCATCTTCTATACTGCCGTAATGCAGCTTGAATCAACACCAGATAAAGCGTTTATGGCGGCTCTTTTTACTGCTGTGCAAATGGGTGCCGATGCAACGGCTGAGGAACGCCAAATCGCCGTAGAGAAAGCCTTTGAGTCTCGCAACCTTATCAGCCCTTACCATTTAGATGAAGCACAGCAAAAAACGCTGTTTGAGTACATCACTAAGGCAGAAGCGATCACGACTCGCGGCCAAATTAACTCCGTTCCAGCCTTTATCGTAAACGGAAAATATCAAGTGATTACTGGTGGTCATGACAGCGTTGAAGCCATGGCAGAAACCATCAACTTTTTGCTAAAACAACCTAAATAGACAAGGAGATTACGTGTCTAAATTTTTGTTTCCTCTTATTATTTTTATTTTGGCGGGCTTTTTCATTTACCGTACTTGGACAAACCATAAAGTAGCAGATGAAAACTTTGCCAAAGGCCAAGCATTCTTACTAGAAAATGCGAAAAAAGAAGGCGTTATCACAACAGAAAGTGGCCTTCAATACATGGTTCTTGAAAAAGGCGAAGGTGAGGTTCACCCAACGGCAACAAGTAAAGTAAAAGTACACTACCACGGCACCTTGATTGATGGCACGGTATTCGATAGCTCTGTTAATCGTGGTGAGCCTATTTCATTTGGTCTTAACCAAGTCATTAAAGGCTGGCAAGAAGGTCTACAATACATGGTAGAAGGTGAGAAAATCCGCCTTTTCGTACCAAGCACGCTTGGCTATGGTAAGAGTGGCTCTGGCCCAATTCCACCAGCAAGTGTTTTGATCTTTGATGTTGAACTACTAGAAATTCAATAAATCTAGAAAGCTTTGTCTTAAAGCCAAAGTATCAAAACCAAAAACGCCGCGAACCACGCGGCGTTTTCTGTTTTAAGAAAGGTTAAAAACCAATATAGTGATCCGAAAGCAATGCAATGAACAACGCCAAAAGATGATAGATAGAGAATTTAAACGTCTCCATCGCGGTATTTGGCTCTGGTGCATATTTTAGCTTCCATGCATGGTACATAAAGCCAACATTGAGTAGTAGCGAGGCAAAAAGATACACCACGCCGACCATACCAACCAAAACCGGTAGGACACAAACCAAAGTCAATAGCACCGTATACAACAGAATAGAAGTTTTGGTGTACTCAATGCCGTGTGTCACTGGCAGCATGGGAATATCTACCTTGCGGTAATCCTCGACACGATGAATAGCCAGAGCCCAAAAATGTGGTGGCGTCCAGATAAAAATGATCATCACGAGCAGCCAAGCATTCGCATGTAATTGCCCTGTTACAGCAGTCCAACCGAGAAGAGGCGGCATCGCACCGGCAATCCCTGCAATGACGATATTTTGGGGCGTAGCACGTTTGAGGTACATTGTGTATACCATCGCATAGCCGAGCAAACTCATCAAAGTCAACCATGCCGTCAGCGGGTTGACCATCGCATATAGAAGTACAAACCCTAAGACACCTAAAACTGTAGCGAAGGCTATCACCGATGATGGTTTAGTCTCACCCGATGGCAATGGTCGTTTGTGTGTGCGTGCCATTCTCGCATCAATTCGGCGGTCAATTAGATGATTAAACGCTGCCGCAGACCCTGCCATCAGACCAATCCCCGTTAGGCCAACTACCGCCTGCAACCAGGGGAAATCATCAACCGGGGCTAAGCTCATCCCTACTACTGCCGTCACCAACATTAACGCCACCACTTTAGGTTTCGTTAACTTCAAATAAACGGAACTTAGTCGCTTTCGCCCATTTAACGACAGCGCGATTTCTTTACTCATAGCGAACTCCTTTCGCGGTGTAATTCCAAGCCGTTTTACCCTGCCACAAGTAAAACTGGCTAACACAAACGAGACTCAACATAACAGCGGCACCAAGGTTGTGCGCCACCGCGACATAGATAGGAAGTTGAAATACTACGTTGCTTACACCCAGCATAATTTGGCACACCAGAGTGAATAACAACCACCCTCCGATTCTCTGTGAATGATGAGAATCTTGCCTCATAAGCCCAATACTATAAGCCAATACCACGGTGGCGGTAACAATAGCGCCTATACGATGAGTGACGTGTATAGTCATTCTTGCCGGATACTCCAAGACACCAAATTCATAATTCTCGAATCCAGTTTGCCAGAAAGAAAACGCTTCTTTCCATGAGAGATGGCTCATCCAGTCTCCCTCACAAATCGGCAGTGTGGTACACATCAGCGCAGCATAATTTGACGAAGTCCATCCTCCAAGGAGCACTTGCACCAAAACAACCAGGAAAACCAACAATGAAAAGCCTCTCAGAGAGCTAGAAGATGGAGAGAAATAGAGATTGTTTTGCGCTTTTAATTGGCAGTAAAAAATCGCCTGTAACGCCAATAAAACAAAACCACCGAGCAAGTGAAGCATCACGATGACGGGCATTAATTTAAGAGTAACTGTCCACATTCCCAAAAGTGCCTGCCCAATCACCAATACGCTTAGCAACATTGGAATGGTTGAATTTACACGCTCAGACCTTACTGATATCGCTGCCATCGCAAAAATGACTAAACCTAACGTTCCTGCAAAATAGCGATGAATCATCTCAAGCCATGCTTTCTCATGCTCTACTGCCCGCTCGGGGAAGTTCAGGTTAGCACGTATGACGTCTTCTTCTTGATGCGGCACAGAAAAGTGCCCATAACAACCAGGCCAGTCCGGGCAACCTAACCCTGCATCTGAAAGGCGAGTATATGCCCCTAACATGATCACCACGAGAGTTAGCAGCAAACTGAATCTAACCAACTGAATTAATTTCATATGCACTTCCTCTAACCGACTCGTGACAGTTTTAAGAGCTTGCGTAAGTCCGCCAACATACCTTTATTCAATAGGACTAAGTCCTCATTTGGTTTCGGCGAGTAAGACATCACCAGTTGCCCAAGAGGATCAACGATCAACATTTGCCCAGGTTTCACTTTTGCGGTAACCAATTCATTCATTTGCATCGCTAACATCGATACTTCTATGGGATCTGAATGCTCAGTCTGCCAAACGACTGGCACTACTCGCTCTTGATACTTACCTAAAGCAACATGGCTTTGCTGAAGCAGGTAAAGCTGCTGTTTACACTCTTCAGTGCATTCGTTAGGCAATACATAAGCGAGTTGCCAACCATGGTCTTTGAGAGGTGACTCTTGACCAAGTTGCTCTAACGTCGTGTATGGTTCGACTAACTCGCCTCTATTGGTCACTCCGCTTTGATACCACCCTTGTGTGAGAATGACTTTTGCAATGACAGCGGGAAGCGCGAACGTACAAACCAGCGCAATCAACATTAGTCGTCCTTTGGTTACTTTAGATGTCATGCTTCACCTCCATGTGACGCAACTTTTTTTGCCAACGAACAAAAACAATTAAAGTCAGTAATAAGAAAACACCTGCCATCGAAAACCATTGAATCGAATAGCCAAAATGTTTGGCACTATTGAGAGGCAATGGATTCCAAGGAAAGTCATAGGGCCAACGAGTTAAATTGTCTGGCTGCAAGACTGCGGGCATAAGTTCAATATTCAGTAGCTGATTCAATTGCGCGATGTTTAGGTTTTGCACGCGAATAACATCGCCAACTTCCGGCATTAACTCTGAACTCAGTGGATTAGTAGATTTTCGGTACAGGCGTCCTGTGATGAAAGTCGAATTATCGAGTTTGGTGACCGTTGGTAACACTGAGCGTTCTGCTCTTCCCTCGACAAAACCAAGCTCCAATAACGCATAGGCACTAGGCTCATCGATCGTCAATACAATCTGAAATGCTAAATATCCCACACTGCCTTGATGCGTTTGGTTGTCTAACAAAATTACGGGAAACGCCTGAGGAACAACATTAACTTCCACTTTTTTCCCGAGGATACTTTCCTCTCGCCAGTCGTTGTCTTCAAGAACGACGCTTAGTGCTTGGTACGCACTATCCGCACGCGCGAGAATGGCTTGTTCCAATGCTTGTTTTTCTTGCCCTCTCTCAAACTGCCAAAAACCCAGTTTGACCAAAAGAGAAAACACAACCACAGTTAAACCAACTGCAACCCAAAACCGTTTCGATAGCCATAATTGTCTTGATAACAACAATGATGAAACCGGAGGTGCCATGTCCACCGTATTTCTATTCAAACTGACGCTTGTCCTTTTGCTGCTTTTCATTATCTTCAACCTCGCAAAAGCGCTTATCGAAATGGTTCGTGAAGACCCAGATACTCCTGAAAAAAGAGACAAACCCATGAGTCATTACTTAGGCCGTCGAGTCATGTTCTCCGCTTTAGTGGTCGTCCTTTTGCTTATTGCGCTCAGCTCGGGTTGGCTAGCACCAAACCCTCGCCCTTATTAGTCGAACGAAGAGTTCACACTGCGCCTAAAGTACGTAAACAAACACAAACAGACATAACCAAACCACATCCACGAAATGCCAATACCAGCTGCCCGCTTGAAAGGCAAAATGGTTCTTTGGCGAAAAGTGATCTTTAGCGATTCTGAACAGCAGCACGATCAAGAAGATAGTCCCAAGACAAACGTGTAAACCGTGGAACCCCGTCAACATGAAGAACGTGTTACCGTAAATACCGGACTGCAACGTGAGCCCTATGTCTTGATAAGCATGAACATACTCAACCGCTTGGTAATATAGGAAAAAGCCAGCAAGTACGATGGTTATCTCTAACCAAACAATCAGTGCCGTTCTTTTGTCTTGTTCAAGGCTTATATGCGCCATATGTAGCGTAATAGACGACAATAGCAGCAAGATAGTATTGGTAAGGGGTATGCCCTGCCACGGCATAGCTTGTGTTGTTTCTCCCCCCGGTGTCAGTGTGAGTGGCCACATCGCTTCGAAGGTTGGCCACAGGACTTCGTTAGTCATGAAGTTATTATCTGCCCCACCTAACCAAGGCACAGAAATCATTCTGGCGTAGAACAAGGCACCAAAAAAGGCACCAAAAAACATCACTTCAGAAAAGATAAACCAGCTCATTCCTTGGCGAAAAGAACGAGTAATTTGCGAGCTGTATTTTCCACTCAGTGATTCAGTAATCACATTACTAAACCAACCCGCCAACATGTAAAGCAAGAACAAGAAGCCCACCGCTAGCACAATGCCACCAATGGTTCCCACTGCACCGTCACTTTGTGTCCCCTGGACGGTCATGCCTGCGCCAACAGCAACCAAAAACAGAGCAAATGCACCGATGATCGGCCAGCTACTTTGAGCGGGAACATAATATGTTCCTGGCTTGTTACTCATAATTTCTCTCCTTACTGACCAACCTTGGTCTGTATCTCTCTCCCTGAGTGGCTAAGAGCCTGTAGGAGGGGGAAGTTTATAGAGTGTGTAAGACAGCGTTAACGTGTGTATAGACTCCGGCAAGTCCGGTTCGATATAAAAAATCAACGGCATTTGAGCTTGCTGTTTACCATCCAGAGGCTGCTGGTTAAAGCAAAAACACTCAATCTTATTGAAGTAAGCAGCTCCAGTCCCGGGAGAAACAGAAGGAACGGCTTGCCCCACCAACTTCTGCCCGCTTTCATTAAATGCAAGGTATTCGGTTTGTACGACTTCACCTGGGTGAACATCCATCGAAATCACTTTGGGTCTAAACTCCCAAGGCATATCTGGGCTGACATGCGCCATAAACTCCACGCGAATAGTTCGGCTCATGTCCGGTTGCATACCTGTCGGTTGAATGGCGGCCACTTCACTTGTCTTTCCATTGATTCCCAGTGCGTCGCACATCACGTCATAAAGTGGGACCAGTGCATAGCCGAAGCCAAACATTAACAGGGTCGCCAAAAGCAACTTCACTGTGAGCTTCTTGTTTGATGGATTCGGTTTCATGTCACTCACCCCACTCTTTGCTAGTCAATCTTAGGCGGTGTAGTAAACGTATGATGTGGCGCAGGGCTTGGCACTGTCCACTCTAAGCCCTCCGCACGTTCCCACGGTTTTGCAGAAGCCTTTTCCCCGCCACGAATACACTTGATCACCAACCATAAGAAGATCAGTTGTGACAACCCAAATGCAAACCCACCAATTGATACTATTTGATTAACATCAGCAAACTGAATGGCGTAATCCGGTATGCGTCTTGGCATGCCCGCTAAGCCTAGGAAGTGCATTGGGAAAAACAGGACATTGACGGAAATAATTGAGCACCAGAAATGCCATAAACTCAGCTTGTGGTCGTACATATTGCCCGTCCACTTAGGTAGCCAGTAGTATGCCGCTGCCATGATCGAGAATACCGCACCAGATACCAACACATAATGGAAATGGGCAACTACGAAGTAAGTGTCATGATATTGGAAGTCCGCCGGCACAATCGCCAACATCAGTCCCGAGAAGCCGCCAATAGTAAAAAGCACAATAAAGGCAATGGCAAACAACATTGGCGTTTCAAATGTCAGAGCTCCACGCCACATGGTGGCAACCCAGTTAAAGACTTTAACCCCCGTTGGTACCGCAATCAGCATAGTGCAATACATGAAGAAGAGCTCAGCAAAAACTGGCATCCCCGTGGTAAACATGTGGTGCGCCCACACAAGGAAAGATAACAATGCAATGCTGCACGTCGCGTAAACCATCGAATGATAACCAAACAGCTTCTTACCACTGAAAGCAGGCAGAATGGCGGAGATGATTCCAAACGACGGTAAAATCATGATGTACACTTCTGGGTGACCAAAGAACCAAAAGATGTGTTGGAACATTACCGGGTCACCACCACCAGCTGCGTCAAAGAAGCTAGTCCCGAAATATTTGTCAGTAAGAACCATGGTCACCGCACCTGCTAGTACCGGCATAACCGCGATCAACAAGAAAGCGGTGATTAGCCAAGTCCAAACAAACATTGGTAACTTGAACCAAGTCATTCCCGGAGCTCGCATATTTACGATCGTCACGATAACGTTGATCGCGCCCATAATGGAGCTGATACCCATGATATGAACAGAGAATACAAACAGCGCAGTGCTATCCGGGCCATAAGTCGTGGACAGCGGAGCATAAAACGTCCAACCAAAATCAGGACCGCCGCCAGGTAAAAACAACGAGCTCAACAAAATAAGAAATGCAAAAGGTAAGATCCAAAAGCTCAAGTTGTTCATGCGCGGCAGCGCCATATCTGGAGCGCCGATCATCATCGGGATCATCCAGTTAGCAAGCCCCGTAAATGCTGGCATCACCGCACCAAATACCATCACTAAACCGTGTACCGTGGTCATTTGATTAAAAAACTGCGGATCGACTAGCTGTAGCCCTGGCTGGAACAGTTCGGCACGAATGATCATAGCCATCGCACCACCTGTTAGAAACATCGCAAAGCTAAACCAAAGGTAGAGGGTGCCTATGTCTTTATGGCTTGTAGAATACAACCAACGAGTGATGCCCTGGGGTGCATGATGCTCGTGACCATCATCAATCGCAATGGTACTGTTCGCACTGGCTTCTGCTGGCGCAGACTTCACTGCCTTATCTATTGGCTTACTCATATTTCCTCCTTAGCACTGCCTTTTGCTTTAAAGGCATTCACATCGGATGCTTGCACTGTATCGCCAGTATCGTTGCCCCATGCATTTCGTTGATATGTGATAACCGCGCCAATTTCTTTGTCACTTAACTGATTAGAAAAAGCCTGCATTGCGGTGCCCGGGCGACCGTTGACAATAATATCTATGTGCTCTGTAACATCTCCGGTTGCAATAGGACTGCCTTTAATCGCGGGAAATGCACCCGGAATCCCCTCACCATTTGCCTGATGACACACAGCGCAACGCGCCGTGTATATCGATTCGCCTTGCGACATCAATTCATCCATAGATAAGTCTTGAGAGAGCGCTTCTTGTGCCGCCGCTTTTTGAAGTGCGAGTTCTTGCTTCTTACTCGCTAGCCATTCATCGAACTTCTCTTCTTCCATCGCATGCACCACCACCGGCATAAATCCGTGTGCACGACCACATAGCTCCGCACATTGGCCGCGATATACGCCTGGCTCATCAATTCTTGTCCATGCTTCATTAATAAAACCTGGAATGGTGTCTTTCTTGACGGCAAAGTCCGGTACCCACCAAGAGTGAATGACATCATCAGAAGTCATCAAAAAACGCACTTTGCGATTCACAGGCAACACCAAAGGGTTGTCTACTTCCAGTAAGTAATGTGCGCCTTTAGCTTCGATTCCATCAATTTGTTTTTGGCTGGTGGCAAGCAAACTAAAAAACTCAACATCTTCGCCAAAATAGCTGTAATGCCATTTCCATTGCGAGCCTGTGATCTTGACCGTGATATCCGATTGGCTTGTGTCTTCCATTGCTACTAGAGTTTTTGTTGCGGGAATCGCCATAGCGACAAGAATGATGATGGGTATGACCGTCCAAATAATTTCCACTTTTGTACTTTCATGGAAATGTGCGGCAACTGCTCCTTTTGACTTGCGATGACGGAAGATGGAATAGAACATCACACCAAAAACAATCAAAGCAATTACACAGCAGATATAGAAAATCAGCATATGTAATTCATACACTTGCCCACTTATCTCTGTGACCCCTTTTGTCATGTTGTAGTCATTTTCCTTTGACCAACCAAAAGAGGAAAATGTGATTAAAATCACATTCAGTGATAAGGCTAGAGTAGTCGTTAATCTTTTCAAAAGATCTCTCCTCTGCTCAGCCGCTACGCCTACGCGAGCTTCCTTGCGTCCCGATGCAAATATCGAACAACTTTACGAAAAATCACAAAAACTACGATTTCGACACGGTTTGTTATATTTATGTTAAAAGGCTAGTTATAGTTCCAAGGTTCTTCAAGAAATTAAGTATGATTAAATTTTGTTCGGATAAGAAAAATTAATTCGGTTTATCGATTGCCCTCTTTGAAATGTAATTGAGAACCATTTACATTGATTTAAAAGAAAACATTGAGATACTTACCAAACGAAGTGTCCAAGAAAGTAGGCTCCCCCTACTAAGGAATGACTGATATGACAGCACTAATTACGCAATGGCTAGAACGAGACCCTGATCCTAAGACTCGTGAAGAGCTACAACACCTCGTCGATACGAACAATGAACAAGAACTTACTGATCGCTTTGGCTCACGCCTTGCCTTTGGTACTGCAGGCTTACGTGGCAAAGTGGGCGCAGGTCCAAACCGAATGAACCGCTTGGTGATTCAAGAGACCGCCACTGGTTTAGGGAACTATTTGCTTGAGCAAGTCAAAGATGCCGCGAGTCGTGGTGTCGTTATTGGCTACGACGGTCGTCCCGATTCAAAACAATTCGCGCATGATACCGCCTCCGTACTGACGGCCCTTGGTATCAAGGTTTACCTAACGTATGACGTTGCAGCAACCCCAATTGTTGCGTTTGGTGTCCGTACATTGAATGCTGCGGCCGCTGTTGTTGTTACTGCCAGCCACAATCCACCAGAATACAATGGCTTTAAAGTATATTGGGAAAATGGCGCACAGATTATTCCTCCGCACGACTCTGGAATCGCAGCGAAAATTGATGACGCAACAACGAAGCCATTACCTTTAATGTCTCTCGATGATGCAAAACAGCACGGTTTGTTAGTTTGGTTGGAAGACGACTACTACCAAACTTACCGTAAGACAATGAATGAAAACGCGCTGCTTACTCCTGACAACAATACCGATATATCTATTGCTTACACCGCAATGCATGGCGTTGGCGCGAATATGGCGGAAACGCTACTTGCCGACGCAGGCTTCCAAAAAGTGGCAAGTGTTAAGGAACAGCGCGAACCTGATGGAAGCTTCCCAACCGTCAACTTCCCAAACCCTGAAGAAGCCGGTGCAATGGATATGGTGATGGCATTAGGTAAGTCCGTAGATGCCGATATCGCTTGCGCGAACGATCCAGATGCGGACCGTTTTGCCGTGGCAGTTAAACGCCCAGATGGCGAGTATCAAATGCTAACAGGTGATCAGGTGGGCTCACTGTTTGGCGATTACTTGCTGGAACAGCAACCTAACGCTTTGGTTGGCAACACCATCGTATCCTCAAGAATGCTGAGCAGCATCGCTAAGGCGCATGGCGCACAATACTATCAAACATTAACTGGCTTTAAATGGCTTACTAACGTTGCCATGGAACAAGAGACAGAAACCAACCCATTCTTGTTTGCTTATGAGGAAGCGCTCGGTTATACCGTGGGTAACAAGGTGTGGGATAAAGATGGTTTATCTGCAATCGTCGCGTTTTCACAGCTAACAGGCAAGCTTAAAGCGCAAGGCAAAACACTGTGGGATAAACTGGAAGAGCTGTACCGCGAGCACGGTTTCTACTTCAACGCACAACGCAGCATCGCTCTCGACCCGAACTCTCCACCAATCGGCGACAAACTCCGAGCCAATCCACCAACAGAGATTGCTGGTAAAAAAGTTGCAGTAACCGAAGATCTTAAAATATCGGTTCGCATGTTTGACGACGGCTCTGAAGAATCCATTGACTTACCAGCAAGTGACGTATTGATTTATCACCTAGAAGATCAATCTCGCGTGATTGTTCGTCCTTCTGGTACTGAGCCAAAACTAAAATGTTACTACGAAGTCATCAACCTCTTCCCTGCGGATATGAGCTATGAACAAGCACAGCAAGCAGCAGAAGCGAAGATGAACGAACTTATCGACGCGCACCAGCAAAGTTTGTAAGTCAAAGAGAAACATAGATATTTGATACAACAAGAGGCGCAAATTCGCGCCTCTTTTTTGATTTTCACTAGAACAAGTCAAGCTAACCCGTGCTTTCCCTAGCCTACAATTTCCTTTTGTAGAAAGTACTTGTGGATGCCCTCTGCAGGATAGCCTGAGTACTGCCCCACTTTCTCAAAACCCAATTTGAGATAGAACTCAAGAGCTTGAAAGCTGTAGGTATCCAAATAAACATGGGTAACCCCATGAGGCTTTACTTTTTGTTCTAGCATCGACATTAATTGACTACCGAGACCAGAGGTTCGACTTTCAGCGTCTACCCACAAAAACTCAACAAACACCGTATTTTTAAACATTTCGCCAGTCAAGCCACCCATGATCTTGCCATTCTCATCTTTTGCGAAACAGCCTATAGCATGCACTTCCCCTTCAGGTAAATGCAGTCGGTTATAAGATCGAATACCTTCACGAACAAAATCAAGGTCTGTTTGATCTGGATTTAAACAAAATTCAAGCTTCATATACCCTCTCCTTAGGAAACACCAATATCCTAAAACAAAAAGCCAGCAATTGCTGGCTTTCTGATGGAATATGATAACTTTACAAGGCGAAACTACTCAGCATCCACAACGCCAGAATAACAAACACTAACCCCATTAGTTTATGTTGATACGTGCGGAATTTTTCGTTCTCGAGCAGCCCTTTGCCCAATGTGCCTGCTAACCCAACAAGTAATAAATTGAATGACAAGCCAAGAACGTTCAACAATAACCCTAGCGCTAGCATCTGCTCACCAGAAGATGCCGTGATATTGCTTGAGACAAACTGCGGCAAAAACATCACAAAAAAGACCAAGGCTTTAGGGTTGAGCAAATTACTCATCAAAGCACGTTGATAATAAGTTGATGCCATTTTGTTTTGACCATCAAGCTCTGGAGCCGAAGATGCCTCAGCTCGTAAGCAGTCCCAACCCATTTTTAGCAAGTAAGCGCCACCTAATAGATGAAGGACTTTAAGGGCTATTGGGCTCATGGCAATCAGGGTAGATACGCCCATTGCAGCAAGCAAAGTAAGAATAACACCAGACGTCGCATTGCCTAAGCTAGCAAAAAAACCGACCTTCTTACCGTAACTCATACTAGAGCTCGCTATCAGCAACATATCGGGCCCTGGTAACAGCAACAAAGCCACTACTGCGGTGAGATAAACAGGAAGTACAGATAAATCAATCATGATGAAACCGCTTTTCTACAACAAGGCGGCGAATGTTATACCAACAAAATAACATCATCCAGCCCAAAATAGCCAAGATAAATCAAAAAATAAAAATCATAGTTTGCCCAGTTGAAAAATAGCAATCAATTCGCCTGTTTATCAAAATCGAATAGCAATTTTGTACAAAAATAAGCACGATGGATCCGTTACACTTCTAAAATGATTTTCTTGAGCAGACCGGATAAAGATGAAAGAAAAGAATAAGGAAATCGCTACCTTCAAGATAGCTCAAGAGCTCGGCGGTTTAGAACTTCTCGATGCAAAGTATGAGAAGCAGAATTTTTCACGCCATAGCCACGAAGGTTACACTATTGGTGTCATCGAAAAAGGGGCACAACAATTTTTTAGGACGGGCGGGAATCATATCGCGCCACAGGACAGCATCATCCTTGTTAATGCAGATGAAGTACACAACGGACATTCAGCCTCGGAAGGCGGCTGGGAATACAAAGCAATGTACCCCGTACCTCAGCAGTTTCAAACTTTAGGACAAGAGCTTGGTTCACCAAATGTAGCTCTGCCCTATTTCCCTCAACCTGTGGTTTACGATCCTGAGCTGGCTAGTCAGTTACGATTGGTATTTGAAACACTAGAAAAATCAGACAACCGTTTGTTGAGAGAAACTTTGGTTTACGGCACGTTGATTAAGCTAGCCAGTAAACACAGCACTCATCGGGCACCACTGAAAGAATCAACCAGAGCTCAGCGACAAGTGCAGCTAGTCAGAGAATTTTTGGAAGACTTTCCACAAACGGACGTCTCACTAGAAGAACTCGCCAAACTGTCTGGATTAAGCCCTTTTCATCTGCTGAGAGAGTTTCAAAAGCAATTTGGCTTTCCGCCTCATGCCTATCAAATTCAGCAACGTTTACGTATGGCGAAGAAGCTACTAAAAATGGGACAAAAAATTTCAGACGTGGCACAAGAATGCGGCTTCCATGATCAAAGCCATCTGCATCGACACTTTAAAAAAGCCATGGGCGTCACTCCCGGCCAATACGTCCGTCACAGCTAAAGCAGCAATATTGTACAAGGCGTTATGCGACTACCGAGCTATCTTGGTAATCTGATTTAGGAATAAATAAGAAGAAACTATGGACCACACTTTGCCGTTACAAAAAGAATCAAAAGCCACGCTATTTTGGCAAGGTACACTTGCGATGATGCCTCTGAGTATCGCAGTGCTCCCTTGGGGCTTACTCGCAGGCTCATTCGCAATTGATACTGGGCTTCACCCTTTGGAAGGACAAGCACTATCCGCCATTCTGTTCGCAGGTTCTGCACAGCTCGTCGCGATGGGAATGATTAAAACGGGAGCAGGTCTAGTGACCATGTTACTGACAACGCTTTTTATCACCTCTCGACACTTCCTCTACAGTGTATCGATGCGCAGTAAAATTGCACCGCTCCCTCTAAAATGGCGATTATCACTCGGCTTCTTACTTACTGACGAGCTGTTTGCGATTGTAGGCCACCATTCCGATAAACAGTTTAATCGCTGGTATGCACTTGGGGCTGGTCTGAGTTTTTACCTGTTTTGGAATGTCGCGACATTGACGGGCATTATTGCGGGAAGTCTAATCCCTGAACTGAACGAAATGGGTTTGGAATTTGCTGTAGCCGCAACTTTTATCGCGATAGTAGTACCCACCATTAAAAATGCAGCAGTGCTCGCGAGTGTTATTGTGGCTTTGGTGAGCTCAGTTGCCCTAACCTATTATCAAATTGAGGGAAGTTTGATGATTTCAAGCATTTTAGCCATGCTTACTGGTTACTTTGTGGAACAAGTAAAGGAGAAACGCTAATGATCATGTTGGCTATTTTGCTGATGACGGTACTTGTTTTCACCAGCCGCTACTTGTTTTTAGAACCCAAGCTACCATTGCGATTAGGGACGCGCACTCAAAAAGTACTCAATTACGCTAGCCCCGCAGTACTGACTGCGATCTGGGCACCTATCGTTTTCATTCCCGATGGGGAGCTCAGCGTCAATGTGCAAAACCCATTTTTACTGGCTGCCGTACTGGCTGCTTTAATCGCGTATTTTACTAAAAATGTTCTTTTAACGACGGTTATCAGTATGGTGGTATTTCTCGTTCTACGAATTTGGCTTTAATCCGCCAACCACTCAATCTCCAACAAGGTGACATCGCCACACTTTAATCGACCAAGGAAGATGTCACCTTCATGTACCTCACCAACGCCCTTTGGTGTACCAGTCATCACTACATCGCCATCTTGAAGTGTTGTGTAACTGGTTAATTCATCCAGGATAGTTAGCGGCGGATAGAGCATTTGGTTAACGTGACCTTTTTGTACACGAACACAGTTAATTAAGAGCTCAAGGTTAAGATCGTTGATATCAATGTTATCCAAAGAGACAAACCGACTAAACACAGCAGAGCCATCAAATGCCTTAGCACGCTCCCACGGCAACCCCTGATTTTTAAGCGAGGATTGCAAACCACGCTTGGTCAGATCCAATCCCAAACCAACCGCTGAATAACGTCCATCCTTGATCAAAAAGCAGATTTCAGCCTCATAATGAAGGGGCTCTTGATGGAATGAACGCAGAGTTGTTGATACGGAAGTTGCGGGTTTATTAAATACCACCATTTGCTCAGGCATTGCATTATTAAGCTCATGAATATGTTCAACGTAATTTCGTCCAACACAAAGCACTTTACCCACTTCTACTTTCTTTTCTTCAACTTGAATAACACTCATCATTCTTCCCTGCAAAACAAAAATCCCATCATAATCTAACCTATTGACTTAACGACACTAAATAGCAACCTCTAGTGTAAAAAATAAGACATTCACCCCGTTTTGAGTTTTGTATCATCTAATTGAAACAGCAAAGTATTTGTAAAACAAATAGACAAAAAGCCAGCACGAGGCTGGCTTTAGATCAATGAGCTTGAATAATAGTTCTCGCTAAACCCTATTATAGGTAGTAACGAGCACCTAACGCCCATTTGTCATCAGTTTCACGACCATTGTCGTCATTTAGGTCAAACTGGTAACCCGCGTAACCAACAAATTTAGGCGTGAAGTTGTATTCTGCTTGTAGTGCCATTTCTTCACGAGCAGTTTCTGTTTTAGAGCTCTTAAACTCTTTACCTTCCACCATCTCATAGTTAACACTCAAGTTTAGGCTGTTTGCTAGAGCGTATGCGATGATCGCTTCGTACGCATCACTTTCTTCTAAACGGTCGCCTTTTGCACTGAAGTTCATGTTTTCGTTTGAACCATAAACCGCAGCAAGGAATAGGCCTTGGCCGTACGCACCGTAAGATGCTGATACAACGTGTGATTCCGCCGTGTGCTTACCTGCATATGCAGGGTGCTGGAAATCACCGCCATTGTATGAGTAACCGATTTTAGCGCCCATGATTGAGTAAGAAAGCGCAGCTTGCACACGATCATCGTATTTAGCACCGCCAGTTATAACTCCAGCATCGTTGCGCGTGTAATCATCGTTTGCACCCTGCCAACCAAGACCAAAGTTGATCACACCCGCTTCACCCAGCTCGATGGCATTACGGTAAGAAAGCATTTTATCCGCACGGCCAGTGCCAAGGTTTCCATGATCGTCATAGATGAAGTCGTTTGCAAACGCGATTGGCATATCTGCAATACCTGCGACATCGTAGTAAGGTGACCATTGCGTACCACCTACTGCACGACCATAAACCTCATGTGTTATACCTAAGTAACCTAGACGAGTTTTAAACGACTCTTCACCACCGTCTAAGTAGTTTAGCGCCCATTCACCACGTGCGTCTGCGGTGAAGCCATTACCCAAATCCTGTGTCGCAGAGATATTGATACGAGGAGAGTTAGTACCCACATCCGTGTCACCTTGCTCTGATCCATTTAAATTAACAGAAACGTGGCCGCCCATCGAAAATGTTGTGCCATCGTTATTATATAGTTCCACTGCAACTGCTTGAGTACCGAAGGTTGCTGCCGCGATTGCCGCTGCTAATAATTTTTTATTCATTTCTAAATCCATTACTTATTAGTTGGTTAGTCAGTTTTAGACCCGGCTTTGGTTCACTTTCGTAAAAACGAAATGATGAACAAAGAGAGGAATACAAAGGCTATCCGAGGCATCGTTTCCACCAGATTAGTTTTACCTTTGTGTAACAACTGCCGACACTTTATTTGATTAGTTCCTGACAACCGAGTGAAAAGATCTCAGACAAAACCTAAAAAGCATTCGTTTACTTAGCCTTCAAAAAATCGAGAAATAAAAACCTTACAATAAGAAATGCTTTAGAGAGAGTTAGCTCACAAATAGCTGATGATTCGCTATTTTTAGGCCAAACTTCCCTGCCAAATTGAAATGTTTACTTACATTTAGGGTCAAGAAACAATTCAGGAACTTTTTGAAAAAAACACAGTCTTCAACGGAGAGGAAAAAACCTCAAAAAAGATAAACCTTTCTTTTTATAAGTGGTATGAGAAGGGGCACTTATTCTTTCCAGCAATAAAAGTGCAATCAAATCATAACTTAACAGAAATCTATCTTTCATTTTCAGCCTTTACCTTAGCGTCATCAACACATCGGGCAAGAAAGCCCATCGATTACAACTAGGGTAATAAGAAAATGAAAAAGGCAGCACTAACTACTGCAATTCTTACAGCATTGGTATCAGCACCATCATTCGCAGCAACTGTATACAAAAACGACGGTACTGAATTAAAAGTTGGCGGCCGCGTTGAGTTTCGTGGTGACTTCATCGGTTCAGACGGTGCTGAAATTGAAGGTTCCATGGAAGATAAAAGCCGTGCTCGTCTTAACCTAAAAGGTAAAACAGACATCGGCAACGGCCTTTCTGCTTTCGGTGTTTACGAAGCCGAACAAAAAACGGGCAAGAGTGAATTCAAAAACCGCTACATGTATGCAGGCGTCGACTCTGATATCGGTGCTTTCTCTGTAGGTCGTCAAGACATGGCTGCAGTCATCATCTCTGACATGACGGATATCACAGAATTCTCTGGTGTTCAGCAAGTTATTGATTCGTCGTCTGATAAGCAAGACAGCGTTTTCGCATACCGTGGTGCGTTTGATGCACTACAACTTCAAGCAACCTACCAAGCAAACTCTAGCGATAACGAAGATAAATACGGCATCTCTGGAATGTACTCACTACCAATGGGCCTCGACTTTGGTCTTGCATACTCTGGTGGCGATGTAGATAAAGATAACTCTGAAGATCAAATTCTAGGTGGTATCGCTTACTCGATGGACAACCTTTACCTAGCAGGTACTTATTCTCAAGGTTCCCTGACTGACTCTGAAGACTTTACGGCTTACGAGCTAGTCGCAAGCTACAAAGTAGCAAGCAAAGTGACACTTGCAGCTCTATACACAGCTCAAGAGAATGATCCAGACAACGGTTCAAAGTACGACACAGTTGAAGGTATCGAGCTTGTTGGTTACTACAAACTAAACAGCAACTTCCGTACTTACCTGTCTTACTACATCAACCAACTTGATGAAGCAAAAGATGCAACAACAGGTCTAGTAACAGAAGGCGAAGATACACTGCGCCTAGGCGTACGTTACGATTTCTAATTCACTCTTGTCCTAAGAGCGAGTCCACTTGGCCAGCACCTTTGCTGGCCATTTTTTATTTAACCCAACACAACTCGATAAGTTTTCACACTATCGAAGCATCGCTCAGCAATGAAAAACGAGCGTAACGACGCCTACTTCTGCCCTCTTTTAATGCGATTGATCACTAAGTTAGTGCATTTCATCTAATCGACAACATAGAAAAACCAAAAAACCATTTAAAATCAAACACATAAAAGTTGGCACGTGTTCTGCAATATTATTTATGCAAATGCATGGCAGCGTTTGTGCTTCTCGTTCTTTGTACCTGTTATAACAGGCACGTCCTTTGAATTGGTAATGTCGCCTCCCTCTGGGAGGCATTTTTTTATTGGCGCGAAAAACAATAGGACGTATGATCCCGCCACCTCTATCAAACTGGAATTTTTCAATTGAATCATCATCCTGTTCAAGGTGCGTCCTGGATGCTAACAGCTGGCTTGGCATTCGCCATAGTGAACAGCTTCGCCCAAATTGCTAGCATCAACTTTGGTGTCTCCTCCACCACATTTGCGTTATTCCAATATGCAATCGCCTTATTTGTTATTCTGCCCTACCTACGTACACTTGGGATTAGACGTTCTTTAAGAACCCAACACTTTGGCTGGCATGCATTCCGCATTTTTCTCTCTGTTATCGGGATTCAACTTTGGTTATGGGCTCTCGCTTACCCAGTTCCAATTTGGCAAGGTATTGCACTTCTCATGACCTCCCCGTTATTTGCCACAGTTGGTTCTGGCTTGTTACTCAAAGAGAAAGTAGGTACTGCACGCTCGTTAGCGACATTGACGGGGTTTGTTGGTGCCATGATCATTCTTGAGCCTTGGGCAGACTCATTTACATGGGCGACCCTGCTCCCTGTTGGCGCCGCATTTTTCTGGGCAGCGTATTCATTAATGGTAAAAAAAATGTCGGTAAACGATCCGCCTTCAACCATGGTTGTCTATTTATTGCTGCTGATAACACCATTTAATATCTTGTTAGCGATACCGACGTTTACTATGCCAGATACGTGGACGATATGGGGTGTGCTTTTAGCCGCAGGTGCACTTACAGCACTCGCTCAATGGGCTATCGTTAAAGCATATGCAGTAGCAGACGCCTCATTTGTGCAACCATTTGATCACGCCAAACTGCCTTTGAATGTTGTTGCTGGTTGGTTGGTGTTTGGTTGGGTGCCACCTGGTCGTTTATGGTTAGGTGCTGCGATTATTATTGCATCTATTGCGTTTATTACGCATTGGGAAGCGAAAAAGACAAAGTTAGTTGAAAGAAAAATCTAATTTAAAAGTTCTATATTTTCAGGAAAGGAAATGAGGAACCCATATGAGTCAACCAATCAAAATTACACTGTATCGCTGGGCTGGTAGTTGGGGCCCATTCAAAGTCAATATTCCTTGTGGTGAATGTACATTAACCAAAGATATTTTAAAGGATACTTTTGAAAACGAACTAGCCGATGTGCCCGTTGAACTTGAAGTAAAAGATTGGTTATCGCACTGGTGGGAACCATTAAAAGCTGGTGCTTGGCATGCACCCATTCTTCTTGTCGAAGGGAAAGTTATCAGTCAAGGAGAAGCATTGAATCGGGGTGTGCTTGTACAGTCTGTTATTGCTGAGTGGGTAAAACGCGATGAGCTAAAAGGTAACATTGTTTATGGTAAAGCAACTTGCCCTTACTGTGTCAAAGCCAAACAATTACTTGACGAGGCTGGCGTTCAGTATGAGTACCATGATGTAGTTAAAGACAGCGCCGCCTTATACCGCATGATTCCTGAAGTAAAAGCCATCATTGGCGAAAAAACACCGGTAACAGTGCCGCAAATCTGGTTAGATGGAACATATATTGGAGGCGCTGACGATTTAGAAAAGTGGTTATCAGCAAAGGGGCTAGATAAAGTGCCTAACAATGTTGTGGAGATACCAAGCCAATCCGCGTAATTCTAGATTTAAATGTCATCAGTCTTTGAGTAGCGTTTTGCCAATGTTGTGCAATATGTTGGCTACTTACTAACAACAAAACAGAGAAAAGCAAAAAGCCCTGATTTTTCAATCAGGGCTTTTTAAATTATTTCGCCAGTTTTTTAATAACACGAGCAAAAACAGAAGCTTTTTTCTTCTTCGCTTTACCGTAAAGCGCTTTGTGCATCGCGTCTTTTGCAATCATCTGGCCAATATAAGCACCACCAAGTTCGTTACCCATGACCTTCTCCTGAATGTATTGACTTAACTATGTTGTAATTTTACACCACAACTAGATAAAAACAAGACCAGGGTCACATTTATTTTGTAATTAACTTTCAGATTGGTTCTGATTACTTTTTCTAAACGGGCGCCTATCGCTTAGGTTGCTGGTATGTTTTACCCGCTGCGACGTACGTATCTTTCTGTTTGATTTCAAAGAATGTTTCAAAGAACCACGCAGCAAATTTGATCAAGTGATCGCCTTCATTCATGACGTGCTCCACGTATTCTTGCTCTTCTCCGGACTCGTCTTCTTGAGTGGTAATATGGTAAATACGTTTCTCACCATCAACTTCTGCAAGGCCAAACTGACCCGTTAGGGATTGCGCCGCTTGTGCAACTTCTTCTTCCTCACACGCCTTCAAGATTTCAAGTGCCTTTGGCATGCTTTCTTGCTGAGTAATTTCTTTTACCAGTGTTTCAAATTCGTTTTGTTGCATTCTTTCACCTAACGATTAGAGATCGGATAGCCATTGGGCAGAAATGTATTCCAAGCTTGAGAGAAGTATCAAGGTTCGCCCTCTTCCTTTCAAACCAAGTCATTCAGTATACACAACAGGCCAGACTTAATTTAGCTGCGCATTTTAGAAAGCCGACCTTCTGGTTGCAAGTATATTCAGATGGAAGTTTCTGCTTGAACCGTCCCTTCTGGCACTTTACGAAATTGGCTTAGTACAAGAACAAAGCAAGAAAGTAACGCAATAAACAAATAAAACACCCCAAGCTGCTGCTGATTCGTAACCCATGAGTCTACTAAGTACCCACCAAACAAACCTGCTAAACACATTTGAATAGAACCAGATAGCGCAGAAACCGCGCCTGCCTGTTGCTTATGTGGTGAAAGTAGCAAACTGATCGATACTGGGAATGACATGCCTTGAGCAAAACTTAAACACGTGAATGCCGTCAGCAATGAAAATACACTGAAGGGGGTAACCAACAACATGAAGCCAGCAACAGCAACAATCGCGAAACTCATCAGCAAGATTTGCTGAGCTTTGTAACGAGCATTGATCAAATTCAGCACTAAGCTACCCGTCAGCAAACCAACTGATGGTATGATCATCAAAGAGCCGTAATCTGCCGCCGTTAATCCTAACTCTTGTTGCATTAAAAATGGATACAAGGAGAGCGTAACCAGAGCCGATAAATAACTAAGCCAGTTGTAGCTCGCACTACCAATCACTTGTGTATTCGTTAACAGACGCAAATAGTTCGCGCTTACTTCGCCTACTTTAAATTTTCTCTTCGGATAAGGCAGCGTTTCTGGCAACACCAACAAACCAAGTGTAAAAATTGCCATTAAGTAAATCAGCACAAACACGAAGACAGCATGCCAACTCAGGTGAAAAGCAATCCAGCCACCAAACAGCGGAGCAATAATTGGCATCACTGAAGCAGTGACTGAAATATAAGATAGCGCTTTGGTTAATTGCATACCGTCATAACTATCACGCAGTACTGACCGACCAAGTACCGAAGCGCTGCCCGCTCCTAGGCCTTGCAGTAACCGTCCCGCTTCAAGGGCAACAATGTTGTCCGAAAACGCGATGCAAATAACCGTACCAACTAGATATACACTTTGCCCCAGAATAAACACCGGCCGACGACCAATCGCATCAGACAATGGGCCGTAAAAAAGCTGAGAGATACCGAAGCCAACGAGAAATAGCGTGACGAGATTCTGAATCGAATGTTGCGGCAAATTCAAGTCATGACCAATCAATGGCAAAGAAGGAAGATAAATACTGACGCCAACTTGGCCTGTGGCAATGATCATCATCGCTAATAACAATGGTGTTTTACGCAAACGTTCCTCCTACTTTGTGACAGATTGATGGCAAACAGTGTATATTTGATACTCAAAGATGATAATCAGCTAAGTTGGAAAGGAATTAATTCCCAAGGAGATACAATGGACTGGATTCAAAGCGTGAAGAGTTATATTCGTGTGGTCGAAGAAGGTAGCTTTAATGCAGCAGCGCGGAAACTCAATACCACCAGCTCAGCCATCAGTAAGCGAGTTCAATGGCTAGAAGATAAAATTGGCGTTCAACTACTCAAACGTACGACCCGCTCAATTAGCCAAACTGAAGCTGGTGCTCTGTTTTATCAACGAGCAAAAAGTCAGCTTGATTCATGGCAATCGGTATTAGATGAAACTCGCTCAGTCAACCAATCACCAGCGGGGCTATTAAAAATTGGGGCAACGTTGGCCGTTGGTTCTAAATTTCTAGTTCATTATCTTGATGATTTTCTTGATAAATATCCAGACATCACACTTCAATTAACAACAACGCTACCAGGTCAATTGCCAGAGCTAAGCTTAGACCTGTTTATTAGCCGGGAATTAGAGCAACTGAACTCTCTAAGTTTCAAAGCTACTGCACTTTTCGAACATAAAGCCCAGTTTTACGCCGCGCCTAGTTACCTAAAGAAATATGGCACACCACAATGCGTTGAGGATCTGACAGAGCATAATGTCCTGATTTGGGGAGAAAAACCCTCACGAGAAATCAAAACAAATCGAGGCAAACGTATCAGCTTGTCCGGTAACTTTGCCACGACCAACCCAGAAGCGCTGTTTCATGGTGCCAAAAGAGGCATGGGTATTTTGATGACGAACAACGTCATGATCAAAGATGATCTCAAATCCGGCGCGTTAGTCCCTATCCTGCCCGATATCACAGCGGATAAAGCCACTGTATATGCCTACTATCCAAAGCTGGATTATCAGCATACCCGAACTAAGCTATTCCTCGATTATCTCAAATCACGATTAGAAGAGGAGAAGCGCGCCTAGCTTAGCGTTTTTATCGCTATAGCTTTAAAAGGTTCAAGCATAAAAACATGAAAATAATGATTTGTTCGTTCACAAAATTTGAAAAATCTGCCTTAGTAACCGATAGTTTATTTGATGCATATCAAATAATAATTCGTCGTGTCTTACACGATATGTAAATAACAACGCTAGGTGAAATGCTCAATGGGTCAGGTACAAATCAGTTTCCACAAAATTGATGAGATATTGAAGCTAAACGGCACGGCTCAGCTAAACCGAGTCACGCTAGATATTCATCAACACTTGCAGAGCCATTGCACTTGCGTTGTAGAAGTTGCGCATCTTCAGCATTCGGCTCATACCATTTCCTTCGCCAGCAATGGAAAAATTACAGACAACCTAAGCTACCACCTTTCAGGCACCCCCTGTGAAAAAGTGGCGAAAGACATTGGCGAACATATTTTCTATCAAGACCAGGTATACAAGCGTTTTCCTGAAGATCAGATGTTTCAAGAAGATGGCATTCAAGCTTACATTGGCCTGCCATTGAAGACACAAAATGGCGAAGTTCTGGGAATTTTACTGTCTACCTTTACCCGAAGCATCCACGCGAAAGAAGCGCAAGATATCCTCGACTTCCACCGATTTTATGCCAATGTCATTATTCATAGCTTACGTGAAAAGTGGGTCAGTGAACGTTCAGATAAGCTTCTTAATCAGCTTAGCTATGAGGTATCGCATGATAACCTAACTGGACTGCTCAACCGTAGCTGTTTAGCTGATACCTTGGAGACATTAACGCAGCAGGCGACTCGCCCATTCAGTTTGGCGTATCTTGATATCGATAATTTCAAATCGATCAATGATATCAACGGAAACTATATCGGCGACCAAATCATTAAGTTCACAGCTAACGCCATTCAACAGAGCTTGTCGTCGCCAAACAATGCGTTCCGTGTTGCAGGAGATGAATTCGCCTTCATCACGTACGACGAAGATCCTGTCGCCGTGTGTCAGGAAGTACTCGACAAAATTGAAAGCGGCTACAGCGACAAATCTAACCGGATTTCTTTCACCGTTAGTATTGGTATTGCACGTGCCCCAGTACATATGTTGAACAGCGATGAGCTGATTTTGAATGCCAGTCTCGCTCTCAAAGATTGTAAAAAACACCGCGATACACGGATTCAGCATTACGACACACACCTTAGTGCTTTATACCACCGTAGGACGCAGCTTATTGAGGCAATGCGAATCCAGCTAAGTACTGATATACAAGACAGCGATGAGTTGTATGTAGTGGTTCAACCGATCGTCGATATCACGAGCGACCGCTGGAATTACTTTGAAATTTTGACTCGTTGGAATAGCAATATCTATGGAAATATCTCTCCAGCGGAGTTCATTGAAGCTGCCGAACAATCAGGCCTGATTATCGAGTTAGGTGAACGGATTATTGAACTCGCGTGTATCGCAAAGCAAGAACTCGAAGCGAACCTAGGCTATAAAGTCAAACTCTCCATCAATTGCTCAGCGTATGAGCTGGTTGATTCCAACCGTTATATTAATCACTTAACCAACATGGTTGAAAAGTATCAGCACGAAGCAAAAGACTTTGTTATAGAGCTCACCGAGACCGTCTTACTCTCACAAAGTGGCCGTGAACAGATGGTACTTAACTCGTTGCGATACTTGGGTTTTAAAGTCGCACTGGATGATTTTGGTACGGGATACTCAAGCTTGAACTATATACACAATTATCCAATTGATAGCATCAAAATCGATGCTACCTTTGTGCAGAACATGCTCTCAAATACAACCTCTGAACAAGTAGTGTTTTTGATAGCGCAATTGGCAGAGCTGCTTGATGTGGATTTGATTGCCGAAGGCGTAGAAGACGATAGAGCACTACAAAAGTTAATTGAAATGGGCTGCCACTACATCCAAGGTTATTTTTACTCTCGTCCACACAGTGTTGAAGAAATCGTACACCTGATAAATGAACGTGAAGTGCGGAGTGCCTAACGTACTGAACAGACTGCTGTCATAGAATTCAAATCTAGTTAATGCACAAAGTAAAAGAGACCAAGCTATGCTTAGTCTCTTTTTGTTTTTTAAGCGAAGTACTTTATTACAGCACTGCTTTCTCTTTATCGCGTAATAGTCTATCCATTTCATCTCTGTTCGCGACAAAAGTAGCCATCTCTTTCTTAGGAACAGAACTCGCCATTGGGATATTTGCTCGCATAGCGTTAACTGGACGGCCGTATTCAATCAACTCATAGTGAAGGTGTGGCCCAGTCACTCGACCTGTTTTACCAGAAAGACCGATACGCTGGCCTCGAGAAACCTTTTGCCCTTTCTTCACCAAAATCTTACTTAGGTGTAAGTAACGGGTTTTGTATTTGCTGCCGTGCTCAACAACCACGTAGTTACCCGCATAGGGGTGTTTACGAGTCATGATCACTGTACCATCACCAGTAGAAACGACTGGTGTACCGGTTGGTACAGCAAAGTCAGTGCCGTTGTGCGGCGCAACACGCCCCGTTACTGGATGTAAACGATTAGGGTTGAAGCCAGAACTGATACGCCAACGGCTACTTACAGGGTAACGCTGGAATGCGCGCTGTAAGCTTTCACCTTTGGCATTGTAGAATTGACCATCAGTATGAAGGTAAGCGGTGATCTCGCGGCCGCGATTATAAATCTTAATCGCCTCAATTTCGTTCTTACCTGTTGGTACACCATTGATGCTTTGTGAGCGACGAACAACTTCAAATCGATCACCTGCACGAAGGTCACGTCCAAAGTTAAGTTGTTCTTTGAGTAAGCTTACGACTTGACTCACTTCCGCCGACGTTAAACCTAAACGACTCGCAGAAGAAGAAAAACTGCCTTGAATAACGCCAACTAAAGGCTCTTGGCTCCACACGCCAGGAATGGAAATATCAGTAAAGTCATAGCTACCATCACTATTCAGCTTGTAGACCACTTTATCTGCAATAGAAAATTGCAGTTCCATTTTCGCTAACTCGCCTGTCGCATCATCACGCCAGAAACGGAGCGTATTGCCCGGCTTAAGTGTATCAAGTGCCAAGTAGTTCAAATCCGTTTCCATTACTTTCATTAACGAGCTGTAACCGAAACCGAGCTGACTAAAAATAGTGCTTAGGTTGTCACCTGCTTGGATTTGATATTCGAAGTTCGGGGGAGTGACAACTTCGGCAGTTGTCGCATCAAGAATTTTTTCAACGACCTGAGATTCAGGTAGGTTCAATGCGATGGTTTTGGTTAAAGATGACTCTTTGAGAGAGTGAGAAACACCAATCGCAACTAAAACTGGCAAGGAGTATAACAGCAGCGCTCTACGACTTGTCAGATTCGGCAACCGTCTTGTAATTTCATTTGTAGACACGGGAATTACTATCTCCTTTCAAACAAGGCTCATAGCTTATGCATTCCCGAATAAGAAATCACTAGGAAATTTCGAGATCTAGCGCAGAAAATACTGAATTTTTACAGAACTCAAAAAAAATTCATCACTGTTGCATATGTAAGTTATTCCCTACACGCTGTAATGTGGATGAATTGAATTGATTTGGCGTGTCTGCCATTGCTTGATCGTCACCGTGCGCTAAATATGAAAGCGTGATAGTTGTATCACTTTTCCATTCGAGCTGAGTAAATTTCACGCGGTCACCAACAAAAATACTGTCTAAAAGTACAACTCGGCTCGGCACGGGGTCAAACTTGAACAAGCCAACATAGTTAAACGAACCGCTACCTTGTGTCGTTACAATCATCGGTGCAACAACCCATGAAACACCTTCAATCTCACGCTGACTAATCGACGCAGTTGGGACAAGTACCTGACCTTTCGTCGCACCTGCATCATAGTCACCTATCAAATAGCCGTTTTCTTTATCCCACTCATCAAGAAAAGTGACCGCACCCTGCTCGGGGACTTGGATCGTCCAAGGATTACGTGCAGTGATACCAAGCGTCTCTTGCACAATAACGTTAGTTTCTACTTCTGTTTGAGGAAACTTAGCCATGATCTCGTCATCAGACAAACTAAAACGATAAACACCCGCGATCACAACCACAACTAATAAAACGATTGGAATAAGTAGAATAAGTGGTATCGGCAGGATTTTTTTGTGAGTCATGAAAGCTTCCTTGTTTCAAGGTATAAACGAAAAGCGAGTATACCATTGTATACCCAAATGATTTCACCTCTTCAAGTGTTTCAAAATTAAACTAAACTGATTATATCCAAATAGTTTCAAGTCCAGAGCTCATAACGAGCTAGTGACACAAGCTCTGTGCTCTAGGTCTATTGGTGTATTGGGACAAATAGGTAATCACGATGACAAAAACCATTCATACATGCGAGTGCGCCTGCGGTTTAGTTGAGATCCGTTGTAAAGGAGAGCCCACCCACACGTCTGTCTGCCATTGCTTCGAATGCCAAAAACGAACTGGCAGTGTTTTTGGGGTACAAGCTCGCTTTGAAAAAGAGCACGTCACTTTAAACGGTGAAGTCACTAGCTATACCCGAATTGGCGATGATGGCAGTGAGGTTCAGTATGACTTTTGTCCATCCTGCGGCACGACAATGAGGTTGTTCGTTGCTGCATACCCAGAAATCATGATCATTCCCGTCGGTCTATTTACCGATAAAGAGTTCCACCAACCTACCGTTTCAGTCTATGAACAAATGAAACACGGGTGGGTGAGTTTCGAATGCACAACGGAACACATCTGCTAGCGGGCAATCCACGTTCACATATTTACTTTGGCTCGGACAAACACCCTATAAGTGAGATTTTTTTGAGAATGATCAATCGAGTTTTACTGTAAAGGGTTTCGTAACTCGGTGTGAGCGTTATAATCGGCTCCTAATATTTGGTGGGGGTTTATTGTGATTTCCAGACTTCCTCGTTGGGTGGAATATGGCGCGTTTCTACTAGCTCTTCTCGCGGGCTGCGTCAACGCCGTTGGTCTTCTCGGCTTTCAACACCAAGCGATAACTCATCTTTCGGGAACCGTAACTCAGCTAGGGAACAGCTTGCTAACAGGTGTGGATAGCTCCATTCACCTGCTCTTCATCGTATTTAGCTTTTTGATTGGCGCTGCCTTTAGCGGCTTTTTTATTGAAAGCAGTGCGTTAAAGCTAGGACGAAGATATGGTGTTGCACTGTGCATAGAAGGAAGCTTGCTCTTACTCAGCTTGGGCTTTTTGGTGCAAGGGGATTTGTACGGCCAATATCTAGCATCAGCAGCATGTGGATTACAAAACGCAATGATCACCACGTTTAGCGGCGCAGTAGTCAGAACCACACATATGACCGGAATCATCACCGATCTAGGGATTATGATTGGAGAGAGCTTGAGAGGTCGTCAATTTGACCGACGTAAAGCAAAATTATTCCTATTCATTTTCTTTGGCTTTTTGTTTGGCGGCGTCGCGGGAGCGGCTCTATTTACGGTATATGGTTTATATACGCTGGTTTTCCCAGCAATATTGGCTTTTTCTACAGCTCTGATTTACTGGAGTTACCTATACATACTTAGCCGTCAACAAAAAGCATAAAATTTCGATCCGATTGAAGCGACATGCTTCAATCGGATTTGGCTCAATAGGTTCACACTGCAACGGTACAAGAAACGCTGAACGGTATTTTGACACCACTAAAAACCTTAAAATAGATAAGGCTAACTGAATTTCTGGCAAAGAAGTTAGTTAGATCAAAATCACATTTGTTTACCATTTTATTATTCCAGTCACAATGCGCCGCATAATTCACTGCGCAATTCGCCTCTCGTGCTACAATTTTCTAACACAAGCAACATATTCGCATACACTTAGACGTTATTTGACCAATTACCCGACAAATCGGCTGAATAACTAGATGTATTTAATGAATAGTATTGCAATGGATGCAGTTTGCGGGTACCCTCCGCAAAACTGTGATTAAATACGGATGTTTAGTGAATATTTATGTCATGGAAATGGCAAGTATTGACTAGTAGTAACACGAGACAACTATGCATAACACCACTAATGCTACTGAAGCTCCTAAGGGCAACTTTTGGATGTTTTTCATCCCTTCCCTAATTGGTCTTCTACTCTTTATGGCTCCGATCTCTTACGATGGCGGCCTAACCATTCCCGTTGCCGTGATGGCAAAAGTCATCCCAGCGGTGTTAGGCGATACCTTGATTGCTATCGTCACCAGTATCATCGCTTTCATGGCCGTTGCTTCTGTTCTTTGCAAAATTTTTAAGCCAGCTGCAATTTTACGTAATGGTTTTTTAAACGGTCTCTTCAACCCATCTCCACTTTGGCTCGTTGTTCGTTTAATCGGCGGCGCTGCCGTGTTAATGACGTTCTTCCAAGTGGGTCCAAAAGCAATTTGGGAAGAGAACACTGGCGGGCTTGTTCTTACTGGTCTCCTACCTACTCTGTTTGCCGTTTTCATTTTCGCGGGTTTACTGCTTCCGCTTCTTTTGAACTTCGGTCTTCTGGAGCTATTTGGTGCGTTACTCAGTAAAATAATGCGTCCGGTATTCAACCTACCTGGCCGCAGTGCAATTGACTGTATGGCATCTTGGTTAGGCGACGGAAGTGTTGGTATCTTGCTAACCAGCAAGCAATACGAAAATAAGTTCTATACTCAGCGTGAAGCGGCTGTTGTCGGGACCACTTTCTCAGCAGTATCGATCACGTTTAGCCTAGTTGTTATCGCTCAGGTAAAACTAGAGCACTTATTTTTGCCTTTCTACGGCGCTATCTGTCTAGCTGGAATCGTAGCTGCGATTATCATTCCTCGCCTGCCTCCGCTTAGTCTGAAGAAAGATCGCTACATTGACGGCAGCAACCCTGATAAAGACGCAGATGCAGTACCAGAAGGCCACACCACATTCTCTTGGGGTATGGATCTAGCTCTTAAGCGAGCTGGTCAAGTCACATCGGTTCAGTCTGTATTTAAAGAAGGCGTACACAACGCAGTCGACATGGTATTTGGCGTACTACCTGTAGTGATGGGTCTTGGTACCGTTGCATTGGTGATTGCAGAATACACGCCTGTATTTGCAATTCTGGGTCAACCGTTTATCCCATACCTAGAGCTACTGCAAGTCCCTGAAGCTGTTGCAGCATCACAGACAATCGTTGTTGGCTTTGCGGATATGTTTATTCCAGCAATTTTAGCGGCCTCAATCGATAACGAAATGACACGTTTTGTTATTGCGGCAATGTCAGTAACTCAGCTTATCTACATGTCGGAAGTAGGTGCCCTACTGTTAGGCAGCAAAATTCCAGTAAACATTGTAGAGCTCTTCGTAATCTTCATTTTACGTACGTTAATCACGTTACCTGTGATTGCTGGCGTTGCTCATCTTATTTTCTAAAATCGAGACGTCAATAAACAAAGGCTCCGCATCGTCGGGGCCTTTTTTATACCCAAAACTCCGTTCACATTAGGCTTTTAGTAAAAAGCTCATAATTTACAAAGACAAAACTTCAACAAAACACCTGCCAGCACCAACAAAATTTTCATCACCTCACCTGCAAAGCCAGTTGATGCCACTATTTGTTAAGCAATTCTTTTCATTATGACGATTTCATTAATCGAGCTCGCAAACATGATCACACTCACAAGTTTTAACGTAAACTACCGTTTTGTTTAAATTTAGTTAAAAAAGACGACAAATGAGTTCATGTTTTTGACAAAGATGTCGATAAAAATATAACCAAACACAATAGGTTTCTCTTTATGCCCAATTCGCTCGGTTTAAAAGAGGCGAAAGCAAAGTGGAACCAACCGGGAGAATCAGAGGAAAGCTCATGAAATTCAGACATAAGGTTGTCACAGCCTCTTCATTTTTGCTGCTAATTACCGTGTCGTTATTGTCGACACAACAAGTTATGACCATCCGCTCCCAAACTCAGGAGCAAATCGACTCAAGTGTAAACGAGATATTGACCAGTGTTGGTAACACTGTGCAATCAGAAATGAATGCAAAGAAGGATCTCGCTCGCTCCATTACTGAAGTGATTGAGCTTGACCCCAGTTCACATAGCTATGTTCAAAACATACTTGAAAGACCCACGCCAAAAAGCAGCTTCCTTGCCATCGGTTTTGGTTATGAAAGTAATGGCTTTGTGATTGAAAATGACGACGGCTGGGATGCGGGCCCAGACTACGACCCACGTCAGCGTCCTTGGTTTATTGCAGCTAAGAGCAAAGGCGATTTGGTCGTAACCGATCCGTACGTCGATGCGTCTTCGAAAAACGTTATCATCTCTGTTGGTACGCCAGTAAAAGAAAATGGCCAGTTTTTAGCCGGTATGTTTTATGACCTCGAATTAACTACCCTTTCTGATCTCGTCAACCAAGTGAATCTGTTTGATGCTGGTTACTTATTTTTGGTCACCGCTGATGGCACAACCATTGCTCACCCTCAAAGTAAATACAACGGTGAGAAAGTCGGTAGCTACCTCCCACAAATCGAACTTACGCAATCAGCACAACATGTTGAGATTGATGGCAACCGCTACATGGTTAACCTGACTCACATTCCTGGCGAGAACTGGTACGTAGGTTCGGTAATCGATGAAGCTGTTGCCTATTCTGCCGTAGGAGAGCTTCGTAACAACGCTATTATTTATTCAATCATTGCCGTGATTGCATCTATTATCGCCCTAACTCTGTTGATTCGCACTCTCATGCGTCCTTTGGACACGCTAAACAATGCGATTAAAGATGTAGCATCAGGGAAAGGCGACCTTACACAACGCCTCGAAACAGATACTGACCAAGAGTTTTCTGAGCTTGCCACAAACTTCAATACGTTCATGGAGAACTTACAACAGCAAATCATTGAGTCGAAACGTATTTCTGATCAAATTTTAAATGGAACTCAAATCACCGCTGAGGGCGCAAAAGACTCGGCAGGCGCAATTCACACTCAGCTGCAAGAGCTAGAACAACTTGCTACCGCGATGCATGAGATGTCTGTCACCGCGACAGAGGTTGCTAATAATGCGCAAGGTGCGGCAAGTGCAGCCAAAGAAGCCGACCAAGCAACGGTTGAGGGGTCTTCTATCGTTGGTGAATCGACACAAACGATAAACATGCTTTCCGATAGCATTGACCTTGCAGTCGAAGAAGTACAAGTGTTGGAATCTGCTACCGCCAATATCGAAACGATTCTAAAAGTCATCAACGATATTGCGGACCAAACGAACTTACTCGCGTTGAATGCCGCAATCGAGGCTGCACGTGCGGGAGAATCTGGCCGAGGCTTCGCCGTTGTTGCAGATGAAGTACGTACACTGGCACAACGTACCCAAGAGTCGACAACAGAGATTCGTACTATGATTGAGCAACTACAATCTGGCGCTTCATCTGTGGCAAATGCCATGCATCAAAGCAAAGGTAGTGCTATAGAGGCCGTTGAAAAAGCGGGTTTAGCAAATAGTGCGTTACAACGCATTCGTGATGCGATTCAGCGTATTTCCGATATGAACTTGCAAATTGCCTCAGCAGCGGAAGAGCAAAGCCTCGTCGCTGAAGAGATCAACAACAATACGGTGAATATTAAAGACCTATCGACTCAAGTCGCCGAATCGGCAAATCGAACCAACGACGCGATGCAGGCGCAACAAGAAGATGTACATAAACAAGATCAAATCTTAAATAGATTTACTGTCTAACACTCATCTAAGCAAAAACAGCGAGCATCGGCTCGCTGTTTTTGTTTTTAACCCTCAACCCTAGTATTGGTCGATGTTACGTGTGCCATGTTGGTGCTTTTAAGCTCAACATTACAAGAACGCCGACTATGTGTCCTTTCAAGTTTAATTGAACTCGACATGGATATAGCGATCATTAGAACGACGATAATAGCGGTCGTCCACTTTTAGATAAGTGAAATCTCCAATCTTTATGTAGGTACTATTCCGAGGAATTCGGTCATGGTAATAGTAACTGCGCCTTGGTCGTCGGGTCTCCACATAAATAACGTCACGATGTTTGTGTTTATGCTTGTGCTTGCGCTTGTGTTTATGATGGTGGTGATGCGCATGATGGTGATCGTACCGATGTCGATGCTTATGCTTCGGGTCAGCCACCGCTTCTGTACTCAACACACCTAAAGACAACATAACGCCAACCATGGCAAAAGATAATTGCTTTGACACAACAGAGCCTCTTATTCATATCAACATCGATATAATAGAAGGGTGAATCACTGTACATGTCAGCCTTTCGCTAAGGAGTTTTACTAAAAAGTCAGCGCTAACCGTGATTATCAGAGAAACGTCAAACATCACAAATGCTGATGACTTTGAGTGGCCTGGGTTCGGCTATGAATACAAAAAAGCCGCCCGTTTGACTACGAGCGGCTCAGTTTTTAAATAAGCTAGCGTGATTTTATACTGCTTGGGCAAACAGCAAGAAACAGCCGAATAGGAAGATCATGCTCATTCCCATTGCGCCGCCACCAGCTTCATAAATATTGTCATCTTTTACCGGCACTCGGCGCACTTTCATGGTCATTGATAATGGGACAAAGACCGCGAGAAACACAAGAATAATCCCCGCGTAGCTGAGAATAGCTAGGAAGTGTTCTGGCGCAAATACAGCACCTAATAGTGGTAGCACAAAAGTAGTAACAAAAATCACTGGCTTACTTGCTTTCAGTAGGTCTGCATTTTGATCGTATAGCGCCATTGCAACACCTAAGAACGACGTTAGTAGTGCCAAACCAGTAAACATGGATAGGATGAACTCTAAGCCCTCGTATTGCTGACCTAGTACCGATATCAACTCTGTTACGTTGGAGTATTGAACAAGCTCATGAGGTGGTAGGTTGCCGACAACCGCTAACAACCATAATAGGTAACAAACAAGCGGAATAGTTGAGCCCACGATAATCATATTACGCAGCTGTGTTTTACTCGCTTCTTTGTTGTAAGTTACAAGCGATGGGATCACGACCATAAAACCGAAACTGGTGAAAAGCACCGAACTGGTTTTGATAAGTGCCATTTTATCGTCGCTCACAACCTCATCAAGTCCTTCAAACGAGACGCTTGGTGCAAGCGCAAAAAGTGTCAGGATCAGCGCTACGATCATGCCTAGGAACAAACCGCGATTCAGCTTATCTACTACCCCTGTACCTGCCGAAACAATGATACCAACTAAAAGAGTAAAACCGACTTGGCTTGAGATCGTAGATGTTGGAAGCCCAATTGAGGCTGTTACTTTTTGTACGAGATCACCCGCACCAATGATGTAAGCCATTAATAGACAAACTAACAGGGCGTAAAGCAAGCTGTTGGTTACCAACTGGCCTCCTTTACCAAGCGTTTCGCGAGCAATTGCATTCATGCTCACACCACCACCTACTTTACAACTGGCTTCAAGAAGGAGCAGCGCAGCATAAGTCGTTCCAGCCCAGATGAACAACATAAGAAGAGTGCCCCAAAGGAGGCCAAATTGAGCAAGCACCATTGGTATAGCAAGCATACCAGCGCCAAGAGCAGTACCTGCAACGATCAGGGAGCTGCCGACAAGTTTTAGGTTCACGGTTAATACCTCTAAATTCAATCCGTTAATTTCTCACCAGTTGTGCTTTATCTAAAGCACACAACAAAACGCTCCGACTTAGTCAAAATTTGGTTACAAGAGCACTATGTTACAAGAGCCCTGTATGGCTAAGAAAACATGCAACAAAAGGTGGTTAATCATTTGCACATGAACACTTGAGAGTCATTTTTGGCGATGTCATCGCTGATGAAATGTGCGCAACTTTGGGTTCGAAGCAAAATTGTTCATCTTAATTCATCAACCCCATTCGTTATGAATGGATTTGGTTCGAAAAGATTGTAAGGCATAAGCAGGACGATTGAAAAGCAAAAGGTCAATCTTATAGCGATATATTTTAACAACTCTTATCTTTTACCTAAGATGTGTTGTTTTTTTCGTCACTAATTAGTCTTTTATCGCTTAAAGAAAAGGAAGAACGTGCTCAATGGCTCAATTTGGCTGGGTGTACAGATTAATTTACAGGTTAAGTGAAGGTGTTAGATTCCAAGGACGTAGCCTAGATCGGACAATATCGCTATTATTCGCTGCGTACCGACACTGTTCGGTTCACATACCTCTAAACACTGATTTACGGTTCGAAAATATAGGTAAATGAGTGTCCGAATGCTGGGTGTGGTTCCCCAGCATTTGCATCCTTTCTTTTAGATGGCATCAATTGATCGAAATTCCATAAATCTTGTATCGCCCGACTTTACGGCTGTGTTAATACGCTTTATCTAGCGCGCCAATGATATAAGTTAACACTGGAATACCCATATCGGCGACCTGCTTCTCAGTCTCACTCATATTTTCATGCGCCATCCGCAACTCTACTTCACTTATCGATTCTTTGTGAAGGTAAAGCTCTTTGTAGTTCATCAATCGCTGTTGTGACTGTTGAATCAGTGTCACAACATTCTCTTTAGTCTCACGATGTTGCTGATCAATTTCACTAAATAAATGATCTAAAATGCGTTGCATTTTGCGAATAGAAGCTTTCGTTTCTATTGATTTGTATGATTGATACTTTTCCATTGAGTTAATAACTGACTAAAATATTTACGTTTTTATAAGACAGTTATTTTTATACTGATTGCAAAGCAGGTAAATATGTGGTGGTTAAACTGGTCCACTTCTTGCTCCGTTTAGGTCAAAACTGTCCTTTCAGGAGAGCACATGCAGGTAGACCCTATAATTCAAGCACTGATCGCAAGACGAAAATCGAATGGCCTCTCCCGTGAGCAAATGGCAAACATCGCTGGAATGAGCGTAAAAACATATCAAAGGATCGAGCGCGGAGAGTCCGATCTTAAACTCTCACAATATCGTGCCATATTGCGTTCGCTTCATTTGACTGACCTAGATATTGCCTTAGATGTACGTGATGTTCAGCATGTCACAGCAAATGACTTAACGGCCGTGGCGCGATTGCTCTCACCGGAAGCTCAGTCCCTGCTCGTTCGCCTGTTATCGTTAATCCTTGAACAAAAGAACAAGAAAGGTGATTAACCACATTACTCATACTCAAACGATGAATGCCCTGTTGAGCGTTGAAACATGAATCGTTTAGACAAAAATAAAACTCGTCAAATGACGAGTTTTATTCTTTATATCAGTCCGTTACTCTAGGCTTTTTAATTCCGATGTATCAACGCCTTTTATTGCATCTTTCGCCACTTTATCAGGATCAAAGACATCACGTTCTTCATACGAATTATCAATCATGCCTTGTCCTATCGCGGTCGCCTGCTTTTGTAACTTGTTACCCTCTACCTCACCAGCATCCCAGCCTTGTCGATAATCGGAGTCGGTTTGATACCTTGTTTCGTCCTTAATATAGTGTTCAAAATCATTCCCTGCCTCTTGCATACCACTATGCCGACCGTCATGAAAGCCTTGAATATAAGCTTCATCATAACCGCTCTCTTTTAACGCGCTGTCACTCGTACCACAGCCTGAGAGGAGAACAAAAAATAGCGAAACGAATACCTTATGAAACATATTTAGGCCTCAAAGCTTTCAAATAAATTAATCATAGTTCGCGATTTCAACTTCTGCTTACTTCAGGCTATTAGATAGCATTGTGACTCGACGAAGCCTGTGAACTTGAGTCCCTACAGTGAGTACAAAGCTGGACAAAGCATCACACCTACTGATAAACATTATACTCAACGCGCGTTTAATACTTCCATCGCAAGTGCTTCATCATCTTGCTCAGCCAAACCGCTAATGCCAATTGCACCGACGATTTTCCCCTCTTGTTCTATAGGCACACCACCCATAAAGCCTGTGATCTTCGGGTCAGTCCAATAACTCAACTGCTTACCCGTCTCACGAGCCCAAGCACCCAGATTGCCGCTAGGCTGACGGTCTCTAGCCGAGGTGTAAGCTTTGTTCTGGGCCAACAAACCTGCTTGCAGACTCACATCATCCATTCGGGCAAAACCGAGCAATTCTCCATGTGTATCAACCACGGCAACCGCAATGTTTTGCTTGCGAGCAGTCGCAATTTCCAATGCCGTTTGAATCAGAGTTTGAACTTGTACGTATTTCATTTTTCTCTCCTACGGGATCTCATGACCAAGGGTTTTCTCGAGCAAGCCATACCAATGGCTGCGCGACAGCGTGACGTTTTCCACTTGAGCACAAGCGCGAATACGTTGTGGGTTTGCAGTACCAATAACAGGCTGAATTTGGTTTGGATGACGCGTCAGGAAGGCTAAAACAATCGCCTCAGACGACACGCCATATTCAGCTGCCAGCGCCATCACCATCTCCGCCGTCTGTCTGGTGTTGTGATCATCAGAATGTAAGCCACGCTCTGAGAATCTTCCCTGCGCCATACTGCCCCACGCTTGCAGTTGGATATTGTGCTTACGGGCATGTTCCAGTGTTCCTGCAACGTAATCAGATGCCGACGAAGGAAGCCCCATGCCTTGCTTGATGAAGTCAGACTTAGCCAGACTCATTTCCAACTGGTTCGCCACGATAACTTCACCCGTAGCTTGTTGGAGAAGATCAATTTGAGCACTGTTCATGTTAGAGACACCAAAGTGGTTAACTTTGCCAGCTTGTTTCAGTGCTTGGAGCGCTGTGCCCAGTTCTTCAAATTCAACCAAAGGATCCGGGCGATGCAGCATCAAAACATCAAGGTTTTCCACGCCAAGGCGTTCAAGAATGCTCTCAACAGAAGCCGTCACCCATTTAGCAGAGAAGTCATACTGCTTCACACCTTGCTCATCTCCTAGACGGATGCCGCACTTGGATTGCAGATAAATTCGTTCTCGTAACGTTGAGTCATTGGCTAAGATGCACCCAAACGCTTCTTCAGCCTTACCGAATTTGTAGATATCCGCATGATCAAAGAGATTGATGCCAACCTCTAATGCTGCCTCTACAGCGGCATAAGCTTGGTTTTCATCTTGGGCGGTTAATGGGTTGCGATTCCACTCCCCTCCAAGTCCCATACAGCCGAAGACCAAGCGGCTAACGTTAGGTAAGGTTTTGGCGAGCGGTAGTGTTGGATTGTTCATCGTTATTCTCACTTTTCCGATTTCTGCATCTTCAATTTCTTAAATTAACTCGAACCATCTTACCGTTCGTAAAAATTAGTTTAATACCGTAAAATCGAATTCATTATCCTCGTTACCGAACAATTAAAGCGAGCAATAAAGATGGCAGATTATAAGAGAATCGAAAAACTGATGCTGTTTGCTGAAGTGGCTCAAACACTCAACTTTTCTAGAGCAGCAGAGCAACTTGGTATCTCTAAAAGTTACCTGTCGGAACAAATCAAGCGATTGGAATCGGAACTCGCCACGCCTTTGATTGTTCGAACCACACGCAGCGTGAGATTGACGGCAGAAGGTGAATCGATCTTTGCACAAGCGGAAGATCTCAAACGCCGCGTAATGGAAATGGAAAAGAGTTTAAGTCAGCAATCTGAGCAAGTAGACGGTCTGATTCGTCTTACTGCTCCCAAGATGTTTGCCGAAGCGGTGCTGCATGATTTGTGTGTGGCGTTTCGCGCTTTACATCCAAACGTAGAGTTCGAGATTCTTTCTAGCTATCAAGCGTTTAATCTGACGGAAACCAGCGTCGACTTTGCGTTTCGAGCAACAAGAACGCCGCCCGAGAATATGATTGCGCATCACCTTTTGGACTACCACCACTGGCTGGTTGCCTCTCCTCAGTATCTGCAAGAAGAAGGTACGCCAGAGACGTTAGCAGATTTAAAACAGCATCAATGCTTAACCACATTGCATCAAAAAGAGTGGCCGTTAAAAACGGGAACAGTTCAAACCCAAGGTTGGCTTTCAAGCAATGAAAACCGCTTACTCAAAGAATCAGCCCTGTCTGGCAATGGCATTGCTCGGTTAGCAAGTTACTTTGTCGAACAAGACGTTGAGCACGGCCGTCTAGTGCAGGTTTTATCGGAAGAAACCGACCACCAGCACAACGCGGTGTACTTGGTGTACCCACAACTTATCTATCAATCGGCGAAAACCAGAGCCTTCATTGAATTTGTGAAGCAGCACTTTGCTCAATAACTAAAGCAGTTAATCCGCCGACCACACCGAGCGAATATCTGGCCAACCCCAGTTAGTAAGAGCGACGTCTTCTAAAACACCTTGGAAACGCAAAGTTTGTGTATGGTGGAACATGGGTGCAATCCAATACTCGCTGATCAACGTCGATGCAATTGGCTCCAATGCATTAAGGTAGTCCTCAAGTGGAACGAAAGATCTGACTCTCTGTAGTTGTTCATCTAACCATTTTGCGTTCTTTTCTCCCAAAGTGTGGAATAGCACAGCGTTGCTGAAGAAGTTCGTGAACGCAGAGGCATGACGATTATCATCTAGGTTTATGTTCGTTACGACCATTGTCTCATTTAGCTCACCGTTCTTAGCCTTCTCGTTCAGCTCACGGTAGGAATACATAACAATTTCTACTTTACTGCCAACACTCGCCAAACGATTAGAAATAGCCCGCGCACAGCGACGCAACGCGGTATAGTTATATCCTGCTATCGTAATGTGTTTAGGTAACTTAAGCGGCTCACTGAACGGACGGAGCACTGGCTTCCAACCTGGTAGCAGGTTATAAGCGGGTATACTCCCAAATACAATATTCTCGCGGCGCATCACTTCGGCCAAGCGCTCAGGTTGAATTAGCTCACTAATATAACGGCGCTGCGCTAAAGAGAGTTTGTGCTTAGCGTGCTGATTAAATAAGGCGAATAAGCAACCATCTTCTATTCGACTACGCTTGCTCGCCGATGAGTTTTCTCGGTTTTGCGTCGACATATAGTGTCCACACAAATCCTCCTCGGGCGAAGTATCCCTTTGCAACGTATTTGCTGCCAATGACGGGTTCTCCATTTGCTCGTCATTAACAATCCAGATAGTCACCAAATCCGTTAGAACTCTACATGCATAGTAACCATTAAATGCTTGCAGTTTTAAACGACTTTCATTGTGCTCGACAACAGAGAATGGGCCACTTCCGACCACCAGCTTGTTATTCGCTACGTTAACTTGGCTTACTGGTTGAATGCCGTATTTCACACCAGAAATAAGTCCAGCAAAGCCCAAGTCAGCTCGATTAAGCTTAAAAACAACCTTCAATGGCGTTGGCGCAGTAATGTTAGCAACATGTGCCAACTCTTTTTCGTAATACTGTAGTGAACTCAATTTTGCAAACAAGCTAACCACTGTTTCTGCATCAATGGAATTACCATTATGAAAAGTCAGACCTGGACGAAGGTAGAAAGTCCATTCGTAGGTGTCTTCGTCATAACGCCAGTGATGTGCGAGTTCTGGTTGCACTTTCCCATTGTGATCACTCGAAACTAAGCAACAATAGATTTGCCTTAATAAGAAACGTTCGCTGCTACGCTGAAGTTGATGTGGAACGACGCGCTCAAACATTCGCTTATAGGTTAATTGAATATTGAGCTGTCCTTCTTGAACAGAAGCACCAGACGTTGTTTTTAACAAACGGCCAAATGCCATTTCGTCTTCATCTAATATCGCCAGTGCTTTTTCATACTTGCCTAACTTGATACGTTCAAGAGCCAAGCTCTCTTTTAAAACGTCTAACTCCATATTCAGAATAAGAGTCGATCGTTGATTCCGCCCAGCTTTCGGGTGCCAGCTCAACCACGCCTTCTGCTGCATCTGCGTTAGCAGGCTACGAGCATGCCGAGAAGAAGTGAACATGATGTCGGCAATGTCCTGTAACGTGGTTTTTGTTTCATCACCAACGCTAAACGAGAGTAATCGTTGGTAATAGCGAAACAAATTGAGATCAGACACTGAATCAACCTTAGAGCTGTGAAGCTTGTGGATAGGAATAGTTTACTTAAGTTGGCGGTAATAAAATAAGAAAACTTCCTAATTATCTGTTCCCCTTTTCCACAATTAACCTCCAAATTCGGCTTTAAAGCCCCATATATTTACGTTATTAGGAAAAAAGCCAACAAAAGCACTCTCTTTTTTATATCCCCTTTTATACACATAATTTACTCGTCAGCTAAAGGAGGAAAAAATGAAGAAGCCAATGATGGCGTACTTTTTTCAGCAACGCCTAGCTCAATCGAGTAATAAAATAGAAGTGATGACTCTGGTTTATCTTAACGATATGTTCCAGTGGTCATAGCCTAACCTCAAGCAGAACTTAGCTCCTGATACTACACCCCCACTTCGTTGTATCTTAAGTTCTGCTTTTTCATCATTTGCACTCCAATACCTTATTGCAGGTTACTAAAAGTTGACTATTTGAAATAGTATTATTTCATGCACTATTAGCGTTGTTGCAAAATTCTTACAAGAGGCTAAACAGCCTAAAGAGAAGTGATTTTGATATAAAACACTGAGCTTCAGGCATGCCAAACCCTCTAAGCTTGTTGAGCACTTTTAATCATGGTGTAAGTTTCACCAACTTGAGCGTTGTAGTTTCTTAGTTATAGTTTCTAACCCAGCAACTGCTTTACTCGATACATAGCTTTTTCGGAGAGTGCACATCTGAGCTCTTTCTTGACCTCCTTTATATACCGTAGAATGTCTTACATCCTAAAGCCAGATTACGAAGGTATCCACGCTCCTAAAAGGCCGATCCTTCCCTTGGCTAAATGATAGGAACTGCTTTCTTTATTCGTATGACATCATGGTATTTTCTTGTGCCATAAGTGCCATCATCTGATACTTCTAGGACCGTTTAATGTGTCTACCTAAGTAAATGGGGCAATACTTCGGCACCGGTTATTTAGATAAACTCAGAGCTACTTCGACTATTTCGCACGCGCTGGTATCTACGGCTAAATATAACTTGCGCCAGATACTCTATTGCGCTCCTAGTGTTGATTTAAATGAAAGCTTAATGCCCTATAGAGAAAACGCCCTTTACCACCAGTGCGGTAGTAATAGCTAGGTCTCAGATCCGACGAGACATAGTACGCTTGTTCGATTTGCTTTGCTTCTATTCGCTTATGGTTTATTCATCAACCCCAAAAGTGGGTGAGCCCCGGTTAATGAAGGCATTATTTAGTGGTTTTCTAACGAGGTTTACGCATATGGTTATGGTTATGGTTATGGTTATGGTTATGGTTATTAACTAGTGCAGCCTATCAAATCGCAACTTATTTATTTAGTTACATCAAATTACTCAGCACAGACGAATTTGGTAAGAAAAGTTAAGTAATATTAAATTTTTAATATCATTTAAATTTGACATTTCATTATAAATAGCATTAACAAATATAATTCACCATTAAAAAAGCCTAACAAAAATTAACAGTTAGGCTTTGTTTATTTTAAATGTAAAATATCATATAAACTAATTAATATATATGTTGCAAAACCGTGCTTGCAATCTGATTCACATTACTTCCATTAGCGTTAACCCCTTTAGAAGTAAAGTTCCACTCTTTATTTTTATAAGTCAAAAGGCCAATATAAATTCCTGTATGACCCCCTTGCTCATTTAAAGTGAAGCGACAAATCTCATTTGAAGATTGATCCAAAATACGGCAAAAAGCATTTTCGACTTTATCGAAAGTTTGTCCTCTAAAACTGTTAACTGTAACAGCAATGTATTTAACAGAATTAGGCAACTTTGTCAGGTTAATAGTAATTTTCTCATCGTCACCATCACCTTTGCCTGTCAAATTATCTCCTTGGTGGATAACAGACTTACACTTTGATTTCAACTGAGCGTACCAAACAGAATCTAGTACATTTAAATTTTCATCAATCAATAGGCAGGATGCATCTAAGTCAATTGAAGCGGTACCGAAAATAGAAGCAAGGAAACCTTTCGATTTAGCTACGTCCCAACCTAAACCAACAGTAATACTAGATAATTTTTCAACTTCTTTAGTAAGCGATATCGTTGAGTTCTTTGATAAATTAATAGACATAATCTTACCTTATTGATAACCAGCCACAATGTCGCCGAGACCTAGTTGGTAGCCAGCTCCAACTGCATGGAACTCCCACTCGTTACCACTTTTAACTAACGAACCTACTTGCACAGCAGATTCGTTTGCAAACTCTTGACCTAGTTTGTACTCAGCAATCAAGCTCCCAGTTACGTCATTGTAAAGCCTAATGTAGCTGGTATTTACATGTGAAAAACCACGTGTATCGTTATGAATCGTAACAAAAATAGATAACTCAGCTGCTCTTAGGTCAATTGATTGCAGATCTATGTTGATGACCTCATCATCACCATCGCCCGCACCGGTGCGGTTATCACCATGGTGTACCACCGCTCCCTGGGGACACTCCAGATTATTGTAAAAAACAAAGTGCTGATCAGACAAAAGTTTAGGCTGATCTTGTGCATCGTAAGAGCAAATAAATATACAGCAATCAATGTCAATTGGTGGTTCTGTGGGTATTAGATCCCAACCAAGCCCAAGCCTCAACTTACGCAACGCAGGCTCAGCTTTCGTTAAGTTTATTGTATTACCTTTTTCTAAATTAATCGACATTGATTATTCCTTATTTTTTAATAGCTTAGATAATTCTTTTTTCATATTAACCATTCTCTCATCAGCGATCTCGCGATTTCTAGCTCCCTCCTGTTCAATGGAAACAACATCTTGCAATGTGGTAATCAGAGTATTTTGCACGTGCTCCAGTGTTTCCAGATCTATAACTGAACGTTGATTCGCTCTTGCTGTTTGCAACGTATTTTGTCTTAATAAATCTGCATTTCTCTTAATTAAGTCATTTGTAGCATTGTCAATTTTGCCCGCAAGTTCTAGCGACTTTCTCTGCTCTAACATAGAAATAGCAAGCGTAAATTGCTTCTTCCACGATGGGATCGTTAATGTCTTAATATTGTCGAACTTCTCAATCAAAGTGATATTGTTAGTCTGTACCATCCGAATCATTGGAGCCGTTTGTAACGCAAGCATTTGCAATGACCTTAAGTCGTGAACACGTTTTTCAATACGATTGTGAAAGGACTGTAAGTCGCTTAATTCTTGCGCTTTTAAAGGAGAGTTTTCATCTTCAAGCTCTTTTGCTAAGACTTCTGCTTTACCTTTTATGAGCAAACGCCTTGATTCTCCGTATATTATGGCTTCTGTTAACGCCTTATACTGCGCTATGTTTTGAGAAAAAACAGTTTCGAGCTGAACAGAACGCTCCTGGAGACGCACTTGCTGCGAATTAATCTCTTTTACTACCCTGTCGAGCTGAGTGCTTACCGAGTTAAACTGAGCTAAAATAGCCTCTTTAGAATATTTGAATCTAGATATCAACTTTCCAAAAAAGCTGTCTTTCCCCATTAGCCCACTTAAATCAACTCCTTTAGCCAAGCCCACAACTTGATTTAGGTTCTCTCCCATTTCTTCCAGATCTTTAGTCCGAACTTGATTCAACATAGAGTCAGAATATTCAGCTATTTTCTCAGCTGACTCATGACCGAGAGTACTAATACCTCGTGACGAATAGATATCAATCTGATTAAGTTGAGTAACTATACGTTGAAATGCTTCTCTCGGGTTTAAGTTCGCTTCGTTCAGATCAGCTTGATAAACTTCAATCGATTTTTCAACACAACTGTATATACTTTTAACATTTTGTCCTTTAATCGTCGGAAGTTTAGAGATATCTGTAGTGCCTTCAACTATTAGTGAGTTTTCTATTGTTTTTACAACATTAGTATTAGATGAATTTTCTATATTGTTAGAATTAACATTTTTGGATGTAAAAGTCTTCGGTTGGAATACCATTTATCGCAGCTCCTCTATATTTCGAATCAATTGTTCCTGAATGTCGTTCAGCTCATAGTAAAGTATTGAATCGTTTGATTCGTCGATAGCAATAACTGTTAAAAATTGCTGTTTCCAGACTTGAATAATATCTACTTTAATTTTTTCTAACTGTTCAAAGCTACCTAACAAATTAGAGCTATATAATTCTATTTGGGGGAAAGTCAAATCTATAGATTGTTTTAGAGAAAGCAAAGTTTGTACTTTCCTTTCCCATCTTTTAATTGAATCAAATCCGTTTTTTTTAAAAGAGTCAGAAAGATTAATACTTTCTTGTTGAATTGATTTTTTTTCTTTATCCATCCTTAGTATCAATGCTAAAATTTTGAATATAAGGTTTTTATTCAAGCTTTGTAACTCTATAGACCAATACTGAAACTTTTCGAGATGCGTTCGCATTTCAGCTAGGTTATCAAATACTCGATTTATTCTTTCGTCAATATTATCACTTACATAATCAAAGTCATACTTAATCTTTCTTATTTTTTGATTATGGTTACCAAAAAGTTTAGATAGCTTCGTACCAAACTTATGTGGATTGAAAATATCAATATCTATACTTTTTGCCAATTTAATAATGATCTGTCCTAATCCTAAAATTTTATCTACCTTACTTAACTTAGCATAATCGGACAAAAACCCTTGTAATTGTTGGAATTTTTTTGACTCCACATTTCCAAATTCTATTTGATACATAGGATCATTGAAAATAATAGAATTGTAAATGTTAATTATAACCAAATAGTCTCCATTATTTAAATTGACATTTTTAAACTCTCTTCTACACAGTTTTTCAACTTCAATTTTAAAATCTTCTTCAACATTAACTAAGTCACTTTGAATTGACTTTATTTTATTGCTAAATAAAACTGAAGGTTTTTTCTTATTATTATATTTTATGTTTTTCCCATATTTTTCACTCTGAAGGTGTTCAAAACTCTCTTCGGATACAAGACTTCTATTAGACTTTATATGGCTAAATTTCTTGACAGCTAATTCATGTTTTTCTTCATTTTCAGGAAGTTCATTAACATGAGTTGGATCTAAATCTTTATGATGAAATGTTTTTATCATTACTTTTCGCACTATGATATTAAATCAAAACTTCCTCAATAATAATTATCAATTTGAGGTCATAAGTTGTCTAAAATGAATTAGCCAAAAATTTAGTTCGTTTAGCCCAATTACTGTGGCATGCTACTTCCATCATTTGTCCATTCATTTTATAAACTGCCGGGGAAGAATCTGCCAAAACTGACTCAGCTTGAACAATATGTGTATTTGAATAACTTTTAAAAAAACCTTCAATTATTTTAACTTGTTGAGGATGAATAGCAGTTTTTCCAAAAAGGCCATAGTTAACATCCATAGCAAGTTCCCTTATCAACGTTTTATGGTCATCGATCATATCAAACACAGGCGCAGAAAGCTCATAACCGTATGGCCTAAAAGCGATAATTAAATTCTCTATCACCGAACGTAAGGGGGTTTCATAAATTGTTTGGCCTGTCATACGTTTTATACCCAGAAGATTGAATAAATCGTTACCTCCTATACGAAGGCAAGTTATATCTCCATAGATATTTTGTAAACTTCTTCTAATCTCTGGTAATTTAAACGCATCAATTACATCAAGAGATTCTAAGGTAGGCATTAGTTTAAACTTAATAGAGTGACATTTTAATACTCTATGATAATCTTCATTTGTTTTTAGATCATATTTAGGGAGAACAAAACCATCTATTTTTTCAATCCCTCTAAAATACAATATATTTTCAAGAACTTCTGGGCTTCTGGGACGAATAAACCTTTTGAACTGTGTATTTGAACTATCTAATCCATCGATCGCAACACTCAAATTCTTAAGTGATTGATTCAATTCACCTTCAGAAATGGCATCTTCAGTACAAAAAACCATACTCTTTGATCCCAATCCTTCTTTCATTAACATTTTTAGATTCGGGTGATTACACGGAGTATACAATGTTGCTCCCAAAGAGAAGTAGCTAGAGATGTTCATTTTATTGCCTCTATATTAAGTGGCTTAATAAGTGCACATGCTTCAAATAGCAAGGTTGGTTCTTCTTCTACTTTGACTCCTTTTTCATCTGCTAGCATTAATAAATGTTTGACTTTATTGCTGTCTATTGAGCGAACAATAAGTAAAGAAGGAACACGTCTTAGCATGACTCTAGTTGCTTCGGCTATCCCAGGCTTAATATAGTTTACATCTTTAATAGAATATTTAATGGTCAATGAGGATATAAATCTTTTTATTTGATCTTTAGTGTTATCTAAATCGACAATTGTCTCATGTTGCTCAAAAGGTTCATCTTTAAAGTTTTCTTTCAAAAAACATTCTGCTATCTTTTCCACAAACCAGTGGGAATAGTCAAATTCTTTTAGGTGATTATTGATTACGCAGCCATGGAATTTTTGTTTTTTAGGATCTTGCCATAAACTTCGCGAAATCAAACCTGATACTGTAGAATTCAACATAGACGAAGGTATTGGATAGTCTTCTTTCGTGGCACAATAATCGGCAACCCCACCTGTATCACTGACAACATAAAGGTACGGTTTTATATCAGTATTATTTCTTTTGTTATAAGAGAAAATAGATCGCTTTAATTCCTTAGTGATTACTCCTTTTGCAGTCCAGCCGTCAATGAATACTAAGGAAGAGGAATCATATCTTTTAATTTTCAACAAGTAATCAAGAGCAACCGAATCAATACCTCTATCCCGAATAATGCTAATACTATAATGACAAACTTTTCTATTAAAATAATACTCTAACGCTCTCTTTATTAAAACGCCAATTGGTGTTCCTGCTCTAGCTAAAGAAACCAGAGTGATATCTCCCAATTGATTATTATTAATCTTTTCAGCGAGAGAAAAAATGTGTTTTGCTAGTTTGTTTTTATACTTATCGGTAAATTCAAAGAACAGTCTTTGATATTTAATTGATGGTTTTGATTCTTTGTTCAATAATTCAGAGTAATGAACCCCTTCAGACTGGATTAGATTTTCTTTTTCATTAATTGAAAAGAACTGACACTTGACAACCTCTAAGAGGAACTGACAGTCGTTCTCATTATAACTACCGATTATTGGAGATATAGATAAGCTCATAATATTATTACCAAGATAATGAATCTGCGATCTGGCTTTTAGTGGGCATCAAAGCAAAATCAGAAAGTTTCATAAATGGGATATCAGATAGGCTATCGCCCATGGTTAAAATTAATGACTTTTCATCTAGCTGACGTATTATATAATCAACAGCTAATTTTTTCTGGGTATAAGGTGGCAAAAGTGCCATATTTCGGCCATTAATATGTATTTTTATATCATTTAAATCTATACTGATTTGTGAAAGTATTGAATCGAATATAAAATCATAATCTATACCTTCAGTGCATTTTACACAAACATAACAATCAATATCATCCTCGGAAACAATATAACTTTGTGCATTAAACCCTTTAGAAAGTATAAATTCTTTTAATTCTTCATTTATTAAATTCAATTTATCAGACCATAATCCAAGTGGAAATTTATTTTTAATATGCTCAACCCAGGCGTTGCACTTCTTTCCGTTAGGTTCAATAATTAAAGCACCATGAGAAACGACCATCCACGACTTAAATAATGAACTTACTTGAACCCTTTTGAGCGTGTTATAACTCCGTCCAGTTACCGGAATAATTGTAGATCTAGTGTCAATAAATAACTCCAAAAGAGTCCGCTGTTTCTCTGACATAAATGAACGAGCTTGGCCGTCAATATCTAATGACGCTATAGAAAGGCTATCGCTTTCTGAAAACTTCCTTTTAGTTGCCATAAAACAATCATCAATATCTGTAAAAAGCACAGTACGCATGATAACTACTCTCTCTCAAGTGGAGGAAAACGCTGGGCTAATTGGTGCTCAGATCTAAGTGATTCATCTTCTAAAAAGAGCACTGGTAGCCTCTCATTCTCTTGAAGGTTATAAATGTAATGCTCTACATCTCGGCTATCCACCTGAAAAGCTTCTTTCGTATTAATTGCATTTCCCACCAAAATCGGGGAACGAGTTGTAGATTGAAAGATCACATCTCCTCCTCGACTCTCTGCTAGCTCCGCAGCTAGGAAAGGCAAATATAGGTGCTCTCCATCTCCGATAACAGTTCTCGGAAAAGTAATATCTAATACAGGTATATGACCACAGAATGGCATTTTCATAGCAAATCGCCCTAAATCATCCCTACAAGGCTTTTTGACAAGGTCTCCATCAACTTTTTCTGGGAGAGAAAGATTTAAGTTAGGCTTTGCCTGAAAGTCAAACTGACCATCAATTAATGAAACATGAGTAACTGTAACATCCCACTCTTCATACTGAGCGCGATTTTCTTCGCTTAACCAGTTGACTAATGAGACTATTACAACCTCTTTCACAAATCGCATCTTTGGTAAAATCTTATCACCGAGTAACTTTAGCGTACGACCAGTTGAAATCTCATCATCAACGAGTATAAGACGCTGACAATTAGAAATAGGTTCTAATAGTTCTATCTTTGGTTGATACAAAATATGATCAATAGCGTGACTATGATTTTCATCTAACGTAAACCAGATTGGCAGGTCGCACTTGTAACGAGTGGTATGCTGATAGTAAACTTCTCTGCTTTGTGCCCTAGCTAGACTATCCGCAACACCAGCACCAAAGCCCGTCGCGGTCTCAGCCATACCAATCACAAAACTGCTTAGATCATTATTAATCTGCGAAACAAGTAAATCATAAGTATCTCTCATCGTACTTGGTTTTACTGAAATATGTTTTCCTAAAACTTTAGAAACAAATAAAAAACCTCTTTTAGGGTTCTCTCTTGAAGCGAAGTCTAATAGATCCTCAAATGGCATCATCTGCTTAAATAAATCAATATTTAATGTTCCATTTTTAATTTCTATTTTAAATTTATTCATTATTATCGGTTGCTAATTAATTTCATTCATCGTGATTATTTACTTTCACAAATATAAAAAAGAATGAAGAGATCACTTAAAAAATAGAGTTAATATAATAATAAACATAAAAAATGTATATTAGGAACTTGCAGAAAGAACTAAAACTCTAATAATTTAGTGATTATGCATGTCAAGCATGTGCTTTTAACATCAAAATCGCCAAAAGTCTTAGTTTTTGTCCTTTCCATCGAAAATTAAAGGTAATTTCAATCGTATAACTTCCACGTAGATAAGGTGTAACACTTTACCTAAATCAATAGATTTAAATGCCTATTCCTCCGCACCTCTCCAACTTCAACATTTAATTCAATGATAACCGCTAACTTATCGTCATTCCTTAAGGCTCTAAACTCATTGTTTTATGAGAAGGTTTGCCTTTAAACCTAACTCGTTTTGAAGGTAACAGGTAAGCTAGTAGTTTATCACCCTAAGCTAAGTCAGATTACACCTTAAAGCTCCATTGCAGTTTTTGTGGTTACTAAAAGTTAACTAGTTGAAACACCGAAAAACAGAGTTTACATTGAAGTCTCATCCCCCAATCGCTTTGTTGAGAAAGGGGCATTCATGGATATACACCACCAATTCGGGAGTCAATATGGCAACTTCAGTGAAACTTAAAGCGGGCGACAGCTTCCCTCATCTTCAAGCCACTTTGCTAGATGGTTCAAGCGTAACGTTGGGTCAGCCGCAAGGTGATGCGACTTGGCAAGCAGTATTCGTTTATCGTGGTAAACACTGCCCTCTTTGTACTAAGTACCTCAACGAGCTTGAGAGTTACAAACAGGCTTTCGCTGATGCTGGCGTCGATATTCTTGCCGTTTCTGGCGATTCAAAAGCACAGCTAGAGGGGCATCTAGAGAAACTCGAAATCAGCTTCCCTATCGCTTACGGCCTGACCGAAGAACAAATGAAAACGCTAGGCTTGTATGTATCTATTCCTCGATCTGAACAGGAAACCGATCATAATTTCGCAGAACCAGGTCTGTTTGTGGTGAATGAACACGGCGACTTACACGTGGTGGATATTTCAAACAACCCGTTTGTTCGCCCTGAGCTTGGCGCACTATCACGCGGATTGGCATGGATTCGCGATCCAAACAATAACTACCCTATCCGTGGCACATTGGATTACTAATATCTTCTACACCCAAGTAAACTTTCTATCCTTAAATAAGCTAGGATTCTTGCCTTAGTGAGAATAACTTGGAATACATATCAGATCCGTGAGATCTGATATGTATCAACAAGTTGGAAATAGAGTCCTTGTTCATTATACAACGCCTTGATGAAAAACAAGATCAGTGAAGCCCAGGCTCCCCTCAAACAACGTTAGTTATTTACTTCTAAGTCACTTTCACGATAAATACATGAAATTAAGACTAAAAACTTAGACTTAACGGATATATAAATCATAACGGTACCTACACAAGTAGTTGGCTAGCGATTATTATCCTATTGCAACTCACAATTGTGCAAATCTAATAATTCATACCATAAATGAAAACATAGATACCGTAAGAGACAAAATAAAAGCAAACGATTAAATTATCAATAAAACACCGTTCAATTAAAATAAAAAACACTTCACTTTATAAAAGTGTAATTAATCGTTATTTGCAATCACACATCTTAATTGAGAAATACAGTATGAATAAAATCTCTTTGCTTTATATGGCCGTTTGTATCGGATTAGTTGGATGCGGTTCAGGAGGAAGCGACAACGATCCAGCAAAAGATATACATCCCACCATTTCAAATCCGGAACAAGTCAACGCAATGACGGTGGACAAAGGTCATTTCTATTGTTCTGTAAACCAACAAAAACTGGAACACGGAGGGACATCTGCAACCATGTCCTACCTGATTGAAAAGAAGAGAAATTCTACGGTTGTTGACGATTATGAATGCACCGAATACGGTTTAAAGAAAGGTGAGTCAATTATCGTCACTAAAAGTGCAATTGAAAACTTTTCATACTCAAAACATTATAAAAGCACGAAGAAGAATGACATTAATGGGTTTAAAATCATCTACCCTACAGGGCTTACGACTCCGATTAATAAAGATTATGAAAAAATTACGATCACGTATAATACGGAGAGACCTGACGTTAACATTAAGATAATTCAATATTTTGACGAAAAGTCTAAATTATATACCATCAAAAAATATGAAAGCCACGTTAACGACAACTCACCAATAGGTTTAGTTGAGAAAGAGGAATTCGATAAATATTCCGATTTTGAAAAGAAACTGGAATTAAATAGTGCTTTTTTAAATTCAACTGAAGTGAGTGATTTATTCTACAACTTACTAAGTATGATAAAATAATAACTAAAAATCAAAAACTTAAAAAGTACGATTATGCTCAAGTAGCTTCGATATGCCTGACTCGAAAGAGTACGTTGTTTTACGAAACAAATTACGATTTGAATGAAGTACATCTAAGTTACTTGGGTATAAACGGCGATGTATTGTTAATCAGCTTTCAAAAGAGAGTGACGTTTGCGATTAACTACTTTGGTCTTAACGAAGCTCAATTTGATGCTTTTCAGACCAAATTCGCAAATCATCAAGAATCTTAAGTGCGGTACGGCCGAACTCTGTTAGTTCATAGCTGACTGCAATTGGGCGGTCGCTGATCACTTTGCGCACCACCATACCTTCCGCTTCTAACTCTTTCAGGCGTTGGTCGATCATCTTTTTACTTGCACCGCCTAGCATGCGTGCTAAGTCATTGAAACGAACTGGGCCGTCTTTCAAATGATAAATCAGAGAACCTTTCCATTTACCACCAATTAGACGCATCCCTTTCTCGATAGCACATGGCTCCGCACATACGTTCGCCACTGACTTACGACCTTTGCTATCTACACTGATTCTGCTTTCCACAATACACCTCAAGATACGCACCTAATCTAGGTAACGAAAAGTAAGCTAGATACATTTAGTGCTTTAGAGTAATAAAAACGTCACCTCGCCGCAAACAAATAAAAATGGACCGCATGTAGCAGTCCATCTCAATTCATCATTCAGTTCGCACTATCTTTCTAAAAGGATTAGAAGTTTTCGTTAATGTGAGCTTCGAAACGAACAAAATCGTTTTCGATATCTGCGTTCTTCATCACGTCGTAACAAGCGAATGTAGGCAGTGCTGACATACCAAAGAAGCGGAAGTTAGCGTGCATGTGGAACATCAAATCGTCCACGCCTTTACCTTGGAATAGGTATTCGCTCTCATCATCAAACGATTCTTCTGGCGCGTTGAATGTCAGTGACAGCATGTATTTGCTGTTGGTTTGAGTGCCGCCTGTACCATAGTTTTTCTTTGGTTCTTCTGCGCTACGGCCATCGAATGCACATAGTGCGCCGCCCATACCCGCAGTAAACACGTCGTCCATGTATTTTTTGAATGACCAAGGCACAGACATCCAGTTGATTGGGCTTTGGATGATCACGCGATCAGCCCACTCAAAGTGTGCGAGTTGCTCATCTACGTTGATCTCATCTTGCATTGTCACAACGCGAACCTCATGGCCTTTTGCTTGCAGAAGCGTCTGTGCTTTGTCGACAAGAGAAGCATTTAGACGACCTTCTGAATATGGTGATGGTTCGTGTGCATTGATGATCAGTACGTTGCTCATGGGATTACCTTTAAATAAGTTCACAAGATGACGCAGTAACCATTGTGCGTCGGATGTGGTTTATTATGGTAACCTAGAAATATAGTGCAATTAGTTAACTTTTAGTAACCTACTTAATTTTTAATTATATCACTGTTTTTAAAAGATATATTTTTTCAACTTTTTATCCATCGTTATTTCACGATTAATTTTTTCATCGATTTGTTGCATCTTCCACAGAGCAGGCGTACACTTTATCGCAATTCGACGATTAACTATTAAGGCCAGCGAATGAGTGATAAGTGCAAGGACACGTGCGAAGTCGTTTTTCAGACAACGCAACAACAGCTCGAGAAAGAACAAACTCTAGCAGCGCAAGCAAAAGCTTTGTCGCATCCAGCACGTTTGCGCATTCTGCATATCCTGCACACGCTCGATACCATGGGCGGTTGTTTGAACAGTGATTTGGTTTCTGAACTGGGTCTTGCGCAATCTACTGTTTCCGAGCACTTGCGTATTCTAAAGCAAGCAGGCTTTATCAGCGCCGAGCCAAACCCACCTAAGGTGTGTTACCGCATTCAACGCGACGCGTTTGATCAGTTCAATCTAGGATTTTCCAAGTTATTTGATTAATGCCCTTTGCACGCTGTTCAGGCGTGCAGAGATAAACTATACCTTTAACTATCGCCTTTCGACGATAAACGAATAAGAGAACACTATGACTACTCAAGTTTTAAATAGTGCCAGCGACAAAATGAGCTTCTTGGACCGTTACCTAACGGTGTGGATTTTTGTGGCAATGGCAATCGGTGTAGGTATTGGCGCAGCATTCCCTCAAGTTGCTGAGTGGAACGAGTCAATGTCAGTTGGTAGCACAAACGTACCGCTAGCGATTGGTTTGATTTTGATGATGTACCCGCCACTCGCAAAGGTGAACTACAACTTGCTAGGCACAGTGACGAAAGATAAAAAAGCGATCACGCTGTCTTTGGTCATGAACTGGATTGTCGGCCCTATTTTGATGTTCATCCTTGCATTGACTTTCCTAGGTGATCATCCGGGTTACATGGTTGGTATCATTCTGATTGGTCTTGCTCGTTGTATTGCCATGGTATTGGTATGGAACGATATCGGTGGCGGTAACAAAGAATACGGTGCAGCCCTAGTTGCACTAAACAGCGCTTTCCAAATCGTGACTTACAGTGTGATGGCATGGTTATTCATCACTGTGTTGCCACCAGTCTTTGGTTACGAAGGTTTCGTGGTTGATATCTCGATGATGGACATCGCGGAAAGCGTTCTGATTTACCTTGGTATCCCATTCCTAGCGGGCTTCCTAAGCCGTAAATGGCTGGTCGCTGCGAAAGGTGAGCAATGGTACAACGACGTGTTCATCCCACGCATTTCACCAATTACCCTTATCGCCCTACTTGCGACCATCGTACTGATGTTCAGCTTAAAAGGTGAGATGATTCTTGAACTGCCAATGGATGTATTCCGTGTAGCAATTCCACTGGCTATCTACTTTGTGTTGATGTTCTTTGTCAGCTTCTTCGTTGGTAAGAAAATGGGCATCGACTACGACAAAAATGCGTCGATTGCCTTCACAGCAACAGGCAACAACTTTGAATTGGCTATTGCGGTTTCTATCGCGGTGTTTGGCCTAAACTCAGACCAAGCTTTTGCTGGTGTCATTGGTCCACTGATCGAAGTGCCTGTATTGATTGCTTTGGTGAACGTAGCATTGCGAATGAAAACCAAATATTATGGTTAACCTAAAAAGCACAAAAAATAAAAAAGCGGTAAAACATTAACTCACCACCGTTTTAATATACTCACTGGGCGTTAGGCCGAACTTACTTTTAAAGCGTTGGCTAAAACGCCCCTCTGACTGATAACCACACAACTGTGCGAGCAGCGCAACGTTATACGAGCCATTTTGCATCAAGTAAAGTGCGTGATTTAAGCGGACTTCTGCCAATACTTCGCGATACTGAGTACCTTCTTGTTTCAGTTTGCGTATCAATGTTGCTCGGCTCATAGCAAAGTGCCCCGCGACCATATCTAATGGATGCTCCTCCCCTGGAGAGCGCGATAAGTAACGACTAAGTTTCTGACTAAAAGAGATATGTGAACTCGAGAACAACCGATGCAATAACCCTCTCTCAGCTAGCTGCTGATATAGGCCCATAATCCAATAGCGTTGTGTCGCTTCACTTAAGCTTTCCCGCTCAAACGAAAACAAAGCATTTAACGTCGCTTGCAATGCTTTATCTGTCTCAACAACGGGTACATAGTTTCCTAATGCGTTGCTCATGCTTAGCTCCAACATTTCATCGCTAGGCACACAGTGAAAACTGAACATTCGAGAAAGAAATCGCCCTTGTAGAGGAAGATTTTCAAAATTTAGGGATGCATTTGCTTCACAAAGCATGATATTTGGATGATGGATGTCGAGTACTCCATCTTTCCAGAAAAGATGTTTACTCCCCTTAACAATCTGAATAAGGCTTGGGGAGTGAATCCTGACATTACGAAGCTTCTGCTGCTGCTCCGCACGAAACAGCGTAACCTGATATTGGTGACCCATTCTCTCCCCTTATATTCAATTATCGCGTGTAAGTCGTGGTTAATGTCGCTTTACCCAAAGCAACACTATTCAAAGTAAACCCTACAATGGCTGGTGGCGTGTTTTCATCCAAATTCAGTTCTTCAGTTGGCAATGCCCACACCGTAAACTGGTAACGATGCATCCCATCATTCTTTGGAGGACACGCGCCGCCGAACCCCGTTGTGCCGTAGTCAATACGAGATTCTTTGCCGCCTAACTTGTTCATATCAATGCCTCGAGGCAGTTCGCTAACGGTGGATGGAATATTAAACGCTATCCAATGCCAAAAACCACTGCCTGTTGGCGCGTCGGGGTCATACACGGTGATCGCAAAACTTTTTGTGCCCTTTGGAGCTTCTTTCCACATCAATTGTGGTGATTGATTCCCGCCATCACATCCCCAACCAGAGTATTCAAATGTCTTCGCCATCGGGTGGCCTTCTTGAATATCTCTACTCACGAGTTCAAATGCATGGGCAGAACCGACCGCAAAAACACTCAATGCCAAAACTGATTTGTAGATCGCTTTCATGTTTTTCTTCCTTTCAATGAATTCAACACTAGTGTAAGTACCCAGCAGTCCGAATCCTTGTCAGTAAGTATCAAAAAACACAAAATAATCTATAATTTTGACACTTTAAGATTCTAACACAAATTTCTTACTCTCTTAATTGCACTTGGTTTATGCTAATTAATCGCTCACGGAACAAGGAAGGAAAATGGAATTGGATATCTACGTGGTGGACGCCTTCACCGATACGCAATTCAAAGGCAACTCAGCAGCGGTCGTACCGTTAGAGGAATGGCTAGCCCCAGAATTGATGCAAAATATCGCGACAGAAAACAACTTGTCGGAAACGGCTTTTCTAAAATCCATTGGCGCAAACCGATATGAGATTCGTTGGTTCTCTCCGATTACTGAAATCGATTTCTGTGGACACGCAACACTGGCCTCTTCGTTAGTGCTGTTTGATGAGTTTGGCATTAATGGCACGATTGAATTTCATACTCTGGAAGTAGGAACCCTCACCGTAGAGAAGAATGCGCAAGGTAAGATCGAGATGACGTTCCCTGCTCGTCCTCCAAAAGCCGTTTCTGATATTCCCTCGGCATTGATTGATGGCCTAAGTTGCGATGTAGAACGCGTACTGCTTAGCCCTCAAGCGTATTTCGTGGTGGTCGACAGCCAGCAGGAAGTACTTGAGGTTCAATACCGTTCCGAACACCTCAAGACACTCGCTCCTTACGATGTGGTCGTTACTGCGAAAGGCGATCAACAAGACTTTGTATCGCGTTACTTTTGGCCTGCAAATGGTGGCGACGAAGACCCCGTAACCGGCTCGATTCACGCTGGATTAGCACCGTTCTGGGCAGAGGAGTTAGGCAAAACATCTCTGATTGCTTACCAAGCTTCTCAGCGCGGAGGCATTTTGCACTGTGAAGTTACTGGCGAACAAGTAAGAGTATCTGGCGACGGCGTGCTCTACATGAAAGGCAAGATTTTTGTTTAAATGATATTCATGTAATCAACTTAAAAGAGCCAAGTAAAGCACGGCTTCCGCAGGATCAAGCCAGCTTCAACAATTAATCAATTGATGAATATTGAAGGAATTAACTTCCTAGCCGGACAAAACTGACTCACGTTACACTGAATGCAGTCCCATACTCTTCTATAGCTTGATACGAGTTCGAGCTCACCTTCTTAGAGGAAGCGTCGCATGATGAAGCGAATCATTCTTGGCACCCTAGCCCTGACTCTTGTAACTGCCTGTTCCAAAGATGACGGACAGCAAGCCCTTGGTACACTAGAACGTGACCGCGTAACCTTCACTGCCACCTCTAGCGAGATAATTCGTGCCCTACCCATTAAGGAAGGCAGCCAAGTCACCGAAGGAGAAGTGCTGGTTCAGCTCGATACAAAGAACCAAGAAGCCGTTTTAGCTCACGCCGTTGCCGAACAAGCCAAGGCTGACGCCTATCTTTTGAAATTGACCAATGGTGAGCGACCAGAAGACATTGCCGCAGCGCAAGCTCGCGTTGCCAGAGCGGAAGCTCAATTGATTGAAGCGCAAAAGAACTACCAACGTAAAGCGGAGTTAGTTCGTAAAAAACTCATCAGCCAATCAGAAAAAGACACCGCTTTAGCAGCCAGAGATTCTGCCCGTGCAGAGCTAGACTCCTCACAAGAAGAGTTCAGCAAACTGACCGCTGGCTCTCGTCCTGAAGATATTGAACAAGCGAAAGCCGCACTCATGGTTGCAAAAGCCGATGTAGCACTACAAGAACAGAAACTGGCAGAACTCACCATCACGGCCACGCGAGATGGCTTGCTAGATAACCTACCGTTTAACCTTGGTGAACGCGTTCCGGTGAATGGCATTGTTGCCGTAATTCAAGCGAGCCGCGTCCCATACGCCCGTGTTTATGTTCCTGCCAATTATCGAGTCAACTTTGTGCCGGGTAAAACGGTTAACGTGCATGTAGATGGCGTTGAGCAACCATATAGCGGCACCGTTCGTTGGGTAGCGACTGAGCCTTCATTCACGCCTTATTTCGCGCTTACCGAGGAAGAACGCTCGCGTTTGATGTACCTAGCAGAAGTCGACCTTCAAGACTCAGCAAAATCCTTGCCTTCAGGTATACCAGCGCAAGTGGATTTGGTGGAGTAAGCCAATGACCGAATTCGCGATTCAAGCTGAAAATGTAGTGAAGAAGTTTGGTGACTTCACCGCCATCAACAACATCACGCTTAATGTGCCTAAAGGCAGTATCTATGGTTTTCTTGGCCCTAACGGCTGCGGTAAATCGACAACCATTCGAGTGTTGACGGGATTGCTTAGCCCAAGTGAAGGCAATGTTGATGTACTCGGGTTAGAGATCCCAAAACAATCTGAGCTTCTGCGCCTCAAGATAGGCTACATGACGCAAAAGTTCTCCTTCTACGATGACCTGACGGTTCAAGAGAATCTTGAGTTTATTGGACAAATCTTTGGAATGGAAACCAAGGCCCTGAAAGCTCGCATCGGAGAACAACTAGCCACCTACGGTCTCGACCAACTGCGTAAACAGCGCGTCGGCGGAATGAGCGGCGGCCAGAAACAACGCTTATCTCTCGCCGCAGCCACCATGCATAAACCCGAACTGTTGTTTCTCGATGAACCCACGTCTGCGGTTGACCCAGAGAACCGACGCGATTTCTGGGAGCAGTTGTTTGACCTCTCTGACCAAGGCACGACGATTTTGGTCACTACGCACTACATGGACGAAGCCGAACGCTGTCATCGTCTGGCGATTATGGAATCGGGCGAAATCCGCGCCGATGGTGAGCCAGAAGAACTCATGGCGCAAATGGGCGTTAACATCGTCGAAGTCAAAGCGGATAATTTACGCGAGCTAAAAGAGAAAGTCATTCAGCGTGAAGAGGTCCGTTCTGCCGCACAACTAGGCATTCGCTTACGCATTTTGATCCACCAGCACATCGAACAACCGATCGAATGGTTAACCCAGACCTTTCCTGAGCTTGAGGGCTGCGAGATGAACATTGCTCGCCCGAGCTTGGAAGATGTGTTTATCAGCGTGACGGGAGAAGGTCGCCAATGATGAAATCTATTGCCCGTATGAAAGCGGTGATGATCAAAGAGATCCGTCAGCTTTCACGTGACCGAATTACCTTTGGCATGGTCGTGATGATCCCGTTGATTCAGCTTTTGCTGTTCGGCTTTGCCATTAATACGGATATTCGCAACATTCCCGTTGGCGTCGTCGATCAAAGTGGCAGTACTGCCGGGCGCGTGATTACCGAATCCGTCAAAGTCACACAAGTGGTCGATGTGGTCGAAACCTTCGCTACCGCTTCTGAAGCCGAGCAAGCCATTCAAGACGGTTTGGTGCGAGCGGCTTTAATTCTGCCTAGCGACTTAACCCAACGTATGGTGCAAGGGCGAGAGCTTGGGCAGTGGATTGTAGATGGTTCAGACACCATGATCAGTTCTGCGATTCTCTCACTGCAAACCATGCCGTTAACAGATTTTGATTTTGAGATACGCCCTGCTCCAACCAAAACCTTTGAAGTTGCGCTGTATTACAACCCGAGTCGGCGCTCGGCGGTGAACATTGTCCCCGGTCTATTGGGCGTGATTCTGACTATGACGATGATCTTGTTCACCAGTGCGGCCATTGTTCGGGAACGGGAACGAGGCAATTTGGAGTTATTGATTACTACGCCAATCCACTCCATCGAACTCATGGTGGCGAAGATCATTCCCTACATCTTTGTTGGTCTGATACAAGTGTTTATCATTTTAGGCTTGGGGCACTGGATATTTGGTGTGCCGATAAACGGCGCCATTAGTCAGATACTGTTTGGCACGCTGTTGTTTATCGCCGCGAGTTTAACCTTAGGTTTGGTGATATCCACCATTGCGACGACACAGCTTCAAGCAATGCAAATGACGGTGTTTATTCTTTTGCCGTCGATTCTTCTGTCAGGATTTATGTTCCCTTATGAAGGAATGCCCGTCGCGGCACAATGGATATCAGAAGCCCTACCAGCCACTCACTTTATGCGCATTATTCGTGGTGTGGTGCTGCGCGGTGCAGACTTAATGGAGCTATGGCGAGATACAGTTTGGTTACTTGGATTCACCGTTATCGGCCTTATTGTCGCTTCATTTCGCTTCAAAAAATCACTCGACTAATCCCACGATATTGCGTTCATTCCTTAAAAACAAAAATAGCCCCAACGAAGGGCTATTTTTTGTTTCTGTATTTATACACTGTGCTATCGAGCTCAACTCTCAGACAATATTAATAGTACTCACCGTAGGAACAATCTCGTAAATCGGAAATATTGTAGTTTTTCAAAGAGTTTATTTTAAAGTTGAACACTACCTGTTTACAGACAACGCCTTCGCGATCCGTGTACGTGATAATACCTTCACTGTACGCACGCTGACCATCAGAGGATGTCACGTCAGCAACAAGTTCCAAATGGCCCTTGTGCGCATCTACGCGATTCATCATCTCAAACACATCGACCCACTCTTCGCGATTTGCCATTTGTATTAGCATGGACTTCGCCTGTGTTTCCAACTGCTGGGGGTAAACATAATAACGGTTGTAACCAAAGTATGCGCACATAAGTAATAAAACGAGTGCAAATGAGGTTGTTCTTGTCATACAAGCTTCCTCTTGTTGTTATAAAAATCTTGCTTCGTTAATTCAGTATAGGAAGCGAGCAAAGTTTAGGTTATAGAACTTGCCCAAATAACAGAGGACAGTCAGAGACAGTCAATTCTATGACAAGCTCAACAACAAACTTTATTGAACTCTCATCATGGGCTTGAACAAAAAATACGCCGCAGAGACAGCAAGAAGTAAGAAGTAAGAAGTAAGAAGTAAGAAGTAAGAAAGGAAAACTAACCGGAGCGCGGTGATAACAGAAAAGTAAAAGGAGTTGGAAGAAAAAGACAATCCGAGTGAATATAGTGAGAGCGGAAATCAAGATTAGATTATCCGCCCATCAACTAGGCTCAAATTGTCAGTGACCACAACAATGTGACTCACCGAATTTAAACGTGTTGGTAACTATCTTCGAGAGACTCTGTCTGCGTTGTTTTCTCGCTCACTTCCACTTTAACCGCAGCGACCTTGAACTCAGGGATCTTCGCATGCGGGTCAGTCGCCGTTGTCGTTAAACGGTTCACCGGCGATTCAACAAAGTGGAATGGAATGAACACCACACCTTTTTGAATACGCTTAGTCACAAAGGCATCAATCTCAATGCTGCCGCGACGTGTAGACACCGTCAAACGCTGACCATTACTGATGCCTAGCGCTTCTGCGTCTTCCACGCTCACCATCGCGCGAGGGCCAGCAAGGTTATCCAACCCTTTGGTCTTACGCGTCATGGTGCCAGTGTGGAACTGCTCAAGTACGCGACCCGTCGTTAACACAAGTGGGTACTCTTCATCTGGCAGCTCAGCCGCATAACGGAACGGTACGCCCACCATTTGCCCTTTACCACGAGTAAACTGGGTTTGGTGCATGATGCGAGTACCCGCAGGGTTGTTCTTGTTGCTCGGCCATTGCACACCGTTTGGCGTAATGGCATCCCAACGAAGACCCGCGTATTGAGGTGTCACTCGTGCGATTTCATTAGTGATATCAGACACGCAGTGGTAATCCCAATCACTACCCATGGCATTGGCGATCTCTTGGATAATCCACCAATCTTCTTTCGCTTCACCCGGCGCCGTGACAACCGGATTCACGCGCTGAACACGACGCTCCGTATTGGTGAAGTGACCCGCTTTCTCTGCAAATGAGCAAGAAGGCAGAACCACATCCGCGTATTGCGCAGTTTCCGTTAGGAAGATGTCTTGAACCACCAAGAAATCGAGCGCTTCTAAACCTTCAATCACATGCGCTTGGTTCGGGTCACTCAACACTGGGTTCTCACCCATGATGTACATACCACGAACGTCACGATGGCAAGCCGCATCAATGATTTCTGTCAGGGTTAGACCTTGCTCAGAAGGCAGATTTGGTGCGTTCCATTCAATCGCAAACTTCTGACGCACAATTGGGTTGTATACCTTTTGGTAGCCTGGGAAACTGTTTGGCAAAGCCCCCATATCACACGCGCCTTGCACGTTTGATTGACCACGCAGCGGATTGATACCACCACCTTCAATACCGATGTTGCCACACAGTAATTGCAGGTTAGCGATAGAACGCACGTTGTCATGACCTGTCGTGTGCTGAGTAATACCCATCGAGTAGTACACAGCTGTACGATCTGCCGTACCGATCATGCGCGCCATTGCTTGAATGTCTTCGGCTTTTACGCCCGTAACCAATTCCACTTTATCGAGGTTGTAAGCTGGCGACATCACCTCTTGCAACAAGGTATCAAAGCCGTCGACACGTTCTTCGATGTACTCTTGATCGTACCAACCGTTCTTGATGATCTGCTGCATGACGCCGTTCAGGAGCATCACATCCGTACCCGGACGGTGCGCCATATACAGCTCTGCATGCTCTGCCATATCGACACGTTTCGGGTCAGCCACAATCAAACGAGCGCCGTGGTGACGAATGGCTTGTTTGATATGTGAAGCGATGATCGGGTGTGCTGATGTGGTATCCGAACCAATAATAAAGATCACATCCGAGTGCTTAATACTTGGGATGTCATTGGTCATTGCACCACTACCCAGTGACGCTTCAAGGCCGGTTACACTCGATGCGTGACACAAACGCGCACAGTGGTCGACGTTGTTAGTGCCCAGTTCACGACGGACAAATTTTTGGAACGCGTAGTTGTCTTCGTTGGTGGTTTTCGCTGAAGAGAAGCCCGCTAATGCGTTGCTGCCAAAATCTTGCTTGATGCCAGAGAACTTGCTCGCAATCAGTTGAATCGCCTCTTCCCAGCTTGCAGGTTGCAGCCAACCGTCTTTACGGATCAATGGCGTGGTAAGACGCTCTTCACTGCCAATGAAATCAAAACCAAAGCGCCCTTTCACACACAACATGCCTTGGTTCACCGGCGAGTCACCGCCTTTCACGTAACGAATAGTATTGGTTGCTTCGTCCACGAACATAGTCAACTTACAACCCACACCACAGTATGTACAAATGGTGTCGACCGCTTTCAGATCTTCAGTACGACCTTGCGAACGGTCACGACTATCGACCATCGCGCCCGTTGGACACACTTGAACACACGCGCCACATTGCACGCAGTTCGAATCGCCCATCAAGGCTAAGCCATTCTTGTTACTTCCAAAATGTGGACGATCGTCAGGACGTAATGCAGGACGACCTTGTTTGTCGCACACAAAGTTCAGTACGCCGTGCACGGCTTTGTCACGACACGCTTGGATGCACTGACCACAGCTAATACAGCGGTTGGCATCAAACTCAATAAACTCAGAGCTGCGGTCAACTTCGTACTTATGACGCAAGTCTTTCGCACGAAGATCTAACCAATCTTGGTGTGATTTAATCTGCAAGGAGAAGTCAAAGCTTTGCTCAGCTTCATATTCGGTGGAGTAATCACGCAGCGCACAATCAGTATTTGCCTGACAGCCACATTCTAGACAGCGCGCCGCTTCCTTCATCGCTTCTTCGTTATCAAAGCCCAACTCCACTTCAGCGAAGCTTTGCTCGCGTTGTGCTGGAGTCAGCTCAGGCATGATAGAGCGAGCGACTTTTTGGATGTTCTCGAAGTGAAGCGGATCGACTTGAGAGAGTTTCTTCTCTTTACGCGAGTTGAACGCCGCCTTTGGCATATCCGCCATATCGCCATTCAAAAACAGGTCAATGGCTTTTGCCGCAACGCGACCATCACCCACGGCTTCAACTGCCGTTGCTGGACCACGGCGGAAATCACCAATACTGAAGATGTTACCCGTGCCGGTGTGCATGGTCTTTTCATCTGCATCAGAGGTGTTCCAGCGCGTAAGCGGAATCGACAAATCTTCGCCTTCGAGGAAGCTCAGATCTGGCTTTTGCGATACTGCCGCAATCACGGTGTCGAACTCTTCGGTAAAGAACTCGCCGGTTGGTTTAGGGCTTCGACGACCAGATGCATCCGGATCACCCAACGCCATGCGCTCTAGACGAATCGCACTCACGCGTCCGGTTTCATCGGCAAGGTTTTCTGCAGGGTTGGTCAAGAAGTGGAATTTCACCCCTTCGTGTTCCGCTTCGACAATCTCGTAGTCTTCCGCCGGCATTTCGTCACGGGTACGACGATAAATCAACGTGGTGTCTGCACCAGCACGACGCGCAGTACGAGCACAGTCAATTGCCGTGTTACCACCACCAATCACCGCAACTTTCTGACCCGTTACATAGTTTTGCTCGGTAACGTAATCTTTTAGGTAATCAACGCCTAAGTAGCAACCTTCAAGGTCACTGCCTGTGTAATGCATTTCGACCGCTTGAGACGCGCCGACCGCCAAACACACTGCGTCGTATTCTTCGCTCAATTGAGAAAGCGTGAAATCCACACCCAGCTTTTGATTGGTGTTAACTTGCATGCCATTACGGCACATCAGTTCGATTTCTTTATCGAGAATGTCTTTTGGTAAACGGTATTCTGGAATGCCATAACGCAACCAACCACCTGCTTTTGGCATGGATTCAAAGACCGTAACGTCATAGCCTTCGTTCGATAGGTAGTAGCCAGCCGTTAGACCACCAGGACCACTGCCGACGACGGCAATGTTCAAACCTTTACTTGGTTTCTTTTCTGGTACGTAGGCTTCATGCGCAGACAAATCCGCATCCGCGGCATGACGTTTTAGCTGACGAATTGCAATAGGCTCATCGACTAACGAGCGGCGACATTCGCTCTCACAAAATGCCGGGCATACGCGACCAATCGATAGTGGCATAGGAAGTGTACGCTTAATCACTTCAATTGCTTTTTGATGATCGTTCTGTGCGATGTGATAAAGGTACGACTGGATATCCACGCCCGCAGGACACGCGGTTTTACATGGCGCTTCACAATCGGCGTAATGGTCCGTCATGATGCGGTTGAGTGCTTTTCTGCGGTGCTCGCTTAATTGTTCTGATTGCGTGACCACATTAAGGCCGCGGTAAACTTCGAGTTCACACGCACGCTTAGTACCGCCACTTTCGACTTCAACTACACACAAGTCACACGGTACTTTTTCATTACTTTTGTTCATTCCGCACAGCGATGGGATCTCGACCCCACACACTTTTGCTGCTTCTAAAAGGGTTAGACCCTCTTCTACAATTCTATATTTTCCATCGATGACAATTTCTATCATGCAACCCCCGCAGCAAAGCAAATCCAAATCTGCACAAGTAAAACCATGCATTCTATAAGGATAATCATTTGTAAGACAAGTTAGTGTGATGTAAAACTTATAAACCACATTTTTCACGTGTCATAAAAAGCGAGGGCTTCTTTCGCTAACTTTCAACACTCGGTGTTTAACAAACGTTTTACTCCCTCGAAAGTGCGAAAACTGTAGGGTTGGACTATTTTGATAATAAGAGTAATAAATGATTGACCTTACCCTTAGGTTAACCTTTAGAATCGAAGGGTTTTCATCATTTTCATCAAACACATGGGAAAGGGTATGCACTTAAAATCGCTGCATACAATCTGGTTAACTCTCTTCACGACGCTAGTACTATTGGTATCTAGTGTGGCGAACAGTGAGCCGTTGATGAATATTCAAATGATGTCTACTGGCATGGCTCACCATCCTTCTATGATGAGTGACAGCGAACACTGCGGTATGCCTGGCATGATGGACGTCTCCATGACTGACGCTTCTATGTCCGAAGATGGCGATGCAAGAGAAACCAGCATGAACTGTGGTGGAGGCTCTGGCATGGTTCATACCTGCTGTACTGCCGCGTGTACGATAGTTTTCGTCCCCCTACCGAATCCTATCAATAGCCCAATGCCCGTCGTCTATCGCGCAACCATTACTCCTGAAGTTGCTTCCCCAGTCGTAGACGTCAGTCGCGACCTGTACCGACCTCCTATAGCCTAAATCCGTCCTAGCATTCGACCCTGCGCGTGTATCGCAGGTTGTTTTAATGCGCCTGAACGATGAGGTAACAAGGCTTTACTGTTCCCGCAATAAAATCCGCACCTCCATCGATCCGGCGAACACTGGATTTAGATTATGGATATCAAACCATACCGCTTAGCTGCACCTATTTTTATGGTGGCTCTGGTCGCTGCGCCAACCTTGGTTAACGCCGCTGGTAAAGAGACGCACGCAGCACAAAATTCCGCATCAAGTGAGCGAGCTTCAACGACCAAGCTTGCCCAACTGATCAACGTCGCTTTGAGTAACGATGGCAATCGTAAGCAATACTCAGCGCAATCTGCTGCCATGCGTGAAACGGGCGTCGCAAGTGCAACCTTGATGGACCCAAAACTGAAAGTGGGTTTTGGTGGCTTGCCTGTCGACAGCTTCAAATTCGATGAAGACCCAATGACCAACATCTCCGTTGGTTTAATGCAACAGTTTGAGCGTGGCTCTACGCTTGATTTACAGCAGAAGAAAGCCAATCAACAAGCCGACGGCCTTGGTCTTCAAGTGCATGCTCGTGAGCTTGAGGTAGCCAACAGCATGACTCAACTTTGGTTAGAACTTGGTTACCAGCAACGCGCTGAGCAAATCATGCTTGAGAACCGCAAGTTGATGAAGGAGATGGAAAGCTTTATTCAAACCAACTATTCGATTGGTAAGAGTGAAGCGCAAGATCTGCTTAACGCCCAACTTCAAGTCAGCAAGTTGGATGAGAAACTGCAAGCCAACGCACAAATGCAACGTCGTCTTATCTCTCAACTCTCCGAATGGTTGGGGTCAGATTGGTTGGCAAACGAACGGGCTCTGCACGCGAGCAATCAACTTAATTGGGACACTCTGAACAGCAAACTTGCTGCTAGTCAGGGTTCCACCAAGCATTATCAGCAACTCAGCCAACACCCGATGGTTAAGATGGCCGACGTCAGTATTTCTGCCAATAAAACTCAGGTGGAAATTGCTGAGCAAGCCTACAACCCACAATTTGGCGTCGAAGTAATGTACGCCTACCGCCAAGCCGACAACATGATGGGTGAGCCAGCATCAGACTTAGTCAGCGCTTACCTAACCATGGACATTCCGTTGTTTACGGGTGACCGCCAAGATCGCAATCTTGCGGCCGCTCAATACCAAGTTGGCGCGGCACAATCGCAAAAAGACACCTTACTAACGCAGATGAATGCCAAGGTGAACACTTTGCTGGTTGATCGCGGCAACTTAACCCAACGCTTAGAACGTTATCAATCCACCTTATTGCCTCAAGCGAAAGCGCGCATTCAAGCCGTTGAGCGGGGTTATCAAAACAACACAGCGCAGTTTAACGATGTGATTTCTGCCACTACTGACGAGTTGGCTCTGCAATTAGAGCAACAACGTCTGCTGACCGATCTCAACATCGCAAACAGCAATTTAGCCACCCTACTCGGTGGTTTCGACTACCAAGTCGCTTCACCAGAAGCTCGCTCTATTTCGACATATTAATTTGTGATTCCCCAAGACAGTTGGGGCTACAGCTAGGCGGCAAACGAGAGAATCCCATGAGCACTTTCCCTAACAAACTAAGGGATCTTCTATGTGATTTGGGTGAACGAGAGCAGGCAACAACGCTGTAGCGTCAAATGTGAAGGGGAAAATAAGGTAAAACAATGAAAACATTTAAGATTGCAACCATCGCGCTGATTGTTGGTGGTGCTTTAGGGTTTGGCGCTAATCATTTTCTTACGGGCTCGGCTCACGACATGAGTGCGATGGGTGGCGAATCTGCTGCAAGCTCTAATGATCCGCTTTACTGGGTTGCCCCAATGGATCCGAACTACAAACGCGACAAGCCGGGTAAATCCCCAATGGGCATGGATTTGATTCCGGTTTACGCAGAAGATCTATCCGGTGAACAAGACGCACTGGGTACTGTGACTATCGACCCTTCAGTAGAAAATAACCTCGGGGTTAAAACCGCAAACGCGACACTGCAACAGCTATCACCACGCATCGAAACGGTTGGCTATATTGCCTTTGATGAAAGTCTGTTATGGCAAACCAACGTTCGTGTGGCGGGTTGGGTAGAAAAACTCTCCATCAATGCCGTGGGTGAGAAAGTGAAGAAAGGCGATGTGCTGTTCACGCTCTACTCTCCTGAACTGGTTAAAGCACAAGAAGAATTGCTGAATGCGTACCGCACTGGCCGCAAAGGTCTGGTAAAAGGCGCGACCGAACGCTTGGTAACGCTTGGGGTTGACCGTGCTCAAATCAAATCCATTACTCGTAGTGGTAAAGCATCGCAAACCATTGAAATCAAAGCGCCTGCTGATGGCGTTATCGCGAGCTTAAACGTGCGTGAAGGTGGCTATTTGTCCCCTGCTCAAGCGGTGATCAGTGCAGGTCCTTTGGACAATGTTTGGGTTGATGCGGAAGTCTTTGAGCGTCAAGCACACTGGATGAAAGCAGGTTCTCAAGCCACGATGACCCTTGACGCGATTCCGGGCAATGAATGGCAAGGCGTTGTCGATTACGTGTACCCAATCCTCGATCCGAAAACACGTACGTTGCGTGTGCGTCTTAAATTCCCTAACCCAGATGGCGCATTGAAGCCAAACATGTTCGCCAATATTGCCTTGCAGCCTGTCACTGACGACGCAGTATTAACGATTCCCAAATCATCTGTTATCCGCTCTGGCGGTATGACTCGCGTTGTTCTGGCGGAAGGTGATGGCAAATACCGCTCTGCTCGAATTGAAGTTGGCCGTGAAGCTGGCGAACAAATCGAAGTATTACAAGGACTTAAACAAGGCGATAAGATCGTTGCTTCATCTCACTTCATGCTCGACTCTGAATCAAGCCAGTCGGCGGATCTGTCTCGCATCAATGGTGTAGAAGCAGCGGCGGAAACAGCATGGGCCAAAGGTGAGATCACAGACGTAATGAAAGATCACCGCATGCTGACCATCAACCACCAGCCTGTACCAGAATGGGATTGGCCGGGCATGGTAATGAACTTCACTTTCGCAGATGGCGTTGAAATGGGTGACTTGAAAAAAGGTCAGGCTATCGAATTTGAAATGCAAAAGACGGAGTCCGGTCAGTACCAAATCGTTGACTATAAGGCAGACAACAGCGTCATTGCAGCAGAAGTTTGGCTAACTGGTGACATTAGCATGCTGATGGCTGATTTTGGCATGATCACCTTAAACCACCTACCGGTTGCAGAATGGAACTGGGATGCAGGTGAGATGAACTTCTCTGTGGGAGAAGACGTTGATCTATCGGGTTTTGAAGAAGGACAGAAAGTTCGGTTTCTAGTTGAAAAACAAGGATCTGACTACGTTCTTAAACAATTAGTTCCTGTAACAACAGCCGTCGAGGGTTAATTATGATCAATGCTATTATTCGTTGGTCACTGAGCAACCGATTCCTAGTGTTGGTCGCGACCTTAGCCCTTATATTAGGCGGACTTTACAGTGTAAAGAATACGCCTGTTGATGCGATTCCAGATCTTTCTGATGTGCAAGTGATCATCAAGACAAGCTATCCGGGTCAGGCTCCTCAAGTCGTCGAGGATCAAGTTACTTACCCACTCACCACCGCCATGCTTGCCGTGCCGGGTGCTGAGACGGTTCGTGGCTACTCTTTCTTTGGTGACTCTTACGTTTATATCATTTTCAACGATGATACCGACATGTACTGGGCACGTTCACGCGTGTTGGAGTACTTAAGCCAAGTAGCACCAAAGCTGCCACCGAACGCAAAACCAACCCTAGGTCCTGATGCAACGGGCGTGGGCTGGGTTTACAGCTACGTATTACAAGACAAAACCGGCAAGCATGATTTGGCGGATCTCCGCAGCCTGCAAGACTGGTTCTTGAAGTACGAATTGCAAACCGTTGATGGCGTTTCTGAAGTTGCGACCGTGGGCGGTATGGTGAAGCAGTATCAAGTGCAGATTGACCCTGCCAAGCTTCGTGCTTACAACCTCACTCTGCAACAAGTGAACATGGCAATCCAAAACGGCAACCAAGAAACCGGCGCGTCCGTTATCGAAGTGGCTGAAGCCGAGCACATGGTTCGTACCACGGGTTACCTAACCAGCATTGAAGACATAAAATCACTGCCGCTAAAAGTCACCGAGAAAGGCACGCCGTTGCTATTAGGTGATATCGCAGACATTAACCTTGGCCCACAAATGCGCCGTGGTATCTCAGAGCTGAATGGCGAAGGTGAAGCGGTCGGCGGCGTTATCGTGATGCGCTTTGGTGAAAACGCCAGTGAAGTGATTGCAAAAGTCAAAGACAAACTCGCAGACCTACAACGCAGCCTGCCAGAAGGCGTGGAAATTGTTGCAACCTACGACCGCTCTACCCTTATCGATTCAGCGGTAGAAAATCTGTGGAAGAAGCTTGCAGAAGAGTTCATCGTCGTTGCGATTGTGTGTGCGTTGTTCCTATTCCACATTCGTTCTTCGTTGGTTATCGCTCTGAGCCTACCGGTTGGTATTCTTAGTGCGTTTATCGTAATGCATTGGCAAGGCATCAATGCCAACATCATGTCTTTGGGTGGTATTGCGATTGCCATCGGTGCCATGGTGGATGGTGCAATCGTGATGATTGAAAACGTTCACAAGCACATTGAACGAACGCCACTGACCGATAAAAACCGCTGGCAAGTAATCGGCAAAGCCGCAGAAGAGGTCGGCGCACCGCTGTTCTTCTCGTTGTTGATCATTACTCTTAGCTTCGTACCAGTGTTCGCCTTAGAAGGCCAAGAAGGCAAGATGTTCTCGCCGCTTGCATTCACTAAGACTTACGCCATGGCAGCGGCTGCAGGTTTGGCGATCACACTCGTCCCTGTTCTTATGGGCTACTTCATTCGCGGTAAGGTGTTACCGGAACACAAAAACCCGGTTAACCGTGGCTTGGTCGCGTTGTACCGTCCGCTGTTGAACACCAGCTTAAAATACCCTAAGACCATGATTGTTATCGCATTAGGTCTAATGGCATCGGCTTACTACCCAACCAGTAAACTGGGTAGCGAGTTCATCCCGCCGCTGGATGAAGGCGACTTGATGTACATGCCAACGACCTATCCGGGTATCTCGATTGGTAAGGCGCGTGAGCTTCTACAACAAACCAACAAGCTGATCAAAACCGTTCCAGAAGTGAAAACCGTATGGGGCAAAATAGGCCGAGCTGAGACCGCAACCGATCCAGCGCCACTCACCATGATCGAAACCGTGATTCAGTTGAAGCCACGCGATCAATGGCGTGAAGGCGTAACAACCGAGTCACTGCGCAAAGAGTTCGATAAGCTGGTTCAGTTCCCTGGTCTTACTAACGCTTGGGTAATGCCGATCAAAACGCGTATCGACATGTTGGCAACGGGCATCAAAACCCCTATCGGCATTAAGATCGCCGGACCTGATCTGAAAGTGATTGAGAAGATCGGTTCTCAGTTGGAGCCAATTCTTAACGGCGTACAAGGCACAGCATCGGTTTATGCAGAACGTGTAGCAGGTGGTCGTTATGTCACGATCGACATTAAACGTCGTGCCGCAGCGCGTTATGGCTTGAGCATCAAAGACGTTCAGCAGGTGATCTCCACTGCGGTGGGCGGCATGAATGTGGGTGAAACCATCGAAGGCTTGGAGCGTTACCCAATCAACGTTCGTTACCCACAAGACTACCGTGATTCAGTGGTTAAACTGCAAAACCTACCGTTAGTGACACCAAATGGCGCCCGTATTGCGCTGGCTGATGTAGCGGACATTCGTTACGAAGACGGCCCTCCGATGATCAAAACGGAAAACGCGCGTCCAAACGGCTGGGTATTTGTCGACATCGATGGTCGTGACCTTGGCTCTTACGTCGTAGAAGCGCAACAGGTTGTTGCTGATCAATTGGAACTTCCTGCGGGTTACTCGCTGGCTTGGTCTGGTCAATACGAATACATGGAGCGTGCGAAAGACCGCTTGAGTGTCGTGGTACCAATCACCATTGCCATCATTATGCTGCTGCTTTACTTCAGTTTCCGTCGTGTCGGTGAAGTGATGATCATAATGCTTACCCTACCGCTCGCTATGGTCGGTGGTTTGTGGCTCATGCATATCCTCAACTACAACTTCTCGATTGCCGTCGGGGTCGGCTTTATTGCCCTAGCAGGTGTCGCAGTTGAGATTGGGGTCATCATGCTCGTCTACCTCAACCAAGCGTGGCACTACAAAAAACTCGATGCGGAAGAGAACCAACAGAAGCTTGAGGCGAAAGACCTAACCGATGCCATTCGCGAAGGTGCAGGCTTACGTGTTCGCCCAGTAATGATGACGGTACTAACGGTCATTATTGGTCTGATTCCGATCATGTACGGCGAAGGTACAGGGTCAGAAGTGATGCAACGTATCGCCGCACCAATGATTGGTGGTATGGCATCGGCACTGCTACTGACGCTCTTGGTACTTCCAGCCATCTTCAAGCTGTGGAAACAACGCGAGTTGCGCCCAAGTAACTCAACTCCTAGTCAAGCAAGTACGCAAGCTGGTAATCAAATCGAAAACACCGACAACAAAGCTCACACTGGCAACAAGGCGTAATCCCTACCTTCCCCTCAAACAATCCGTTTGAGGGGAAGTAACCAAGTTATTAATGAATTAAAACAAGGATATAAAAATGAAAAAGACACTAATCACTCTTGCTCTAACCCTAACTACAACGGCTGCCTTTGCCCAAATGGATCATGGCAATATGAAGCATGAAAATATGGACCACGGCAGCATGAAGATGGACCACAGTAAAATGGACCATTCAAACATGATGGATATGCCGGGCATGTCGGCAGTTGGTATGCCTGCAAAAGGGGCAAAGCCAGACAAAGTGGTACACGTTATCTTGGGTGATGACATGACTATTAAGTTCAAAAAAGACGTTAAAATTGAGCCAAACGATGTGGTGCAATTTGTGGTCATGAACACCGGTAAGATCAACCACGAGTTTACGATTGGTTCGGCTAAAGAGCAGCTAGAACATCGCGAAATGATGAAGACAATGAGCGGTGATCACATGCATGACTCAGGCAACGCAGTTACGGTAGAACCAGGTAAAGCGAAGCAATTACTGTGGCACTTCCACGGTGACAACAAGGTTGAGTTCGCGTGCAACATTCCAGGCCATGCAGAATCGGGCATGGTTAAAAAGATTGAACTGTAAGTAATTATCCAACTAGACAAAGGAGCTGATGATTCAGCTCCTTTTATTTCTGGATCAAACTATTCGTTAGCTCATGATAAGAAATTCTGAGCCAGTGTCTCACGCTAAGATATTTTTGTGACCGAATCACCGACGTAATATATAAGCCAAACTACAGGCCTTGATAGCAACACTCTTCTCCCCATATTGAGACCGTTTAAGCGTATTGCAAAGAATCCTACATAAAATAGACATAGATTTAACAGTGTTTAGAGTATTGGCTCGTTATAGTTTACGTGACATCGCTACCGTGCGAACTAAAACTAAAATTGAAGAACACGATCCATGAAAAAGTTATTTTTGTTGGCTGGGCTAATGGTTTGCTCAACCCTAAGTTACGCGTCCCAACTGAATGAGGACATTTCTCTCCTCGAGCAACAAACCTCAAGCAGAATTGGGGTGTCAGTTTGGGATACCCAAGCAGACGAGCGTTGGGATTACCGTGGCGATGAACGCTTCCCACTCATGAGCACATTCAAAACCCTAGCTTGTGCCAAAATGCTAAGTGATATGGACAGCGGTAAGCTAAGTAAAAATGCGACCGCAAAAGTCGATGAGCGCAGTATCGTTGTATGGTCTCCAGTGATGGATAAGCTCGCAGGCCAAAACACACGCATAGAGCACGCGTGTGAAGCCGCTATGTTAATGAGTGATAATACCGCAGCCAACTTAGTATTAAATGAAATTGGCGGCCCTAAGGCCGTAACAATGTTTCTGCGAACAATTGGAGATAAAGCAACGCGCCTAGACAGAATAGAACCTCGCTTGAACGAAGCCACACCAGGCGACAGCCGCGACACAACCACACCTAACGCCATACTAAACACTCTTCGAACTTTGGTCGAAGGCGAAACGTTGTCTTATGAGTCTCGTGTACAATTAAAAATCTGGATGCAGGACAACAAAGTTTCAGACTCGTTAATGCGTTCTGTATTACCAACAGGTTGGTCTATTGCAGACCGTTCTGGTGCGGGAGGTCATGGTTCGCGTGGCATTAACGCGATTATATGGAAGGAAAATCATCGACCTGTTTACATTAGTATTTATGTCACAGAAACCGAGCTCTCACTTCAAGCTAGGGACCAACTCGTTGCGCAGATAAGTCAGTTGATTTTACAAAAGTACAAAGACAATTAAGTCACCACTCACCTGACCCTATTTGTATCCTTTTCTAGCCCTTCTCTTCCAGAAGGGCTCATTCTGTACTTCCATCTTAAAAACACCACTTATTGAGTAATGACTTACTTATAAATAGGTATAAGATTTACTTATTTAGGGTGAGTTAACGCCCACATTAAGCAACCAAATTCACACAAATGGCGATAATTAAACCATACTCTTACCAAGAAGCACATTTTCTACAAAATAGCTTCACGTAATTTATTGTTGTTATTTGCAACATTGCCAAGGAGATGTCTATTGAGACTTGAAAGAACTTTTAACCCTGATGACTTATCGATGCAAAACATGGAAAGTCCGATATGTATGCCGATAGGGTTTGTTCACTTTTTAGCTCAATCGGAAACACTACAGCAAGTACTTGATACGGTGGCAGAATGGATAAATCGTATATTTAATTCTGACCGTGCGAGTATCACACTTTATGAAAACAATGATCATTTAAAGGTCTACTCTTTCTCTGGTAGTAAAGCGATTCCCGCTGAATTTTTAGTGCCCATTCATCAAGCGTTTGTTGGCCGAGTGTTCAAAAAGCAACAACTGATGATCTGCGATGATGTTACGCAATCTGATGAGATCGATTGTATGATGCTCGCATCCAATGGTATGGGTACGTGTATGGACGCGCCTTTAATGCACGGTAAAGTCTGCCTAGGAACGCTTAATGTTGCGCATCATCAAACGCACATTTACACAAACGAACAAGCGGCACAGCTTCAGTGCATCGCTAATTGGATTGCTTTAAACATTGCCCTTCATATACAGATTATGAAGATGGAGCACCTCGCCACGACGGATGATCTAACAGGTATTCCAAACCGCAGAGAGTTCATGCGACAAATCGAAAGCCGCCTAAATGAATACCGAACCCAGGGCATTGACTTCCATGTTGCTATTTTAGATCTCGACAATTTTAAAAGCCTCAATGACCGATTTGGTCATGACGCAGGCGATAAATCACTGATCCATGCAGTTAATACTATTAAAAGTCATCTACTTGATTGTGACTTACTTGCCAGAGTTGGCGGTGAAGAGTTTGCCATCGTATTAAGAAGTCGCTCATCACAGCAAGCTCTAGACACATTAGAAACGATTCGTAATGCACTAGAAACGACGACCGTTCAACATTCAGGTTGTGATATGAGCTTCACCGCGAGTATTGGGGTAACTCAAGTCTGTCGTCTCGACGACTCATTTGAACCATTAGTTAAACGCGCCGACTTAGCACTTTACAAGGCAAAAGAAACTGGAAGAAATCGCGTTGAGTTTCATATTGGTGAAGAAAGGTAGAAAAAATAAAAAAAGGTAGCGACTCATTGCGCTACCTTTTATCGATTCTAACCCGCTTAAAATAACTAATACGAACTTTAAGCCAGTTAAAAATAAGAATGAGCAAATTTAATTATGCTTTCTTAAGATCTTTAGCTGGGTAAGTTAGTGTTTTTTCGCCTGCTTTTACATGTGTGTAAAAACCGCCACTGCTTAAACCTGTAACAACCATTTCGCCAAGATCGATACCTTTAGTCGCTACTACTACGTCACCGATTGAAAACATATTGAATACCTTGTTTGTTTAGATTAAGACACTAAGTCGTTGCGCGGTATTTAATACGATATTAGGCAAAGCACCTAATCGAGTTTTTTATCGTAAAGATTAATTTATATTTGTCGTGAACTCTAAGTTTCCACATTGAAAATCACAGGATATTTTCCAAAAAAAGATGCGCTATTCTTGTGAAATACGGTAATATTTTCTAGCATCAAGTGCGGAGGTATTCTCCGCCCTCATTGGAGAAAAATGATGAAGAAAGGCCTAAAAATGCGTGCATTAGAGCGTTCTGATTTGCGCTTTATTCATGAACTGAATAACAACCGAAATATCATGGCCTACTGGTTCGAAGAACCTTACGAGTCTTATGACGAGCTCGAAGAACTTTATCGAAAACATATACATGATGACGCTGAAAGGCGTTTTGTCGTCGAAGATGAAGACGGCATCGTAATTGGCTTAGTTGAGCTGATCGAGATTAACTACATTCACCGCAGCGCGGAATTTCAGATAATCATCGCCCCAGAGCATCAAGGCCGAGGTTATGCGACAGAGATGATTAATCGTGCGTTAGATTACTCATTCTCAATTCTTAATCTACGTAAAATCTACTTATTAGTCGCAGTGGATAACGAAGTCGCTATTCACTTATACAAAAAGTGCGGCTTTATCGAAGAAGGTCACCTTGTAGAAGAATACTTTATTAACGGCGCTTACAGCGATGTTAAGCGCATGTATATATTAAAACACCAGTACCAGAAAAAGATCGAAGAAAACAACTCAATTCACTAGTTCATTCTATCAAAGTAAAAACGCAGCTATTTGGGCTGCGTTTTTATTTATTCAAATTGATATTGATATGATAATACGATGCGCTTGTCTGCTTCATCCAAATAGGTGTTGTTGTCCATGCCAAACGTCATTACGTTAAAAGAGTGGCGTTTGCTCACGAGGTAACCAAGACCAATACCACCAAAGAAGCCTTTGTAGTTCTCTCCTTCACTGTTTTCTGAGCCGTAAGTGCCTGCTGCAAAGCTGATTAACGTCAGCTCTTTGGTAAACGATTTCAGCGCAAATGCACCAACGTAACCGCTACTGCCTGAAGAGCTCATCATATTGAAGCCATTCTCTGCACTTGGCGTACCCGTAAAGTTAGGCTCGCTACAGAGACTACTTTCTGCACCGTCACAAACAGGAACATCACCAGTGTTGTACGTATAGCCTGCCATTGGGAAAATTTGGAAGCCTGCTGGCTCAATCCCGAAATAACTTAGCGGCATAAAGGTACCAACGCTGTAGTTGGTTTGATCCGCGCCGTTTACGTATTCATTTTTACCGAAGTTGAAGTTCACGATACCGACCGGAAACAACCACGAGCCACCAATACGCCACTCGCTCGCATCATCATTGATACGCAGGTTGATTTTGCGCGCTTGGTCAAGCGCAAGTGAGCCCGAGAATGAGATGTTTTGATCATCAAAATCGTAGTTGTTTGCGTACGACGCGCCAAATTTCGTGATGACTTTTGTTGGGTCATCCGCCAACTTGTTTTTATTGTCTTTTACTCGATGCTCGGCACCATGAGCCAGCGTACTGACCAACAAAGTCGTACACACTAACGCTAGTTTGTTTTTCATTTTTTAGTCCTTTGAGATGTTGAATACCCGCACTTAGCTGCGCAGATATTTTTTGAATCATCACTCACTGGATGTGACAAAAGCGCCCTAACTACCTTAGATGGCGTGACAGCATCCAGTGCAGGTAGTTAGGGTAGAATGGCCTGTAAGGAAGGCGTTTTAGCGATTAGGAATGATTAGTTTTTCCAGTTGTAGCTCATGCTCATGAAGTACAGTGCAGGCTCATCAAAACCAGCTTGTAAGCGTGGCGTTTCTGAAGACTCCATCAAGACCGCTTCAAACGCGAAACCAATTGAGTTTTCTGAATCCAATTTGTAATCAATGCCTGTACCAATGCGGTACGCCTTGCCAGTAGGAACGGTAATGTCACCGTTTGATTGGCTTTCATACATGCTGGTATCGAATGCAAAACCTGCATTCCACATCATTTTTTCATTCAGTTTGTACTGAGTACCCAATGCGATTTGGTAAGTGTCTTGTGTCTCTACGCCCAGCGTGGTTGTGTATTCGCTCCAGTCTTGCCAGTTCACGTTCCACATCACCGCTAGGTCATCATTCACTTCATGGTAAGCACTGAAGATCAGTTGTTGTGGAGCAATGGAGTTACTCTTGTCGAATTCAAATTCGGCTTCAGAAGAGTAAGACAGACCAAGACGCGTGCCTGATGTTGCCTCATAAAGCACACCTACTCGGCCGTTTACCTGAGTATCTTGGTCTTCGTCATTGAAGTTCAAGACTCCCTTCGTTTCCACTTCATACATACCGTACTGAATACCAAGCGCCGCACCCACAGACCAGTGATCATTGATGCGGTAAGAAGCGGAAGGTTGAATGGTTAAGGCTTGCGTCGTTGCTGTAGGAATATCTAAATGATTATCCAAAAGACCTTCGTACTCGAGGCCAAGGCCGTAGTTGCCATACAGACCAATACCCAGCGTCCATTTGTCGTTTACTTGTTGGCTGTAAAATGCCGACGCCATAGGAACAAAACCAATCACGTTGCCCGCATCGCCAGTCATCGTGTCTAGTTGCGCGTCACCGTAAAGGCCAATCAGGTTACCAGAGAAAGATTTACCAGAAACATTCGCCAGACCAGCCGGGTTTGCTGCCATTACTGAGGCATCTTGCGCACGAGCCGCCATACCAGCGGATGCCAAACCAATATCCGATGCAGTTGTTTCGTAAAGGTATAACCCACCCGCTTGCGCAGCAGCACACGTCAGTAGAGAGCTCGCTACGACGATTTTTGAAAGATTTTTCATGCTAAAACCTATTATTGTTTGGGGAACCCACGCTGCGACGGTGGTTGTATATCAATGAAAGGCATTGGCCAATCGCACACAGCGTGGGGGTGTTGTGGAGTCAGTCAGTTGAAATCAGCGTTATTGCTCGCTCACCTCAAGTTCAGTGGGTTTCTTTCGCTTAAACTTCTCGCGCAGAGATTGCATCATCACGAAGAACACTGGCGTCAGTAACGTGCCTACAAACGTAGAGAGAATCATGCCGCCGAATACCGCAAAGCCCAGTGAGTGACGAGATGCCGCACCAGCACCCGATGCAATCACCAACGGGAATACCCCCCAGATGAAGGCGAACGCAGTCATCTGTACTGCACGGAAACGGATTCGAGCAGCTTCTTTGGCAGCATCAATGATGGATAAGCCCTTTTCTTCTCGCAGAACTTTGGCAAATTCCACGATAAGAATCGCCACTTTGGCGGACATACCAATCAAGATGACCACACCAATCTGCACGTACAAATCGAACGGTTGTCCCACCAGCAGTAGCGTGCCCATTGCGCCGAGAATCGCGACTGGAACCGCCATCATTACCGCAGCAGGAATGGTCCAACTTTCGTACTGAGCCACCAAGAACAAGTAGGTGAACAGCAAAGACAATGCGAACGCGATTGGCGCCATGTTGCCTGCTTTCATCTCTTGGTAAGTCATGCCTGACCACTCGTACGAGTAACCACTTGGCAAAGATTCCGCAGCCAGTTTTTCAATGGCTTTTACAACATCACCCGAGCTGTAACCTGGCGCTGGCGCACCGTTCACGGTTGCAGAACTGAACATGTTGTAGTTCGATAAGGTATCAGGGCCGAAGATCGGCTTCACTTTCACTAGCGTTGCCAGTGACACCATTTTTCCAGAGCTTGAGCGAACAAACAGATGGTCGATGTCGTCGATGTTGTCACGGTATTGCTCTTCTGCTTGCACTTTCACTTGGTACGAACGACCAAACAAGTTGAAGTCAGAAATGTAGGCACCGCCCAACTGTGCTTGCAGTGTGCTGAAGATTTCATTCAACGGTACGCCCATCGAAATCGCTTTATCGCGGTCAATATCGATGTAACGTTGCGGAATGTTCGCACGGAAAATCGAGAACGCACGCGCCACTTCAGGCAGTTGATTGATTTGGCCAACAAAATCAGCGGTTGTTTTTGCCAACTCTTGTGGAGAACGGCCCAAGTTGTCTTGCAGCACAAGGTTGAAACCATCCACCGCACCCATGCCTTTGATGGCCGGCGTCGCGAAAACGAACGAAGCGGCATCTGGCGTTGAGTTCAGCATTTGGTTAACTTTGTTCATCAACGCACGTTGGTGTAGCTCAGGGTCTTTACGTTTGCTCCAGTTATCCAGTTTGATGATCAACATGCCCGAGTTTGGAATCGACGCCATGTTAATTACCGAGAAGCCCGCAACCGAAACCACGTTCTCCACACCTTCCATCTGTTTTAGCTCATCAACGTACTTCTTCATTAATGGTGCAGTACGCTGCAATGCTGCTGCGTCTGGCAAACGCATTTCGACCATGAACACGCCTTTATCTTCGTTCGGTACGAAAGAAGAAGGTACGGTCATGAACGCAAATGCCAGCACCGCAATAAGCGCGCCATAAACACCGATACTCAGCACAATACGACGGCTCAAGAAGCCAACTAAACCTTGGTATTTGCGCGTTATTGCTTCAAAACCTCGGTTAAACGCACGCAAAGGCGCAATAGGTTGCGAGTGAGTAGATTTCAACATCAACGCACAAAGCGCTGGCGTTAACGTCAATGCGTTGATCGCAGAGATCAGCACCGATACACAGATGGTGACCGCGAACTGGTTGAACATTCGACCAGAAATACCCGGCAATAGCGCAACCGGTACGAATACCGCCAACAAAATAAGCGTTGTTGCCAATACTGGCCCCGTCACTTCTTTCATAGCTTGGATCGTGGCCGGAATCGGGTCTAAATGCTCTTCATGGATAACCCGTTCCACGTTCTCTACCACGATGATCGCATCGTCCACCACGATACCGATGGCGAGGATCAAGCCAAACAACGAGATCGTGTTAATGGTCATGCCCATCACGCCCATGATTGCGAACGTCGCAATGATGGAAACCGGAATCGCTAAGGTTGGAATGATGGTCGCTCGCCAGTTCTGCAAGAAAACGTACACAACGAAGGTTACAAGAAGTACCGCAATCACCAGCGTCTCATACACTTCATCAATCGACGTCTCTACGTATTCGGTAGAGTCATACGCGATGTCGTAGACCAAATCATCTGGGAACGATTTCTCGTACTCTTTCATGGCCTCTTTCACGCGTTCCATCACGTCTAGCGCGTTCGCTGTCGGCAACTGGTACAAGGCCAGAACGGCGGCTGGTTCGTTATTCATACGACCATCAGCTTCGTAGCCTTGTGCGCCAACTTCGACACGAGCCACATCTTTCAAGCGAATCAAAGAACCTTTCTTGCTCGCACGGATGATGATGTTCTCGAACTCTTCCGCAGAAGTAAGGCGGCCTTTGGTTTGCAAAACATATTGATATTGCTGGTCACCCGGAGCTGGCATACCACCGATCTTACCCGCCGCCACTTGGATGTTTTGCGTTTTAATTGCGCCAATAACATCGCTAGCAGAAAGCTTCAAGGTAGCCAGTTTATTTGGGTTCAACCAAATACGCATTGAGTAGTCTTTCTTACCCAGCAGCGTAATGTCACTCATACCTTCGATACGTTTTAGACGCTCAACGATATTGAGATCCGCGTAGTTAGAAAGGTAGATACTGTCGTAAGACTGTTTCGGGGAACGCAGTGTGATAACGCCCAGCATGTCGGAAGATTTCTTCTTAACCGTCACACCGATTTGGTTTACTTCTTGTGGTAGAGACGACGTCGCCTGTGCCACCAAGTTGTTCACACGAACCTGTGCCATATCGCCATCTGCGCCCACTCGGAAGTAAATACGCAATGTGTATGAGCCATCGTTACCAATCACAGAAGACATGTAAATCATGTCTTCAACGCCGTTGACTTTGGCTTCTATCGGTTGTGCTACCGTCTTTTTAACCACGTCCGCGTTTGCACCCGGATACATGGTGCTCACCGTAATTACCGTTGGAGAGATTTGAGGATACTCAGAAATTGGCAAGACTTTCAGGGCGATCATACCCATCAATGTCATCGCCAGTGAGATCACCAAAGCAAACTTCGGCCGATGAATGAAAAATTTACTTAACATCAGTACTCACTCAGCCTTGTTCACTCTGTAGTTCAACGTCTTTCACCGTTGCACCCGGACGCACTTTTTGAAGACCATTGACGATGACTTTTTCGTTAGCCGCCAAGCCAGTCAGCACAGCACGTTTCACACCGTAGGTCTGACCGAGTTCAACGTTACGACGTGACACCACGTGATCATCACCAACCACCATGACGTAGTCACCCGCTTGGTCTTGCTGAACAGCCGCCGATGGGATAAGCAAACCATCAATGGTTTTGTTGCGCAGCTTGATGGTCAAGTTGCCATATTCACCCGGCATAAGCGCGTAAGTTGGGTTATCGAATTGTGCTTCTGCTCGAATTGAGCCTGTTTCTAAATCGATCTTGTTGCCAACGGCGTAGATCTTGCCATCAAGCGGATACAATGAACCGTCTGAAAGCGTCAGTGTTAAATCAACATCCAGTTTGTCATCGTTACGATGAGCCACATCAATCGCGCTTCTTACGCGGCGGTAGAGCTTCTCATCCACATCAAAGCCAAAGCGAATTGGGTCGATTTGAGTGATCGAAACAAGAGGAACGAGTTGAATTTTCGAAATACGGTCACCCACTCGGAAGTTGCTGAAACCCACGCGGCCAGAGAAAGGAGCACGCACAGAGCTAAATTCAAGATCGAGCCTTGCTGAAACCAGCGTCGCTTTCGCCTCTTCTACCGAAGCAATCGCTGCGGCGTGCGCAGCAATGGCGTCATCGTATTGCTGCTCACTGATGCTTTTATCTTTGATGAGTTTCTTCACACGTTCTGCATCACGCGTAGTTTGAACGAGTTGTGCTTTTGCTTTTTGCAACGACGCTTTTGCATACGCCAGTGCCGCTTTGTAAGGACGGTCGTCGATTTCAAACAGCAATTGGCCTTTTTCGACCATATCGCCATCTTTAAAATGAATCGCGGTTAATTCGCCACCGACTCGAGGCATAATATCAACGTCATTTACCGCTTCAGTTCGACCGATAAAAGTATGATAAGGAGTGATTTTTGTTTCGGTTAGAGTAACGGTTTCAACAGAGGGTGCTTGGGCAGTTTTCGTTGCGATATCGCCAGTTTTGCATCCTGATAGTAATGCAGAAGATATAGCAATAGATACCAACGCAAATTTATATTTGGCTTTCATGATAAACCTACTTTATGTAGAAAGTGCCCTAGCCTAAATATTTAAATATATGGATAAACACACTTTCTATTCTGGAAATAAACGAGGGAGTTAGAATTGGTAGTTAAATTCGATACGGTGATCACCATCACCGAAATTAACGTGCTCATTCCAGTTTGCAAAGTAACGAATATTTGCGCGAGGATTAATTTGATAAGACAACGCAAACTCATGAGTTAAGATATTATCTTCACCCGCGTAATAAGTATCTTTATATTGACTAGACCCTGACAATGTATGCATATACATTGGGTTGTAGTTAATCCAGATTTTATCGGTTAATTCAATTTTTGAGTACATACCGACAACGGTGAAAGTACCTGGAATTTCATAACCTTTGTCATCATCACTAAAATCATTAGCAATAGTGACACCCGCACCAGCTAAAGGAAATAACTGCAACATACCAAACTTAGGTAGGCCTTGAATAAAGCTGTAAGATGCATCTAATTTATCGTTATCAACATCGTAGTTTACATCTAATTGACGGCCTAGACCTTTTGCGACTTCTACTTGGAAATTACGTAGTCGGAAAGAGTCAATGCTGTCATCAACATTGGCATACATTGGATCGTCATTGTCGCGAATGCCAAATAGCTCACCACCAATGCCTTTCATTTCAATGATGTTCATCGCCATGGTGCCAGGCTGGCTAGATTGGTAAGTTTGACCGATTTTGATGTTCGCGCCTTTGTCAGTAATACCAAAGCCCGCTTGGGTGTAAACCGCAAGTGGGTCAGACATATCTTGTAGTTCTTCGTCATTATTTGTCTGAGCATAAGCAGAAGACGCGAGTTGAAGGGCTGCTGCCATGATAACAACAGACGGTTTCACTAAATTCATAAAACTGTATCCATTTTAATGATTATAAAATTATTCACGTCATGAGGTCATCATAAATAGCAAGCAACACAACTCGCTTTGGATAATATAAATTATCAAAGCAAATTTAATAATGACGAAACATTAGACGTTTTAATTAAAATAAAATAAAGCGTCGTAAAAGTTCAATCACTGCTACTTATATCTTATATAACTTGAAATTTGGTAAGCTTTACGAAGAAGGGAATATTAAAACTTATGAAAATTCAATTATCATTAGAACAAATGATTAATTAAATTTACCATATAAATAAGGAGTGCAATGGTGTTAGGTGATCGCGATCAAGTTTTATTTGTATCGTATATTACTCTTCAGGTAAAGAAGAGAGTTGTAATAAATTGCAAATACCTTAATTTAATTAGCCTTGCGGTCAATTTAGAATAGTTACTCCACAATAAATTGAAAGGAAATCACACTCTGTGATCTCCTTTTATTTTCGAGTGCAAAAGCACCAATGCATTTCGTTAACTAAAAACGCAAACGATTCGCACTATTGCAGTTTCTCTATCCCCATATTGAACAGTGCAAAGCTATAAATATCTGCATTTGTCTCAATTATTTTACGCGTTGGTGTGCCAGCACCATGTCCTGCATTGGTTTCGATGCGAATCAAGGTCGGATTTGAACCCGCCTGTTTTGACTGCAACTCAGCAGCAAATTTGTAAGAGTGAGCAGGAACAACACGATCATCATGATCACCCGTTGTAATCAATGTTGCTGGGTATTCCACCCCTGCTTTTACATTGTGCACTGGCGAATAACCTTTCAGATATTGGAACATCTCTTTACTTTGCTCTGCCGTGCCGTAGTCATACGCCCAACCAGCACCTGCGGTAAAAGTATGGTAACGCAGCATATCCAGTACGCCGACTGCTGGCAGCGCCACTTTAAACAGCTCTGGACGTTGCGTCATAACGGCCCCCACTAACAAGCCACCATTCGATCCACCGTTAATGGCTAACTTGTTTGATGACGTTACCTTTTCATCAATTAGGAATTCAGCCGCAGCAATAAAGTCATCAAACACATTTTGCTTTTGCATTTGAATGCCAGCGTTGTGCCATTCTTTGCCATATTCCCCACCACCACGAATGTTCGCTACCGCGTAAACACCACCAAGCTCTAACCAAGCCGCACGTGTCGGGCTAAAAGATGGCGTGAGGCTAATGTTGAAACCGCCATAACCATATAGGATTGTTGGTGCACTGCCGTCCATCGGTGTCCCTTTTTTATAGGTGATGATCATCGGCACTTTTGTTCCGTCTTTTGAGGTGTAAAACACCTGGCGAGATTCATATAAAGCTGGATCAAATGGCGCTTTAGATTTGTAGTACACCTCGCTATCACCATCTTTGATGTTCAGACGATAGGTAGTGCTTGGCATCTTGTAGTTGGTGAAAGAGTAGTAGACTTCGGTTTCTTCTTTTTTCCCCGAGAAACCGTATGCGCTGCCAATATCAGGCAATTTGATTTCTCGGATGAGTTTGCCGTTCATGTCGTATTGCTTCACCATCGAGATCGCATCAACAATATAGCTCGCAAACAAATTGCCACCCGCGGTAGAAACACGTAACACGTTCTTTGTTTCAGGAATCACATCTTTCCAGTTTTTGGGCTGCGGCTGACTTGCATCCACCGTCACGACGCGTTTGTTCGGCGCATTAAGGTTCGTAACCAAGTACAGTTTCGTGCCTTGGTTGTCTATCACCCAAGTATCAGAACTGGTGTTATCTAAAATGGTTTTCAGCGGGCTATTTGGCTTACTCAGGTCTTTAAAGAACAGTTTGTTGCCCGACGTCGATACGCTGGCTGAGATAAACAAGTAGCGTTCATCTTCCGACGTGTAACCCCCAACGTAGCGATACTTTTCGTCCTTTACACCACCGAAAATTAATTGGTCTTCACTTTGTTTCGTCCCTAGCTTATGAAAGTAGAGCTTGTGTTGGTCTGTCTTCGCGGAAAGTTCACTCCCTTTTGGCTTGTCATAACTTGAGTAATAGAAGCCTTGATTGCCGAGCCAACTGATGCCACTGAACTTAATATCCACCAGCGTTTCGCCGACGGGCTTTTTGGTTTCTGTGTCTAACACAATGACTTTGCGCCAATCGCTACCGCCTTCCGAAATGCTGTATGCAACCAAAGAACCATCACGTGAAAAGCTCACTCCCGCTAACGATGTGGTGCCATCTTCACTAAAAGTATTTGGATCGAGGAAAATTTCTGCTTCGCCATCACCTAACTGCCGATAAAGCACATCTTGGTTTTGTAGCCCGTCATTTTTGTAGAAATAAGTGAACTTACCCTCTTTGAACGGTTGGCTTTGCTTTTCGTAGTCCATGAGCTTAGTGATGCGCTCTTCAATCTGCTCGCGGTAAGGGATTTTCGACAGATAATCAAACGTCACTGCATTTTGTGCCTTAACCCATTCTGCGGTTTCTGGGCTGAGATCGTCTTCCAACCAGCGATAAGGATCACTCACTTTTGTACCAAAGTAGTCATCGACAACATCCACTTTTTGTGTGGTTGGATACGTGATGGTTTTCGGGGTTACCTGTTCAACCGACGATTGCGCCGCTTCATTGGCATACGCCACAGACAACACACTTCCGAGTACGAGAGCCGTTGTGAGTGCTAGGGTATTCTTTTTCATGAAATTCCTTTTTATTTTTCTGTTGTCTTTTTGTGCAATACATCAGAACTCTACTATATATCGACAAAATGAATCTAATTTCATTAAACGAGTTGTGAAAGCCATCCTAACTCCCTCATTTCCTTCCAGTTCTACAAACTAGTAAGTGGCGGTGTAGAACTTGGGAACAATACTGAAGAGCTACGATGGCGTTTACTCTCTTTCGTCTAAGTCAGCTCGATTTGGCGCAAAACCCCAGACTCAGAAGCGAAATCTTGGTTGTGACTGATCAGAACAAATCCACCTTTGTATGTATTTAACGCCTGACTAAGCATTATTTTTGACTCGAGGTCGAGATGGTTATCTGGTTCATCAAGCAGCAGCAAAGGCTGAGAATTTTGGTGGCTGACTATCAGCATCGCGAGCTTCATCTTCTCGCCACCGCTCAGTAGGCGCCCCAATCGAAACACAGCATCTCGACGAAAACCGATCCCGGCCAATAAGGTCCTCGCTTCACTTTCCGTCATCTCTTGGCAGCTCTCCATTACGTTCTCAAGTAACGAAAGATTTGGATTCACTGCACCAAAATGTTGGTCGAGATAATACAAAGGCGTATTCACTTGCAACTCACCACTCTGCAACGATAACTCGCCAAGCAACGTCTTTAACAAGGTTGATTTTCCGCAGCCATTTCTCCCTTTGAGATGGACTTTGTCGTTCGCAAAAATCTGCAACGTGATAGGCGTAGAATTCCCAAAAGGTAATATACCTTCTTGTATCGACAACACTTTTCGCGAACGGTTCGGATTATCTGTAAGATAAAGCTTTTGCGCCTTGAGCTGCTCATGTCGCGATTGCAACGCCTGTTCTTTGGCTTGTAAATGCGCTTGTCTGAGTTGCTCATTCTTATTGCGATTTGAAGCGCTGGCGGTCGCGCTATCCTTTTTTCCATCAAGCAAAATTTTGGGCTGACTGCCGTCTTTGCGCAGTTTGTTCCCTTGCGCGGCGCGTTGGTCTGCTTTTTCGCGATTTTTCTGGGCTTGCTCGGCTAACCGTTTTTTCTGTTTATCGACTTGCGCTAACTGCCTCTCGACCGCTTGCAGTTCAGTGCGTTTTTTCTCGGCGTACACATCGTAATTTCCACCAAAAGCCTGTAAACCTAGGCCCGATAGCTCCCAAATTTCCTCCATCTCTCGCAGCAGCTCACGATCGTGACTGATGAGTAAAATCGCACCGCTGAAATGCGTCATAGACTCTATCAGCCATTGTTTCGCCTCGGTATCGAGGTGATTGGATGGCTCATCGAGAATCAAAAGATCCGTTTCGTTTTCAAACAACTGCCATAACTGCAAACGCGCCAACTGACCACCACTGAGCCGAGCACATGAGAAATCAGGGTCTTGCGGTAAGCCCATCGCAGCAAGCTGCTGTTTGAGTTTCAGTTCAATATCCCACTGTTCGCCAACCAGTTCGAACCAATGCTCAGAAACATCACCTTGTTCAATCTGCTTTAAAGCATGCAAGACCGAGTCTGTTCCCAGAAACTGGGCGATCGATTGCTGACCTGAAAGCAAATCAGACGGCTGCTGGCGATACATCATGAAAGAAGAGGGAGAAGTCACAACACCGCTGGCAGGCTGAGTTTCGCCCGCCAAAATCGAAGCCAAAAGCGACTTACCGATGCCATTGCGCCCAACCAAACCAACACGTCGTTTAGTCATGGAACAAGAAATAGGCTGAAATAGCGTCTCACCATTATCAAACTGATGGCTAACATTAAAAGCTTGTAAAACTGGCATAATTTGCCTCCTGTATGACAGGGACAACAGCCGTAGCTATGATTTGAGATTGCAACAAAACGCGTGCACAAACGCATTAAGCTCTATGTAAAGCTCGACGATAAACGTCAAATCAAAAGGTCATCTTGTTGCAAAGAAATATCGGAAAGTGAGCTACGCCTACTAACCCTGCAGATCCAAAAAATAAGTAAAAACATGGATGACAGGTTTAGTTCTTCATGTTGGCGTAATCTCCTAGAGAAATGATGCCCAAAGTGTAGCCGCTTTTTTGTTCAAAAAGCAAGCTTTCTAACCAAATGTGAACAAAAAGAAAGTTTCACAGTAAGTTGTTATATCACATTAACTTTTTAACAAGTCTTTGAACAATTTCGAGATCTTAGCAACACAATTTTTATCCAAGCCATACTATGCTTAGGGTAAAGATAATCCACATAAGGGCGTGGTTATGAAATACAAACATATCCTTGTTGCACTCGAACTGTCAGATGAAAGCACCGTGCTTATCGACAGAGCGGTATCAATGGCAAACTATCTCGACTCCGATATCTCCTTTATTCATATTGATGGTACGCACGGAGAAATCTATCGTGAGCTTGTAGACATTAAAGAAAACCCGGATCAAAGGCCGTTGAATGAGCATTCAATGGAATGTTTAAAAACATTTAGTGATTACATGGATTACCCACTTAAACATTTCTTCGTAGGTACTGGCGACTTGGCTGATAAATTAGAGGTCACCATTAAAGAGCAAGAAGTGGATCTTCTGATTTGTGGCCACCACCAAGATTTCTGGAGCAAGATTATTTCTTACTCGAGACACTTAATTAACAAGTCACCGGTGGATATTCTAGTCGTCCCTATTCATGATTAGTAAAACGTAACGCTTCCCAAAACCACCAATTTATTTGGTGGTTTTTTATTGATATTGAAACAGCTTAAACAGTTTTCCAAACTAGCTTGGCGATCATTTATGAGTTACATTTTCTAACCAACCCGCGCTCCTACTGGGCATGGTTATTTAGATAGCAAGGATCCCTATGGCAAATAAAAAAGTACTCATTCTCTTTGCTCATCCTTCCCAGCATCGTTCAGAAGTGAATACTCCACTTTTCAAAGAAGCTCAAAAAATTGAAGGCGTGACATGTGTTGATCTCTATGGCGAATACCCTCGTTTCGATATTAATATCGACCGTGAGCAGCAACGCTTACGTGAACATGACGTGGTGATTTTCCAATTCCCACTATATTGGTATTCAACGCCTGCGATTTTAAAAGAGTGGCAAGATCTGGTTTTGGAATATGGCTTTGCTTACGGTACAGATGGCACAGCACTGCAAGGCAAGACCATGCTTTGTGTGCTGTCTGCAGGGGGTAAAGAAGAAGCTTATAAGGCAGAGGGCTACAACCACTTTACGATTCGTCAACTGCTTGCGCCTATTGAACAAATGTCCGCACTGACCGGCATGAACTACATTGCCCCTCTCGCGATGTTTGGCGCACGTACAGCCGATGAAGAAGGGCGAATCCCTCGTCATGTTGAGCGGTACAAGAGCCTGCTAACAGCTTTAGTCGAAGATAGGTTGGATGTTGAAGCTGCGGCGTCATTAATCAAGCTTAACAGCGCATTGCCAGAGCTCATTAAGGAGGCTTCATGACAGGAATATTCTTACAAGCCTTCATATATTTGATTGCTGCTGTAATTGCAGTCCCACTTGCTAAGCGTTTGGGACTTGGGTCCGTTTTAGGCTATCTCATCGCAGGTGTGGTCATTGGCCCAATTATCGGTTTAGTCGGTGAAGAAACAACAACAATACAGCACTTTGCCGAGTTTGGCGTGGTGATGATGCTGTTTCTCGTTGGTTTAGAGCTCGAACCCAAAATGTTGTGGGCGATGCGCAATCGCTTAATGGGTTTAGGAGGTCTGCAAGTCGGTGGTACCGTCGCGGCGATTATGGGTATTGCCTTGTACTTTGACCAGCCTTGGACCATAGCCTTAGCCATAGGTTTGATCTTCGCCCTCTCTTCTACTGCGATTGTTTTGCAAACTTTTAGCGAAAAAGGATTAACGAAGACGGAAGGTGGACAAAACGCTTTCTCCGTGTTGCTTTTTCAAGATATTGCAGTGATACCAATGTTGGCGTTCATTCCTCTATTGGCCTTACCTGAATTAATTGAACAGGCACAGTCCGCGGCTCAAACAGCCGCAGCGCACCATGAAGAATTAAGCCTCGTTGCGGGGTTGCCTGGCTGGGCATACGGCATCGTAATCACAGCATCGATTGCAATCGTCGTCGTTGGTGGACACTTTTTAAGTCGACCTCTGCTCAATTATGTGGCTAGCTCTGGTTTGCGAGAAATCTTTACCGCAACTGCACTCATGCTGGTCATTGGTATCGCTGCGCTGATGAGCTTAGTGGGCTTATCTCCTGCCTTAGGAACCTTCTTGGCTGGCGTTGTATTGGCAAACAGTGAATTCCGCCACGAGTTAGAGTCCAACATCGAACCATTTAAAGGCTTATTGTTAGGTCTGTTCTTTATTACCGTTGGCGCAGGGATCAACTTCTCGGTTCTATTTGGTGATTTCTGGCTGATCATGGCGCTGACCATTGGCGTGATGGTATTGAAAGCCTTGGTGCTGTTTATTCTTGCACTGATATTTAGGGTGAAAGGCAGCAACCGCTGGCTGTTTACCCTAAGCTTGGCTCAAGCAGGTGAATTCGGCTTTGTGCTTCTAAGCTTTTCAGTGCAAAACCACGTCATCCCATTTGAACTTTCACAAACTCTTGCGTTAGTGGTTGCGATTTCGATGTTCCTGACACCAGGTTTGTTTATTCTGTTTGATAGAGTGATTCTGCCGCGCTTTGAAAGCCAGTCAAATGAACGCGAAAGCGATACGATTGAGGAAACAGGCACGGTGATCATCGCCGGCATCGGCCGCTTTGGACAAATAGTGAATCGCCTATTGGTATCAAACGGCGTGACTACCGTGGTACTTGACCATCAATCTGACCAAGTCGATAACATGCGCCAAATTGGCACTCGCGCCTATTTTGGCGACGCGACTCGACCAGATATGCTACATACAGCCGGCATTGAGCACGCCGCTGCTTTGGTTGTGGCGATTGATAACCAAGAATCGAGTGTAGAACTGGTGAAGTACGTTAAGCACACGTACCCAAAAGTAACAGTGATTGCACGTGCCTTTGACCGTGGACATGGCTATCTTTTGCGTCAAGCGGGGGCTGATATTATTGAATCAGAGACCTACCATTCTGCATTGGAGATGGGCGGTCACACAATGAAAGCCCTTGGCATTCACCCCTTCTTTGTTGAACAACAGAAGGCGACATATAAGCGTGTTGAAGCACGTAAGTCAGAAATACTTTACAAAGCTTGGGAGGATGATTCTGAAGGTGAACGCTATGACAACAATTTCCGACAACTGTTTATTCAGTTAGAGGAGAAAATGGCGGAAGAGATGCAAAAAGATCGTCATGACAAACTATCGCGGTCAGAACGTGGTTGGACACCGCCACCTAAAGGTTACGCCGATGACTTTAATGAAGATAACGTCCAAGAGCTAACACCACCAAGAGAAGAGCCTATCCAACGATAACGCACTCCATATTAAAAACCTCCCACTTGGGAGGTTTTTATTTTTTCAGTACAGAGCCACACGCCGTGCAGGATAAAATGATCTTCTCGATATTACATAAGATCATTCATTAAAATCTCATACTCTTCGTTTGCTTCTTCCACTAAATGAGAAAGCTCTAACGCATCAGTAACTGCAAGATTGAACTGCCACGGAGTTGTGTCTTCTTTACCACAGATTCGAGTTTCACACCCACGACTCTCAAAAGACAAATCATCAAACTCTGTGGTGTGGCGCTCTTGAAGTTCAACAATCTCAACTTCTAATTTACCGACAGGATTGACTTTAACGTGGGCATGTAACTCCGAACTGTTAGACAAACAATAATCTCTATGAACCGCAATCATGGCCGCCTCCTTGGTCTGCCAACTGACAACTCAACATTGAGTGTAGACGAGGGATTTTGAACGTGGCGTGAAATAATAATGAAGATTGATCTGTCTCATTAGAACAGACAATTGTTGTCATGAAGGCATGAGCCAGTATGAATCTCATCTGATTTAAATTGTTCTGAGATCGTAATAGTTGGCATTTACCGAGACTTTCCCTATTATCGAAACAAAATTACTGTGGTCATTCTTTAGAGGTCAGTATGGAGCTTGAAGCCGTTGCTAAAGCACTAAAAGAGTTAGGGCATCCGACTCGTTTAAGTATTTACAAAGAAGTCGTCAAAGCGGGATACAAAGGTATCGCGGTAGGCGGCGTACAAGAAAAGCTTGGCATTCCAGCATCCACTCTCTCTCATCATATCTCGAGCCTTGCTTCAGCTGGTCTTCTCACCCAGCGCCGCGAGGGTAGAACCCTTTTTTGTGTTGCAGAGTATCAGTGCTTAGATGACGTAATTGGTTTTTTAAAAGCAGAATGTTGCGTTAACGAGTGCTCATAAATTTCTAGCAAAAACGAGAGAGTTTGAGTTTCTATTGAACTTCAGCAGAACGTGAATGACGATGAAAAACATACACACCGAAGTTGCTAAGCTCGGTGTGTACATCTTCTAGTTCGCGACAAGTAACATCGACGACTTAGATGGTACGATTAACTTACCGTCAGTTGGAATGATTTGTTCTGTCATCAAATCAACCCAATTGCCATCCGTTTTTAATGTCAAAGACTGTTGACGCTGTGATTTATTAAGCACCACAATACCTTTGTCACCTCGCTTAAGTACGAGCATGTCATCGTTACCTTCAAGAACACTCATCGGCTCGCCATGCGTCATATTATGGAACTGGATCATTTTTGCCATTCTCGGGTCGCTCCATGCACCTTGCCACCTTGGCTGACCATTTTTACCTTTAATACCGCTGGTGTTTAAGTCGGTATAAATCAACGGCACACCGCCATCTCGGCCTAGAATATAGGCATAAGCTAACCATTCGTTTTCCTCGTCCATGATGAGATCAAGAAAGACATCATTGTTAGGAATATCATGTGTGATAGCAAATGTAATCGCACGACCGGGGGACAAAGCCTGACCAAAACAATAGGGATCAATCAGAGACTTGAAGCTGCCCTTTTTAGCAAACGCCTTAAACATGGTTGAGAACAAAGGGAAATCGTACGCACCTAGGCGAGTTTCCTGTAGATACGGCTCAAGAAACAGCTGATACTCTTCTTCCGTCGCACCGCCATCGGTAATAATTTCACCAAATATATGCACATCCCGCGTGATGTCGTCTGTCCAAACACGCTTAAGATGCTCTAACGTCATGTGTTTCGCAGCGTCAATACGAAAACCTTTCACACCAATAGCTTTCAGCGCCTTTAGGTACGCTCGCTGCTGCTCAACGACATGGTCACAAACACGAAGAGTTGGCAAGCCAGGATCGGTTGGTCCACCTGTGATACGTCCGTTTTGAACCTGCCACTTATCTTTCCAGTCTTTGATGCCGAATGCTTCAACAAAGTCCTCTTCATCAAAAAGTGGTTGAGATAGATCGCCAAACAACGCTAGCGACTGATATTTCTGTTTGTTGTTCTGGTATTCCTCCAAGACCTCTTGTCTTGGGTACTGAAGGTCTCTGCGAAGGTGGGCCTCATTTGCCATATGGTTAAACACTACGTCGGCATAAACCCACACACCAACTTGCTCCAGTTCACGAACCATATGAATAAAATCTTTGGTATCACCCAAAGCATTATCGATAACACGATAATCTTGTGGTTGATAACGCTGCCACCAGCGCTCATCGTGTGCGCTTTTCATTGGTGGCGAAACCAACACAGAGCCATAACCAAGCTCGCGGATTTCTTTTGCTCGTTGGGCAATGTCAGCATACTTCCAATCAAACGCATGTAAGATAACGTTTGCACCGAATGATTGTGTTTCCTGTGAGCCACTCATGTTGTTCTCCTGCTCGTTTCCACTCACGATTACTTGTTTGCATTTTTTTGTGAGTGAATTCAATAATCGAAATTATAAAAGCTATTCATCAGAGGCACTCACCCTTTTAGCACTAACTCAAGGCTGAAATCGAAGGCGTAGCGACTCATCCATTGCACAGCGATAAATCGTTCTGAGTGAATAACGGGCACACGACATACAACCCGAACAGACCAACACAAAACTAAGGTATTGTTTTGATTAACAAAAACTTAAATTTAAAAAGATAGAACATAAGACCTATGTACGCCCTAAAATAGGCCCAAAGGATAAAAATAGCCAAGCCAACCCGTTGAGTAATCAATTGTTAATAAAACGAAACTGGCAGATGGATCACGTTTGGCGCGTTTCAAAAATCCAGTAAATCACCATACCTAGCGTTAAAAGACTAAAGATTTCTGTTTGTATCTGTCCCGAAATGACTTCAAAATGCGAAACTTAGCTTATCTCTATGGGGTATGCTCTACCTTGGAGGATAATAATGAATATCAAAGAATTTTCTGACCTCGTCGGGCTATCTGCTCATACACTTCGATACTATGAAAAAATCGGTTTACTTAAACATGTCCATAGAAACGCGAGTGGACATCGAATGTATAGTTCGAAAGATCTAAACTGGATAAGCTTTGTTAAGCGTTTAAAAGAAACTGCAATGCCACTTGAAGAGATTCTAGAGTATGCCAAATTAAGGGAAGTCGGCTCTCAATCTGTACCACAACGTCAAGCCCTGTTAGAACAACACCAAGAAAACCTCAAACGCCACATTGAGCAACAGAAAAAGCACTTATCGGCTCTAGAAGAAAAAATTGCCTTGTATAAAAGCGGAAAAGTTCGTTGACTTAGAGTTAACTCTAACGATTAAGGTGTGTTTACGTTTATTCACTAGGAACATACCGATGGAACAATCACGCTTTAACAAAGGATTAGAACTACTCTCTCAAATTGATGGCGACGCTGGTCATAATGTCATCGAAACCTTACAAGATATTTGTCCAGATTTAGCTCAGTACACCATTGAGTATCCGTTTGGCGATATTTATGCTCGCCCGGGCTTAGACCTAAAATCGAGAGAAATCGCAACCGTCGCCGCGCTAACGGCAATGGGGAATTGCGCGCCGCAACTAAAAGTGCACTTAAATGCAGCGCTGAATGTAGGCTGTAGCGAGGATGAGATTAAAGAGATCATTTTGCAGATGTCCGTCTACGCAGGTTTTCCCGCGGCATTAAACGGCATGTTTGCATTCAAAGAAGTGCTAGCGGAAAGAGCAGAGTAATAACGACGTTGAAATCAATTTAACCGCAATTAAAAACGGCCCTTGGGGTTCGGGCCGTGATTAAAACAACGAGTGAATTAGCGCTCAGGAGTTTCAAGCAGTTTAACCGCGCAATCTACCGCGTTGTTAATGCCTTGACTGCTCTCCAACTTGCCTGAACTTGCAGGACCAAGGGCACAAGAATACAAAGCCAGCTGCTTATCGAACGGCAGATCCAACTGTTCATAGAGATTTTGTCGGATTCTTGCATGTTGTTCTGGTTCTTGGTTAGCAAGGCTAATCAACGTTTCATAAATAAGCGTTTTCATGTCTTTCCCTTTTCACTTTATTGCACGGGGTGCATATATATTGTATCCATTTGGGAAGCACAAATCAGAAGCTAGGTCACAGAACGCGTCGCTAAAAAAGTTTATGTGCGCGGTAAATTGCAATACAAACCTAAAGCCGTTTAGAAAAAGGGCAACTGATAACTCGATAGATCAGCCGATTAACTAGCATTCGCCGCTGTTTGTTTATAATCGTGTCCGATATAAACAAAAACGTCGCTGTATCAGCGACGTTTTATCTCGACTTTAGTTAATCGAACCTGTTTAGTTGAAGTGCACTAGCATTTCAACGTCATCGCCTTGCTCTGGAGCCTGAAGAGCGAAGTGCACGTACCCTGCTTCAGTAACAGGAATCGCAAGGTATTCATTGCTGCCTGCATAGTTGGACGCATACTCGTGCTGCTCTACTGTAGGCCAATGCTCCCTACTCGCGTATAGATCGACATTACCAGTTTGAGAGTGAGCCGTTAGCCATACACGAACCTCTTCAACACCTTCAGGCACATAAACTGCTGCATAACGCTGCTTGTGAACGGTAAGCATTTTGGCTTCACCAGACTCTAATACCACAGGTGCTAAATCATCTTGCACTTGGGTTGGCGGTGTTTGCGCTTCCACTTCTAACGCAGCCACAAGATTCACTGAGTCATAGCTATCACGTCCAGTTAAGCTGATGTAGTAACGACCCGCTTTAACGTAACCATCTTGCTCTGGTTCAAACACAATCTCTTCATTGCTGCCATCAGCATATTGACTCATTTCGAAATCATAGTAATGCGCGACTTTGTTGTAGCTCATGTAAAGATCCGCATCACCCGCACCCTCAATAGATACATTGAAGTTAACGGTGTTGGCTGGAACATCAACGTAGAACAGTTTTTCGCTGTATGCTTCGCCACTGAGCTGAAGGCTTTGGTTCGCCGTCAATTCAGTCACTTGTGCTTCAGGGCTTGTTGGTTCTGTTGGCTCTTCTGGGTCTGTATCAGGTTGCTCAGGTTCCACTTTTAATGTGTCCAACCAACGTTCAAACTCAGCATCGTATTGTTGACCTAAAGACGTCACCTGCTGTGCCCATTGTTCGAACTGGCCAGAGCGCGACAATGCCAACAAGCTTTCGACGTCTTGTGGATGATTTTCTAACATGAATCGAACAGCTAGATAACCCCAACGATAGATACGATTGGTATCGTGAGAGTACGTGGTATCAAACACAGTGGAAAGGCTCAGTTTACCATCTGCAATCAGCTCAATCGCAGCTTGGTAACCTTGCTTGTAATGCATGTATTCAGCAAAACCTTCTAGCCACCAAACAATATGACCATGAGCCAAGTTATCGCTGAACGAACCGTATTGGTTAAATCGTGCATCTAAATAGTGCGTGTATTCATGTTCTAGGTTCAAGATAGAGAGATCTTCACCATTCGCGTAGCGATAAGCGACGAAACGCGCAGTATTGTTCGCTTTTGAAGGGTCACCTTCTAGGTACTGACCACCGTTGTCCGTGGTATTACCAAATAGAAATGAAGAGTAATCAACGTAACTAGCGTTACTCGCGAATACCGCCACTTCAACACGATCATTCAAATCATCAGCGACAGGTTGATTACCCGTATTCGCAACTCGATGGAAGTCGGCTTCTTTTGCCGCTAGCACTTCACACGCTTTCGCTGCTTGAGCATCGGTCAGATCTTCAGAGCGAATAATGGCAGGTCCCTGACATTCAAAACGATTTGGCATTACACGTGCAGCTAAATCTTGCTTGGCTTGCTCAATATTCAGACCATTTAGGCCTTCTGGTGCGTAGTAGCTCATCATTTCAACGGCAGCAAGCCATAGTTTGTCATGCTCACTACCCAGTGGATAACGCTGCATCACCTGTTGCATTACTGCCAATGCTTTGCGTTTGGTCTCCTGATCTGGGCTCGCGAGCAAACGACCAGTTTCACGTAATGCATTGAAAACGATAAAGCTTGCATCCGTATCTAATGCCCAAGCATTATCAGATGCAAATTTCACCAACGTATCAATATGGTGTGTATTGTTTGCCATGTATCGGTAGAACGCATCGTTCGCCGCATGGCCTGCCATAGAGCGGAACAAGTTGTTCAAACCATCGACCCATTGCGTGTCCTGCGCGGTTTCACGATTAAAGTGCATCAACGCGGCCATCATGCTATCCATGGTCAGCGGCAACTGCTTAACGTTATCAACCATCAAAGTCAGGCTCTTCATTGCACCAACTTGTTCACGACCCTGATCCAAAGCATGAGGGTTGTTTAGGAATAGGTTCGTCGACTGAGCAAAACGCTGACTCAACGCTTGCGAAAACTCAGGTGTACCAGTACCAGCGTTGTAGCGAACGTAGTAGGCCGCTCGAACAAATTCGCCTAGGTTCTCTAGAACACGGGCTTGATCTGCTTCACCACGATAGCGAGCGATTTCTTGATCCAGCGCGACTTGGATACGGCTTAGGCTCGCTTCACTATAGATATCATTCAGCGTTTCTGAAGGTGCTGAAAACCAAGCGTGGTAGCAATCATACTCAGCACCAGAAACGGCAGTAGCCAGATCTCGCGATTGTTGTAAATCAGCAACAGCACACTGATTTTGTGCAAAAGAGAAGCCAGACACACTCGCTAGCATACAAGCAAGCGCCAAACGATGGCGCGGGAAAAAACGGATATGAGACATAACAACACTCATTGATTATTAACATACATTGAGTGGGGATTTATATTCTTTACAGCTCAAACAGTGAAATCAGTGTCATAAAATTTATGAAACCGCTCCCAAAAATAGGTCTTTTACTCTAATTAAATGGGAGCAATCCCACTCCCCAAAAACTCACAATTATCAATAAAAACATTAATTTACCTTTTTCTAAATAACGACTTTATGAGGAAAATTGACCTTAAACGCCCCCCTTAACTCTTCCAGATAGAGTTCACGACAATCAAAGGTTCTAAATTAAATTTTGATGCTTGATACCATCTATTTTTATTTGTGACTCATTCCCAATAAGTCATCGAGTGCATATCAAAAGGCTGGCATTAATGGTAAATTCTCCGCCAAATCAAACACATTTACTCCTCCAGTCATTGATGAGTGAATAAAGCAGATATTTGGCTAGGGATAATACATGTCACTTTGGGGATTTTTGGGAGCGGGGATTGCCTACTTCATGACAACGTTTGCCTTTGTTTTTGGCGGCATTTTTTGGTTATGTGCTGAAGGTAATACATTAAGAGAAACAAAGCGCCAATCATCAATAATGTCCGGGGTTATTGCTTGTACTATTGGAACTTGGGTGCTTGCTTTTGGTGTTTACGTTTACGGTTACTTTTGGGATAACTCTTCTCACTATTATTTTTATTTGCTCGCTCCATGGGGACTTGCCATTTTTGGGGTAAAACTTCGTAACCGCTGGGTTAAGCAATACGCGCGTGTAAAACACGCAAAAGAAGAACAGTGGCAAAAGCGCTGGCGAGAATTATTAGGGGAAGATACTGAAGATCTTCCACCATATACACATGATTACGAGCTCTACTCGGGCATTTGGCAAGCCAATGAAGCGCTCCGAGAACAGTGTTTTGCGGCCCTTCCTCACGGGAAAGCAGTCTACGAGAGAGTGAAAGCCTTCCAAACGATGGCCTCCCACGCTGGTGACATAAACAATCAAGTTTTGCTGAGTAAACTCGATCAACTAGAGGATGAAATCATTCAAGTTCTTGAGCAACACTCGCAAAAGAAAGTAAGCATTGAAACTGGCGCTGGTACTTTACGCAAAGAGTCAAAACGCAATGTTTATCACCATGAGAATGGCCCAACAGAAGAGCAACTGTACGACTCAATCAACCTCCAACATGATTTGGATCGAGAGCTACGCAACATTATCTATGATCGGCTCGGTTACGATGGCGAAGATGAGTACTTTTTCCTCCAAGCGCCACTCGAAGAGCTTACCGAGAATGAAACCGCAATCAACTGGATGCTCTGGGGGTTAGTAAGCGACCATTTTGCTGTTGACCCATACCAAACGGCGTTGGATCTCAGCCTAATGAATGCGGAACCAAGATGGGGGCAAAATGAACGGTTTGTAATGATTACGGCTCAATAAACGCAAGTACTAAGTCTAACTTTAATACAACCTATTCTGAGACCACCCTCGCGTTGGTTAACTTAGCCAATAAGCGGCCAACGCGATCGCGCATTTCACGTCTATCGACAATCATATCTAGCGCACCATGCGCTAGTAAAAATTCACTTCGCTGAAACTCGTCTGGTAACTTTTCACGTACCGTTTGCTCAATGACACGTCTTCCCGCAAAGCCAATACTTGCTTTAGGTTCACCAATATTGATGTCTCCTAACATGGCTAAACTCGCCGAGACGCCACCATAAGTTTGGTCCGTCAATACTGAGATATAGGGTAATCTGTGCTCAGATAAGTGGTTTAACGCGGCGCTGGTTTTTGACATTTGCATGAGTGCCACCAAAGACTCTTGCATGCGCGCCCCTCCGCAAGCGGAAAAACATACTAACCCAGATTTTGTATTAATTGCGCTTTCAACTGCTCGGACAAACTTCTCGCCAACCACTGCGCCCATCGAGCCTGCCATGAAAGAGAATTCGAATGCACACGCAACAACAGGCAGCCCCAATAACTTGCCCTCCATCACCACCAACGCATCTTTTTCTCCAGTCGTTTTCTGTGCTAAAGCAATTCGCTCTTTATATCGCTTTAAGTCTTTAAAACCCAAAATATCTTGTGGCTCCAACTCACTTGCCAACTCTTGTTGTGTTCCATGGTCCAGAAAAGAGATCAACCTTTGACGCGCAGCCATTCTCATGTGATATGAGCATTTAGGGCATACTTCCAAATTTTCTTTTAACGCGGCACGATAAAGTATTTGTTCACACTCAGGACACTTTGTCCAAACGCCCTCAGGGATAGACGCTTTGCGCGAACCTATTATATTTTTATTCTCAAATAACCGTTCTAACCAGCTCATAAATTCACCACTATTGATTACGTTCTAGCGCGATATCTCGTTGTTTGTTCGCTTAAACTTGTAAATAAAATTGTATGTAACTTAGTACAGGGATAAAGTGCGATATGCTGGCTTGATAATCCAATAAAGTGGGATAATGAAATGTTTGATAACGTTGACCAAATCTGGTTAAAAAGTTTTCACTGTGTTTATGAGAACAACAGCTTTAAGCGAGCCGCTGAGTGTTTGAATATACCAACATCAAATATCAGCCGACACATTGCCCTGCTTGAAGAAAAGTTAAACATTAGGTTGTTCAATAGAACAACAAGGCGAATGACGCCTACCGAGGCTGGAGAAGAGCTCTATAGCAGCACTCGTCCGTTATTGGAGCAACTCAACGCCGCACTAGAAACGGTAACGCGCCACTCGCACACGGTAACAGGGGAACTGCGAATTCTTATGCCAGACACACCTGTACTGGCCAAAGCGGTTGTCACCTTTTGCACGCAATACCCGTCAATCTCTTTGTCTTGCGATACAACGCTAAACCCTAAAGATGATGTTATTGACAGCTTTGATGTCATTTTGAGTTTTCATAGAGGGACTTTGTCAGACAGTAACTGGGTGGCGAGAGAGATAAAACGCTGGCCCAGTGCCATTTTAGCCGCGCCTCAACTAATTGAGAAATACGCCACCCCTTACAAAATTACGGATCTAAGTCATGTTCCCTGCATCACGACGCTTACCGCAGTAAATGGTGCACCATGGGTATTCAGAAACCCTGTTGGGGGCCATATTACTCAAACTGTGCAATCTTCATTCAAAGTAAACAGCGGTCATCTCGCCAGATATGGCGCGTTATTAGGGCTTGGATACGCAATATTGCCAATTGAGTCATGCCAAAATGAGATCAAAAATGGTGAGCTAGAAATCGTCACTCTAGAGTACGAACCTGAGGATTTAGTGCTTTACGCCTTTTACTCGTCAAGAAAACATGTAGCTAAGAAAATATCTATGTTTGTTGAACATTTAAAGCAAAACGCAAAACTTAACGCCTAGCTAAGCTTTACTCAACTAATTTATCGTATTCTGTTTTATCGTCTAGAAAGGACAAACACCGCTAAGCGATTTGAGACTCGATTTCTCAAATAAAAAAGCCAGCAATTAACATTTACTGGCTTTTATTAAAGAGGGTCAGTTGGCGTTTAGATTCTAAACGCTCCTACGTGACGATCGAGTGTTCGCGATAGCTCCGCGAGTTGTTGACTTGATTCTTCTAGTTGCTCACTCGCTGTTAGCGCACTTTTCACTGAGTGGCTGACGGTATCCATGTTCATATTAATTTCGTTTGCTACCGTTGATTGCTGTTCTGTTGCGGTTGCTACTTGAGTATTGATATCTGAAATAGTCGTCACTTGTGCAGCTATTGCTTCTAAAGCCTGTCGAGCTAACTCAGTTTCTGCCGTTCCTTCTTCAATAAGAGTCTTACTATTACTCATTGAATTCACCGCACTTTGAGCTTCAGTTTGTAGCTGGTGAATCATATTGTCAATTTCATCGGTAGAATGAGCCGTTTTAGTCGCTAGGTTGCGAACTTCATCAGCGACTACTGCAAAACCTCGGCCGGCATCACCAGCGCGTGCCGCTTCGATAGCCGCATTGAGAGCCAATAGATTGGTTTGCTCCGAAATACCTCTAATCACCTCTAGAATACTACCAATCGACTGAGTATTTTCAGCAAGACTCACGATAATGTTGGAAGTGCTGTTCATCTCGTTTTCAAGATTAGTCATCGCCGTTTTGGTTCTTTCTAGCGTCGTGTAGCCATCTTGCGCTTCATTACTTGCTGCACTCGCAGCATTTGCCGCTCCGGCAGCATTGGAGGCAATTTCATTGACCGTCGCAATCATTTCGTTCATGGATGTGACAACCAGCATGGTTTGCTCGTTCTGCTCTTGCCCTCTTGTGAGCGCTTGTTGAGATTGCCCACGCAAAGCGACAGCTGAACTATTAAGCTCCACACCAGTATTTACAACTTGTGTAATAATCTCATGTACTTTCCCAACAAAAACGTTGAAAGCAGAAGAAATTTGCGCGACTTCGTCATTACCTTTCGCTGGCAAACGAACGGTTAAGTCTCCGTCTCCTTTTGAGATGTCTTGTAGAGCGTCTTTAAGCGCAGAAAGCGGTCTCATCAGTTTATTTAGCAGAAGTGACAGAATCAAAACACACATAACGAAGATCGCCACCATAGAGATCAACTGGTAAGTAATAATTCCATTCGTCGCTTGGCTCACTTCGGTAATAGGAATACCGATATCAAAAGTACCGTATAACTGACCATCCACATAAATTGGTGCCATGATGTCAAACACCCATACTTTCTGGACATCGGCATACCACTTTGAGTACTGTTGAACACCTCTCGTCGCGCCTTCAACAGTATATTCATCGTTATAGGTTTTGTTCAGCTTGTGCTTATCACTGTGGGCTACTGCCGTTACGTTACGGTCAATTACAACGGCATAACTCACGTCTGAACGTTGTTTCAGCCCCTCAACAAGCGATTGTAAATCTTGCATTGGATTGGCTGAGTTCTCCAAAATATAACTCGCATTTCCCGCTAGAAACTCAGCTTGAACTTGGGATTTGTTTAAGATGATGTCATCGATTTTCTGACTCGAAATTAGGTACGTTGATGCCATACTCGCCACGACAGCAATACCAAACATGGCGCAGACTGCTAATAAGATGATTCTTTTCATTATAATTGTCTCAATACAATTCAATTGATGCTCATTAATCGAGCGCTAAGCCTTTCTTCTCCAAAACCAACCAAACTGCATTTTGGGTCTGTTTGGCAGAGCAAGACATAACTTTATAACTATGTATCTGCTTGGTTCCCGATTACTTTAGACAGAAGGAAAAAAAGTCTTCAAAACGTCACATTTCTACGAGGTTTGGCGAAGGGACGAGTACGCAAAAGGAAACGTTTGCATAGTTAAATTTAACTATGCGACCAAATTGGTATCGAACATTAAAGAAAAGAGTTCTAATTAGCGTTTTGCCGTCGGGAGCGCTGTGGTCAGTGCTCCCGTTTTATCATTTAGTATCTCAGATTCAGATATTAGAGCCACAATCGCAGCGGTTGTAATCCGAGATGCTTGGTGAAGCGAGAATGACTTGGTTTGTAGATATGGCAGCGATGTCAGATCGAGTGATTCTCAATAAAGAATCGGCAGCAAAATAGGCAAACCAAGGCATTAAGCCATTGCCCATAAAAAAGAAAGGAAAAGAATCTTTACCACAGAGTTTAACTCGTCAGCGATATGTATCCATGCATACCCATGTACAAACCAACTGCACTGATCAAGACGCCCGATAAGTAAGGAGCTCGACGTGCAACATCATTCAAACCGCTCCATTTAGATGTCGCTTTTTGCACGCCCACTGCTGCCACAACGCCAACAGCAACCAGAGTCAAGGCTAAGCCAATACTGAATGACACAACTAAAGTCGCACCAAGAGTCATTGCCTTAAGCTGCAAACAGATAAGCAAAACCGTTACCGCAGCAGGGCATGGAATCAAACCGCCCGTTAATCCAAACAGCAGAATTTGCCCATTCGTCACGTCTCGATTCTCAAAGCGTTTTTGAATGTCTAAAGCGTGATCGCGTTCGTGAGCATCTTGATATTCCTTATCTTCGCTTTCTAAATGAGAACCAGGACGGAAATGTACATCAAAGTCATGGGTATGATCATGGTGCCCGATGATCAAAGTGACAGAAAGTCCATTAGAGACTTCAATGCAAGACGCCGATTCCAAGTATCCATCACGCTCTATAAAGTGATAAATATCAGCAGGTTGATAACCATCACTCGCTACCGAAACCTTGATACCTTCAGCAGTTAAAGGTTTACCGCTGAGTGTTCGCAACTGGAAACGGTGATGCTCCCCTTCCTCTGTAATCGAAAGCGAAACATGCCCATGTCCTGTATCCACAACTTGCGTCGTCCAATCGCGAGCATGATCCTGAGCTTTGTTCCAAGCTCGCTCATCGCTCCATGTCCGCCAAAACATCCATACGCCGGTTGTCACGATAATGACCCCAGAGATAAGTTGCATCCATGGTTCAGCCGCTTCAGCGGTGAATTTCTGGCTAACATACATCCCGCCAACAGCGATTAACCATACAATTGCAGTGTGAGAAAGTGTGGCAGCTAAACCCAGCATCACGGCTTGTTTGACCGTTCCTTTCACCGCGACAATGAACGCCGCCATCATCGTTTTAGAGTGCCCAGGTTCTAAACCGTGCAAGGCGCCAAGCAAAATGGCACTGGGAATAAAGAACCACCCATTACCTTGTTGTAGTAACGCGACAAAATCCATTGTTGTTCTATGTTGTTGATTCTAATTTATCGCAAACTATACTCCCCCCTAGTATTAAATACTACCCCCCAGTATAAATTGAGTGCTACATTATCAGTTAGAATAACTCGGCCCGTAACGTAAAGAAGATAAGACATGTCGCATACAACCAGAGATCAAAAGAAGCTCAACACTCGAGTCAGTAAAATACAGGGTCAGGTGAATGGACTTAAAAAAATGCTGGAAGAAGAGCATGAATGCCAAGATGTGTTGCAGCAGATTGCCGCTATTCGGGGAGCAGTAAATGGTTTGATGCGAGAAGTAATTAAAGGTCACTTACTTGAACACGTCGTACTTGAGGAAGACAAAACTCAACGTGAAAAAGATATGGAAGTCGTATTAAAAGTACTGGACTCTTATATAAAGTAACCCTACTTCGCTAGAGTAAAATCACTAGAGTTAAACTCGAATAGATCCTTTATAGGTAATCGCTTACTAAGCGGGAAATAACAATTCCATTTCATATTGATTAAGTTGAAAATGGAACCTATATCGGTTCAAGTTAAATAGTTTATTTATAAGAACTAAAACGGCCCAAACATAGGGCCGTTCATATTATTAACAATCTCTAAACCATCTGATAAAAATACATGTTGTGATAGGTTTTTACTTTATGGAAGAGTACAAGTAAACCTTTATACCTCTTGTAATTCGACGTGCTTAGCGCTGTAAGATTTTGTAAATGCAACACACCCCAAAAGTACAGCAAGTGGTAACACGGGATCAAAGATTGAACCATGAGATCCGAAGAATAAGTTAAGAATCATGACTAATGAACCACCAATAGCCCAAGCAATTGTTGTTGGAATAGTCCAAATAATGAGTTGTTTCTTAACCTCGGTCACCCCCATTAGTCGATTAACAATATGGAATAACGAGTCATTAAAGTAGCCAGCAAATAGAGATCCCATCGTAGCTGCCGTCGCTGCGAATAAAAGATTAACGTCAGGAATATTTACTAAAACTGGGGCAGATATAGAAGCAGCGGTTATCATGGAGACTGTACCAGAGCCCTGAATAATACGAACTAACGTCGCAATAATAAATGGAATCATAACCGCAGAAATAGGAAGCCCTGCAACTTGGTTAGCAATCTCTGCGCCCGCACCCGTTTCACGCAATACGGCACCTAACGCGCCACCAGCTCCTGTTACTAGCAAAATGATGCCACAAGTGGAGATTCCTTGTTCCATCTTTTCATTCGCTTCTTCTTTGGTAAGGTTATTACCCAATGTGTAAACCGCTAATAACGTCGCTATTGATAGTGCAATAGTAGGGCTGCCGATAAAAGCGATAAATTGACCAAATGTTGTTGCAGTCAGCCCTTCGAAACCGAAAGTCCCCTCTAATAAACCCATCACTGATTTCGCAAGTATAAGTAAAATTGGGATAATAATTGGAGCGATAGATTTACTTAAAGATGGTAGGTCTTTCGCTTCTTTACTTGCAATGTACTCTTTGTGATCATTAATCAGTTGCTCACTAGACTTCGAGAAATGTTCGGTTGGAATGAATTCAGGAAACTGCTTTTCTAACCATCTTGCATACCAAACAATACCCATGACACAAGGCGCTGCGATCATCAAACCAAAACCTAACATGCTGGCAAGATCGACACCAAAGATACCAGCAACTCCCAAAGGCCCTGGAGTCGGCGGAATAGCGTGATGCGCTACGACCAAGCCGCCCGCCAGAGCAACCGTAAGCGTTAAAATCGAGCGATTGGACGTTTTTGACAAAGACTTCGCTATTGGATAAAGAATGATAAGCGCGCTATCCACAAAGATTGGGATGCTAACAATATAGCCAGTTACAGCAAGAGCGGCCTCTTCTTTCTTTTTTCCTAACCACTTTATAAAATTATAGGCAATACTTTCTCCTGCTCCAGAAGCCTCTAAAATAGCCCCCATCATAACGCCGAGACCGATGACAATCCCTATACCGCCTAATGTTCCACCAAATCCTTTGCTAACGGTCGCAATCGTGTCGTCAACACTTAACCCACCAATAATACCTGCGATACATGCCGCAATTAACATCGCAATTAACACATGTACTTTTGTACGTAATACAAGAAAAACAAGGACTGATACGGCTACTATTAGTCCAATTACTGAGGTTGGTAACATTAGACAATCTCCATATTGTTAACAGAAATAAATTGTTGTAATACATCCTTGAAATTACTGTCTGCTTTAAATCCAAGCTCCAGTTCTTTAGTACAATCAATTTTTTGTGGCCAACTACTCACAATACGATCAATACCCGCATCATGCTCATAGGTAATATAATTAGAAAGTTGTTTACCCATTAGAGTGTCCATTGTTTGAATCATCTCAGCTGGTGTAGTTTGAATACCAGGTAAATTAAGCGTTCTATAGGACAGATTATTTAACTGCTCATAAGGCATTAGCCCTGCATATTGAATATTGTCCACCACTCTAGACGGGCTCGATATCCAAAGTTTTAGCGTAGGGTCTACAGGACAATTTGATTCTTGAGCATTCAAAGGCTCACGAATAATTCCGCTTACGAAAGAGCTAGCGGCAAGGTTTGGTTTCCCAGGGCGAATACAAATAGTCGGTAAACGTACGGATACAGCTTTAACAAAGCCTTTACGGGCATAGTCGTTCACCAATAACTCACCTATAGCTTTTTGCGTCCCGTAGGATGACTGAGGATGAAGTGCTGTTATTGGTGTAATCGTTTCCGGAAGATCACCACCAAATACAGCTAAAGATGAAGCAAACGTAAAACGAATATTAGGGTTTACTTTACGGCAACGCTCAAGCAATAACTGTGTGGTCGTCAGATTTACAGCTACGCCTAAATCAAAATCTTGCTCAGCATGGCTCGATACAATTGCCGCTAAATGAAAAATGTGTGTCGTTTCGGCAGTAATAACTTGGTCTATATTTTCTCGCTTTGTCATATCCATGACTAAAGAAACGACTCGGTCATCAATGCCCTCTAAGCGCGACTTTTGAATGTCGACAATAGTAATACTTTCAGCTTTGTTTTCTTTTAGTAGTGATTTGGCAAGTAGGGTTCCGAGAAAACCCGCCCCTCCAGTTATGATAATATTCATAGTCACGACCCTTTGTTTTTGTAATTGGTTTCAAGTTATTTATGGATAGAAATTAAAATTGTTATAGGTATGGTTTAACCCAACTAAGGCCCAGCTGCGTGCTATGCCTTGGGTTGTATTCACAACCGATCCAGCCTTGGTAACCAGAGTCATCCAAAACATTGAATAGGTGTGGGTAATTCAGTTCGCCTTCCGATGGTTCGTGCCTTTCAGGCACAGAAGCAATTTGAATATGGCCTGTGTATGGCGCCACATCGCGAATCAACGTACTCAGATCACCGTCCATAATTTGTGCGTGATAGAGATCGAGCTGCAATTTCACGTTTGGACGAGCCACTTGTTTGATGAGTTCCACCGCTTCACGTTGATGTGCAACAAAGTAGTTCGGTACATCGCGATTGTTGAGTGGCTCAATCATCAGCTCAACACCATGTTCGGCAAACTTATCCGCTGCATAACGAATGTTTGAGATAAAGGTTTCAATATGCTGATCACGAGTGAAGCGAGAATCAACAATGCCAGACATAGCGTGAACCTTTTTACAGTTCAGTGCCTTGGCGTACATCAGAGCAGTCTCGACGCTCGTTTTAAATTCATCCTCACGCCCCGGAATAGCTGCAAAACCTCGTTCACCTGCATCCCAATCACCTGGAGGCATGTTGAATAACGCTTGCTCAAAACCAAACTGCTGTATCTTGCTTGCTAGTTTTTGCGCTTCGAATGCGTATGGGAAAAGGTATTCCACCGCTTTGAAGCCCGCTTGGTGTGCTTTTTCGAAACGATCTAGAAAAGGAACTTCTGTGAATAACATTGTCAGATTTGCCGCGAATTTAGCCATTACTTACCTCTCCCTTTTAGGTCTTGAATCTCAGTATCCGTTAAGTAGCGGATGTTGCTGTCTTTAAGAATGAACGCTAGCTTCGCTGTCTCTTCTAGCTCTTCTGCGTTATCCACTGCATCTTCAAAGTCCGTACCCGTGATCACTGGACCATGGTTCGCCAGGAGGAAAGCTCGGTAGTCACTTGCCCGCTGCGCAAGTTCTTCAGCAATCTGAGGGTCGCCCGGGCGCAGGTACGGAATCACTGGCAGTTCGCCAATGCGCATTACAAAGTAAGGTGTGAAAGCTTTGATGGCATTCTCGCGATCTAAACCTTCAAGACAAGAAAGCGCCGTCAAGTAAGTAGAATGTAGATGCACAATCGCATTACACTTTGAGTTATTTCGATAAATCGCCAGATGAAAAGCCACTTCTTTTGATGGCTTTTCACCAGAGATATGGTTGCCATCAATATCCACAACCGAAAGCTCTTCAGCAATCAAGCGGCCGAACGAAGAACCAGTTGGCGTTGCCAGAAAGTGTCCATTAGGCAGTTTTAGAGAAAGGTTGCCAGCGCCGCCAGTCGCATAGCCACGTTCAAACATAGAGCGCGCCATAGTGACCATTTGCTCTCGCAGTTGTTGTTCTGTCATCAATTCTTTATTCATCACAACCTCACCTATTCAAAAAACGACTGTGCTTTGGCAAAGAAGTGTTCATCGCCGAAGTTGCCCGATTTCAGAGCCAAAGAAAGCTCGCCTTCAAGTGACTTCACCCAAGGTACACCTGGTGCGATTTGAGGACCGATATGAAAACCTTTTACGGCTAGGCTTTGGGTTACAACCCCTGAGGTTTCCCCACCCGCAACGATGAAATTTTTCACACCGTGCTGCTGAAGTTTGATTGCAAGTTGGCTAAAGAATTGTTCAACCGCGTGACTTGAAGCATGCGCGCCAAACTCTTGTTGAATCGCTTTTAACGCCGCTGCATCTGCGGTTGCGTAAACCAGTGGTGCGAACTCGCTTTCGATGTTGGTCATGACCCAATCAAACACTTGATTTGAGTAATCTTCTTCCGTCAGACACGCCTTCACATCAATAGCAAAGTGTGGCGCTTTTTCTTTGTAAACAGCGACCTGTTGGTTGGTCATGACAGAACAAGATCCAGATAACACAACGGTTGGTGCCTTTTTAGGGTTCCCCCCTTGCTTCGCATCACTTTGATCTTCAAGGTTCTCTATCCAGTTCTTAGCAATACCCGCAGCCAAACCAGAACCACCAGTTACCAGTTTTAGAGACTTCGCCGCTTGGCCAAGTGTGACAAGATGCTCTGCATTGAATGCATCAACCACTGCATAGCGGTTGCCTTGTACTTTTAGCTCTTCAAAGCGCTCAATTACCGCTTTTGGACCTTGTTCAATTATTTGGAAGTTCACCAGGCCAGATTTGCCTTGAGATTGAGCATCCATCATACGAACTAGGCTTGAATCAGTCATTGGGGTCACAGGGTGATTACGCATACCTGAGTCGCTTAGCAAGTCTTGGAATACAAATAGATGGCCGTTGTAAACTGTGCGACCATTCACTGGTAATGATGGGCATACAATGGTGAACGCTTCACCTAGCTCTGCAAGCAGTGCATCCGTTACAGGACCAATGTTACCTTCTGCTGTGCTGTCAAACGTTGAGCAGTACTTGAAGTAAAACTGCTGACAGCCATTTGCTTGCAGCCACTTAAGCGCTGCTACTGAATCCTCGATTGCCTCATCTACAGGACAAGAGCGAGATTTAAGACTGATCACGACCGCATCTGCGTTTACATCAATCTCTTCTTTTGGAATACCGTTAAGCTGAACTGTGCGCATGCCGTTTTCTACAAGAAAACCTGCGATGTCTGTTGCGCCAGTAAAGTCGTCTGCGATAACGCCTAATAACATCATTTTTTCTCCGTTTTACGTGCGCTTATTTCTGTTTGTTTTCTACACCTGGAAGCTCAATACCATCAAAAATCTTGATAACGGCACTGTCGTCCTCCTGCCCAAAACCAGCATTGCTTGCACTCAAAAACATGTTTAGTGCTGTGCTTGATAGAGGAAGTGGAAATTTGAGATCTTTTGCTGTGTCCGATACGAGGTTTAAATCTTTCACAAAGATGTCGACCATAGATTTAGGGGAGTAGTCACCATCAACTACATGCTTCATGCGGTTCTCAAACATCCAAGAGTTACCCGCTGCATTCGTCACCACGTCGTACATCAGGTCAAGAGGAATGTTTGCACGTGCCGCTAATGCCATTGCTTCAGCACCAGCTGCGATATGAACACCTGCTAGCAATTGGTGGATAATCTTCACAGTTGCGCCTAGGCCAATCGCTTCACCGATGTTGTAGACTTTAGCTGCCGTTGCGTTGAGTACTGGTTCAAGTGCATCAAATGTGCTTTGCGCTCCCGACGCCATAATAGTCATCTCACCTAATTCTGCTTTTGCAGCACCACCAGATACCGGTGCATCAAGCATCACAAGGTTGTGTTCTGCCAATTTCGCTTCAATTTGTTTTGCGTCTTCTGCTGAGATGGTTGCTGAAACCATTACTGGCGTATTCGGCTTAAGCGCTGTAGCAAGACCGGTTTTGAACAAGACCGTGTTAACTTGAGCTGCGTTCACAACAAGAACTAGAACCGAATCAAGCTTATCTGCAAACTCAACTGCATTTGTAGAAACAGCTTTTGCACCGAATGAACCTAACTCTTCAAGCGCTTGAGAATTTAAATCGAAACCATAGACATCTAGGCCTGCACGCACACATGACTTTGCGGCGCCCATTCCCATAGAGCCTAAACCGATAACACCTACAGATTGAACTTCACTCATAAAAACAATGCCTTCTGGTCTATTAAACTTTGTTAATTCTTGTTTGGTTGATGTGATTATATGTGAAGATTAATACTAAGACCTCGCTTTGAATCACATTTTTTCACACAAATTAACAATATCGTGATATATACCTCTTTATGGGCAGAGATAATCCGAGCAGTTAACACAAGCGAAGGCTGTTCTTACAACGTTGAGAACATAATTCACAGATATTCACAACAAATGAAAAGATTGGTAGGATACTGAAAAACAAGAATATAGAAGTGAAACTATGATCCCAGCAGAACGTCAAAGAACCATATTATCCCTGTTATCACATCAAGAAGTGTTAAGCATTTCAGATTTAACCGACCACCTTGGCGTATCACATATGACCATTCGTCGTGATATCGTGAAGCTTGAATCCTCAGGTAAAGTCGTTTCTGTTTCTGGTGGAGTGCAACTCGCTCAAGCTCTACATTCCGAACTTTCCCATGATGCGAAGGTCGAGCAACAAGCGGATGAAAAAATTCAAATTGGTAAGCTGGCGGCTACGTTAATTGGTCAAGACGCTACGATTTACTTGGATGCGGGAACAACCTCTCTAGAAATCGCCCATCAAATAGCAAATCGTAATGATCTTTTAGTGATCACCAATGACTTCTCTATTGCTGCTTTCCTTATGACGCACAGTGAATGTGAGCTTTACCACACAGGGGGAAAAATTGACCGCGAGAACCAATCCACCATTGGAGGAAAAGTCGCAGAGTTCTTGAATGGGCTAAATATTGATATCGCCTTTATTTCGACTTCATCTTGGAGCTTGAAAGGCTTATCAACACCTAATGAAAATAAAGTTCTCGTTAAAAAAGCAATCATCAAGGCGGCACAAACCAATTATCTGATCTCAGACTCAACTAAATACGGTCAGATAGCGAGCTTTCATGCATTAGACATCGAGCAATTGGACGGAATTATTACCGATCGAAACCTATCCGAAGTGGTCACTCAAGAGTTAACGGATAAAGGATTACGTGTGTATAAAGAGTAACACTACCTAAACATCTGAGTTCGCGTAACTTTTATACTCGTTAATTTATAGGTGCTTCCAATATACATAGACCGTGCTGTGTACTTTCTGGCAGAAAACACATCCTTTTGTTTTCTAAATTACCAAATTACTGATTACATCTGGATATGGAAGCTCACTTCGCTTTATCGCTGCTCGTCACTTGTCATCAAAAATCAAATTCACCGCAATTGCCATCAAAACCAAGCCTGAGATTGGCAGTAAGACACCCAATGGTGAGCGCTCTATGTAAGGCAAGTTTTCAGCAATCAATAAGCCCCACTCAGGTTCTGGCGGCTTAACGCCAAGTCCGATAAAACTCAGAGAAGTCAGGCTGAGCGTAATGTAAGGCAAACGCAGAAACGCATGACGAATCAATGGCGGCAGCACATAAGGCAACAAGTAGTAACGGAGTACTCGCCACTGACTGGTTCCCCAAATGGGCGCAAGATGCGTGTAAGGCTGCGCTTTGGCTTCCATCAACAAACTTGCACAGTGCGCCGCTAATGGTGCCCATGACACCATAACAATCGCAATCAAGGCACTGTTTGGGTTCATCCCCGTTAGACCAGCAATCAGCAGACCCGCCACAATGTATGGCACACCTTTGGTGATCTCAATTAAGCCTTGGCTATAACGAGTCACGAAGCCGAGCAACAAACCAATCACCAAACTTAGGAACGTTGCGATGATGCCCATTTTGATTGTCGACATCATACCGCCGCCAACACGAGCAAGCAGATCTCGCCCGACCGCATCGGCACCAAACGGTGCTGCTAAGCTTGGCGATTCAAGGCGGGTAAATTGGATGGTGTAAGGATCGCGCATTAAGGCCCATCCCGCACAACCAATCAGCAAGGCAAAGATTGTCGCACTGACAATACGTTTGGTGGTGCTTTGGGTAAAACGGAACGTACTGTGACTGCTGATCAACTTGCCACTCGTGACACTGTGCCCGAGTAACCAGCGTTGCAATAAGATGCTCGCACTGCTGATCAACATCGAGAACACCAGCAACACTAACAAACCACCTTGCAGCATCGGCAGATCTTGTGACTTCGCCGCGCCTAAGATCAATCGTCCGATACCCGGAATGGAAAACACTTGCTCCACAGCAACCGCACCGCCGGTTAAACCAATCACCGTCATTGCGATTTGAGGAATCAAGTTACTAACAGCACGCCACAAGGCAAAGCGTAATATTTGAAACTGACTGACGTTCGCCGATAGCCAAGTGATCACCCAAGGTTCATCTAATACACGCTTGAGGCTGTCATTGAGCAAGCGACCGAACAAGCCAGCAGCAGGCAATGCCATTGCCAAACTTGGTAGCCAGAGGTTTTGCACGCCTTGCCAACCATAAGGCGGGAACCAGCCCAACCAAATGGAAAACACCATGATTAGCAATGAAGCAATCACGTACTCAGGCAATGAAACCAACACCGAACTGAGCGTGTCATGATGTTTGTCTAAACGATTCTGTTGCCAACGACGCACAGTGTAAAGCACGCTCGCCATGCACATTACAAATGCCATACCTAACGCTGTAACCATCAGTAATAGCGACGTTTTTGCGGTTTGTTGAACGCTCTCCATTACGGATGCGCCACTCACCCAAGAGACACCTAAGTCACCTTGCATGGCAAGCGTCAACCAATCCCACAGTCGCTCAGCAGCGCTGCGGTCAAGTTGAAGATCTTCTCGAATTGCTTGCAGAGCTTCTGCCGTCAGCAATTGTTGAGCCCCCGCACGGGCACGGAGGATTGATTGGCTTGGATCGATACCGGCAATATCCGGCATCAAACCCACCAGCACAACCACTACCCCGAGAGACAGGAAGCGCGACAAAAAACGCGTAAACCATTCAGGCATACAAGCGCTCCAACGAGAGCGCATGTTGGCAACAGACGACATCGAGTTAGTTCACCTCAGTAAACTGGTCGATCAGGCGACGCTCACGTGGGTCACGTTGTGCGTTCTTCACGCGGTCACTCTCACCTTGGATTACGCGCTCGTGAAGCAGTGGAATCACAGCGTATTGCTCAAGGATTTTGCTTTCTGCTTCGATGATCGCTTGTTGGCGTTTCTCACCCAATGGCTGACGATCAGCGTGTTTCAATGCAGCATCCACTTCTTCAGAGCAGAACTGACCTAGGTTGTAAGAACCTTTACAGCTAAAGTCACTTTGCATGTACGCCACTGGGTCACCAGAATCCAGCACTGTTGCACGTGACAACAAGAACGCATCGAACTTACCTGCTAGTGCATCGTTTTCGATTTGTGCGTATTCACGAACGTCTAGTTCAACCACAAAACCAGCCGCTTCAAGTTGTTGCTTTAGGAGCACCGCCACTTCTGGCAACTCTGCACGGTCGGTAAACGTACCAATGGTGATCTTCTCACCATTCGCGTGGCGCATTTCCATAGTTTCCATACGAGGGTTCGCATCACGAATTGGTTGAGCCCATGCCAATGCAGGACCTAACAAACCTTTCGCTGAGTCGGCGTGGTTCTCGTAAACCGTTTTGATGATTTGCTCACGGTTAACCGCTTGAGCCGCTGCTTTACGCAAACCGAACTGGCTAAACACATCTGATTTGTTGTTTAGGTAAAGCGTGTTGGTACGCGGCATTGCCACTTCGTGCAGCTGTGAAGATTCCATCATCGCGATTTGCGATACAGGAACCGCTTCAACGACATCCGCCTCACCGGTACGCAGCGCTGCAGCACGAGCAAAACCGTTTGGTACGTATTCCGCAAAAATGCTATCTACTTTCGCTTTTTCACCCCAGTAACCATCAAAACGCTTTAATTTAGCGCTGGTTGTCCCGTTGATTTCTGTCAGAACGAATGGACCCGTACCCGCATTGATTGGCACAACACGACCGTTTTTTTGATATGCAGCACCAGAAAGGATCGCTAGCTGTGGGCTAGATAGACGGCTTGGCAACAATGGATCGTTAAAGGTCGTTTTGATTTCAACAGTGAAGTCGTCCAATGCGCGAACTTGCCATTCGATACCATCCAAAATGCGTGGCTTTGGTGCGGCATCTAATGCTTTTTGTAGAGAGTTCACGACCGCGTTGGCATCAAGGTCAGAACCATCGTGGAATTTCACGCCCTTACGTACCGTAAATTGCCACGTCATCGGGTCAACTTGTTCCCACTCTGTTGCCAGCATAGGCTCTGCTACCGACTGATCGCTAAGGTTCACTAGCGTTTCTGCTGTGCTCCAACGTGACAGTTTGAACGCGTCATCTGAAAGTGGCGACAAACCTGTGCGTGGTGGTTGCATCATGGCAACGCGAATTTCCGTTGCTTGCGGTGCAGCTGCTTTTTCCGCTTCTGGCTTGCTTTCGCCAGAGTCAAAACAACCCGTCAGCAGTGCGCTTAAAGCCAGCGACAAAGCTAACTTGGGAGTACTAAGGTGCATAAGAAACCTCTCCAATGGTTTTTGTGAATTCATTACTTTTGTGTTGAGCGCTCATCAAGGCTCTCGTGATCAAGTGCGATGGGTTAGTTGTCACGTTTTGTGCTGTGCCGTGCTCGACAACGCGTCCTTTGTCTAACACCAGGATTTCATCGCATAGGGTTTGTGCCGCATCGAGGTCGTGTGTCACCAAAATCAGGCGCATCTGACGACTCTTTTGAATGCCTGCCAACAAGTCGAGAATCTGTTTACGACTGACGGGATCTAGGCTGCTGGTTGGCTCATCGGCAACCAACACGCAAGGCTCAACAATTAAAGCTCTGGCGATAGCCACACGTTGCGCTTGCCCAACTGATAATTGCTGCGGGTTACGATCTAACAATGCGAGATCCAAACCGACATCCGCCAAGACCTTTTCCACCTTCTCGTTAAGTTCTTGCGTTAAACCAATGTTGCTCAAAGGCTCCAGTAAGATCTGGCGAACGGTGTAGTACGGATTCAAGCTAGACTGCGGCTCTTGCGGGATCAGCTGAATGTGCTGACATAACTCTTGGCGCCGCTTAGCCGAGCTACGCGATAGCGGATAACCACACACATACACTTCACCAGATGTGGGTTTACGAAGACCGAACAAAAGCTCAATCAAGGTCGATTTACCCGCACCAGAAGGACCAACAATCGCAATGTTCTGTGTATCAATGGCAAGATCCAATTGTTCGAGCGCTTTAAACGGCTTGCCCCCTAACCAACTTGGTTTGGAGTAATAGTGAACACTGGCTTGCTCAAAGCGAACTTCCGCCGATTTAGGCTGCGTGTGCCCGATCAAGTTGTGCTTAGTCAAAATAGGCTCCAGAGATGAGGTTAAGGCAGCAGTTGCGCAAGTTGTTGGCAGAAAGGATGCGAACTTTGCTGAATGGCTTGCCATGGTGCGCCATAAGCCACCATGGTGTTGTCCGCAATCACCAAGACTTTGTCACACGCCAAAGCCGCAGATAGGTCGTGCGTGATCAACAAACCACTGATGTTGCGTTGCTGAACACTGCTGCGGAACAACTCAAGGATCTCCGCTTCGGTGATTGGATCGAGCGCACTGGTGGGCTCATCAGCAATGATCAAGTTGGCACTACCAAGCAACGCAATGGCAATACAAATACGCTGACGTTGACCACCAGATAGCTGGCTTGGATGCTGCGCTAATGCTGCTTTTGGATCCGTAAATCCGAGTTGAGACAGCAAGGTCGTCACCGTTTCTCGGTTTGCTGAAGACAAACGTGTTTTGTTGCCCGTCAATGCCAAACACAGTTGTTGCTCGACAGAGGCCAATGGATTCAGTGCTTTAAGTGCATCTTGGAAAATGACCGCAGGACGCTGAGATTGACTCCGTTGCAGCATGGCAGTTTGTGCGACCTCACTGCTGTTAAGCTGGATACTTCCGTCTACCCAAATATCAGACGGCAAAAAACCTGCGACGGCTTTCGACAACATGGATTTACCAATGCCGGAAGGTCCCATAATGGCAAGAACTTCACCTTGAAACAGCTCAAAAGAAATGTCTTTGAAGAGTGTGCGTTCTGAGTCTGTAAGGCTGAGATTATTAACGGAGAGTATTGGTCGAGAAATCACGGCATCAAACTAAATGTAATAATATAACATCACAAATAATATCATGCGGGTTAAAGCAAGGAAACCAGTCGGAAAGGTTATTTCATCACCTTTTTCAGATTTATCAACAAGGGCAGATAGCTCCCCCCCCCTTGTGATAAGAACATATAAGTTAGGTCATTTGTGACAGTGTGTATTAAAGACACTTTTGTTTAACTTGACCGAGGTATGGAAACAAGAAGACAAAGCGCCCAACGTAGAACAACGTGAATGCCAGCCATAAACCGTGGTTGCCCCAATATTGCACCGCAATAAATTGAGTCACTAAGAACAACACCATGGTTAGAAAGGTAGAGTTACGCACTGGTCGCGTCGTCCCTGTACCGGTAAAGATGCCGTAAAACGTAAGACCAAAACCAGCAACCAACGGGAATGCCAATAACCAAGGGCTCATGTCCAAATACAGCTCAACAAGATTTGGCAAAGTGGTAAATAACGACACCACTTGGTGTTTGAACTGCACTAGCAGCAAGGTCAAGACAACAACGAACGCTGCGGTCCATTGCGTGTTTAGCTTAATCACGTTATCAAGCAATGTCTTATTCTTCTGCCCTACTGCTTTACCTGCAAAGACGCTCGACGCATTCGCCACACCGTCGAACATGTAGCTGACGATAAAGGTCACTTGCATCAAGATTGCGTTCGCAGCAAGCACATCAGAACCAAGCTGAGAGCCTACACGCGCCATCATGTTGAAGAACACCAATAGACACACAGTACGAAGCAGCAGCTCCATATTGGAAGACGCGATGACTTTGAGATCTTTACGCGTCATTTTTGCGGTCTGAATGTAATCAAACAGCGGGAAGCGACAGGTTTTCAACACCAGCACCGCACCAATAACAAACGTCGAAATTTGCGCGATAAGTGTCGCTACCGCAACGCCAGCAATGCCCATATCGAAGTACAACACAAAGACGATATCCAGCACGATGTTCAGCACGTTACCAAACACTTGCGTGAACAAGGTTTCTTTGGCTTTCGCCTGCCCCATCAACCAACCAATCACGGTGTAGTTCAGCAGTACAAATGGCGCACCAAAGATCATGATATCGAAGTAAATCTTAGCGTTTTCTGCCACAACTGCATCAGGGGAGATAATCAGCTCTGCCCCCATCCAAATCACGGACTGCAACGCAATGAAAATCAAGCCAAGGCAGAGCGAAAGCACGAAAGGACGGAATAAGCTGCTCGCTTGATCTTCCGGGCTATTTTTACCTAATGCGATTGCACTTTGCCCGGTAGTACTGACGCGGAAGAAGCCAAACAGCCAATACAAGGTATTCATGATGACGGTGCCTATCGCTACACCACCAATCATCTCAGCCACACCGAGTTTACCGATCACCGCGGTGTCCACCGCCCCCAATAATGGTTGGGTAACAGTAGAAACGATGAAAGGAAATGCGATTTTAAAATAGTCTTTATGAGTCAGGGACATCTTAAATTATGAACAGGATTAATTTTTATAAGGTCGCTATCATATGCGAATGGCGCCCGAACATGAACCAAAGTTCGCCAGCAAGGAATAGCATTGATAATTGATACAACCGGCAAACGTATCCTCATATCAAAGCTTGAAATAGAATAACAACTTATGAGAAAAGCCAAGTTAACTGCATATAAATGAGTTTCTAGTTTGGAAAGATTAGCGTTTGGTGGAGCATGGCAGATCAGAATGTATCTGCCATGTCATAACGGTAGTGATTGGTGAAAAGAGACCGTACAGATGATATTTAATGCTTGTGGGTTTCATCTGACAATGTTTAGGTCGATACCAAGCCTTATGTTCTGTAAAGCACCTTTACAACATGCCAACCGAACTTGGTTTTAACTAGATGCGGCGTTAACACTTCGCCAGAAAAGCACACTTTGTCGAATTGAGGTACCATTTGACCACGGCGGAATTCACCAAGGTCACCACCGCGTTTGCCTGACGGGCAAGTTGAATACTTCTTCGCTAATGTCTGAAACTTTGCGCCTTTTTTCAGTTGCTTGATTATGTCTTCCGCTTGCTCTTTGTGCTTCACAAGAATATGTAATGCGGCTGCTGTATTTGCCATTGATCTATCTCTCACTATTCTGGTCGCGCAAGTGTACCCAATCCTTTTTAACAGACCAAACATTTCTTAATAATAGCTCAGCGGTAAAGGCCCAAATACACGAGGAATATAAAATCGTCTACATAATGAGTTTAAAATACAAACAAGTTTTGCTCAGTTAATCACTATTCTCTAAAAGATTGTCTAAAAAGCTCACATTTGTCTCTCCGATGGTTGAAGCCTTCGTCTGATAAGATTAGATTAGACACAATTCGGTGGTATTTATAAGGTTATTTTCATGGCAAAAGTCGTTAGCAAAGCGAATCAGTCTCAGGGCATGTTGATGTTTAAGCTCACCCTGCAACAGAGTTTCGCTATCGGTACGCTAAAAGTCCGTGAAATCGTCCCATACATGCCAACGACGAAGATCCCTTACTCGCATCATCACGTCATTGGAACCGTTACGATACGTAACTTAACAGTACCAGTGATCGATATGTCAGCGGCTGTTGGCTTTCGTCCTATAAGTGAAGAAGAATATAAAAGCTGCTACTTGATCGTGACAGATTGCTTGCGAACCGTGGTTGCTTTTATGGTTCGTAGTATAGAGAAGATCATTGAGTGCGATTGGAAAGCTATTGAAACGCCACCTCCGAGCGCTGGAAAAAATATTTTCGTGACTGGAATTACTCGCTACGAGGACAAAACTGTTCAAATGCTGGATGTGGAACTGCTACTTTCCAAAATTTATCCGCAGTACGAGAATTCAAAGATACCAATGCTGACAGATATTGAGCGAGAACGCCTAAAAGCACTCAGTATTCTATTGGTGGATGACTCTTCCATCGCTCGTAAACAGCTGTGTGACGCACTCGATAGCATCAATATTGGGTATCAAATCTGTAAAAATGGTTTAGATGCATTGGAACTGATGAAAAGTGACGCTGCGGCTCATCGCCCAATTGATATTCTGGTCAGCGATATTGAAATGCCCGGATTAGACGGTTATGAGTTAGCATTTGAAGTTCAGAATAATTCCTCTCTGAACCATTCATACCGCATTTTACACACATCGTTATCGAGCGAAATCTGTGTAGACAGAGCTCACCAAGTTGGCGCGCATGAGGCACTTGAGAAATTCAATGCAGGAGAACTAATCGAAGCGATGCTTCGCGGAGCAAAAGAGCTAGAAGCCAAAGCTATGACTTCTTAACTCTTATTGGACGAGTTGATTTGAGAATATAATGCAGTGCTTGTCCTACCCCTGATGCTCACATCCGCTAATTTCTCAGCTCACTTCTTTGGCATCGCGTAACTACGAGAAACGAATTCCGTCTCTTTGACTTGATGAGTATGATTAATATAAGAAGCTAGGCTGTAAAGTACATTCGCTAATAAGTTCGCGTATCGAAACAAAATAGGTGCGGGCTGCTTCTTACCTGTATGTTCAACGGCAACTAATGCTCGTACCGTTTTTTTAGCTTGGCAACGGCACAAATGCAATTGACTGGCTGCCGGGTGCCCTCCGGGTAGAACAAAGCCTTTGAAGCCACCATCAATGCGTTGCTTGAGCAAAGCATAATCGGCCTTTAACTCTTCAACTTCCGTCTCTGTAATCGCTAATTTTCCGCGAACCGAACCATTTAGATGATAAACATTAGGCTGCATTCTTGTCAGTATATCGCGGCTAAACTCGTCCAACTCCATAGCGAGAACAAGGCCAATACGACTACAAAGTTCATCTGCTGTAATTTCAAAGTCACAAACCGGACTGTCCTCGTAAATAAACGGATAGCAAATCTCGCTCAATTCCTTGCTTACAGGTTTCATGCTTTTGTTCCAATATAAAAAAGGGAGTCAGTATAACCTAACTCCCTTTAAACGTTCATTATGCCAAATGATCGACATTCATATGATCGGTTTACAATCAGGCACTTTCGACTTTCTTGTGACCTTCTTGAAGGTGAACAAAATCGACTAAATCATCACCAGACACTTGATACGCCTGACCAAAACCTTTAACAAATAGCCCCGATTCTGGCTTTAAGTTGAACAAAACGAAATCCTCTAGCTGGCTTAGACCATCAATAATCTCACCAAAACGCTCTTTCATTTGTCCAACAACTTGTTGCCACATCTCTGTGTCTCGCTCAACTACATTTGCTACCGCATCAAAAGTTAAGCGCTTACGAGCAAACAACTGCTTTGAAGACTCTTCATCTTCAATCATCATCAATGAAACATTTGGATTTTCTAAAAGGTTACGGGCATGACGAGCGATTTTAGAAATGAGAACGAAATAACCTCCCTGGTTTTGGACATAAGGCGCGTAGCTTACATTCGGGCGACCTTCTGCATCGACAGTTGCAAGCTGAAGTGTACGGCGCTCCTGACGAAACTCTTTGATCTCTGGCCCTAAACGACCTTGCAAACGCTCTTGTTTAACTTGTTGATCCATATTGATACCTGACTTTACTAATTAGTATTCGAGTTAAGCCTCGATTATGTTTGTGATTACTTTTTTAATTCGGCTTGTAGGGCGCGAAATGCGGTGACTTGCTCTTCAATCAACTCGCGCTTTTCGTTACGGCCTAAATAAACCTTGAAAATATTACTTCCGCACTCTGAGAAAAAACCAAAATAGTGACTCTCTCTACCCATAAACGGTTTACTGACTAATGCGACATTTTTAACGTTATCTAATTTAAGGTGGCCGTGCAGTTCACCTTCTCTACCCATTAAATTGTAATAGCCACGCGCCACTTTTCCTTTTGGAAACGGCGCTTTAACTTCAAAGATAGAACCAAAAGAGTGGACGATGGTCGTCACCGGGCCAAAACCAACCAAACTTTCTAAGATGCTTTGCGCTTGCTCTCCTGGTGCAATAGCCACCATTTCCTGAGGTAGAGCCGCAACAACCTCAAACTCGGAAATGCCAAGACGCTCTGCCATCGCAGCTGGCAATAATCGTGGTTCTTGCTCTAGTAATACTTCAACTTGTTGCTTGATTGATTCCATTGTGTCTTCCGTTTTTGTTCAATTTGTTTTCATTAATTATTGGATGCTTTCGGTACGGTTTCGTTCATCTCCGACGTGAGTACCTGAATACAACTTTGAGCCAATGACACTGCCCAGAAGCTGCCTGCAAGAGTAAGGACTGCGCTACGTTCATGTAGTTGTACTAAGCCTTTCGCTTGCCACACTTTAAATAGAGGCAATAAAAACCCGAACGCGTCCTCTCCCATAAATGATGGAAGTTGATTTGCTTGAACAATGCCACGGTCAAACGCAGATTTGAGTGTAGAAAAAAGTGGTTCTAGAGGGCTTTGCTTCATCATCATCGCGATGGTGCTTTGACCTTCTTTGACCGCTTTAATATAGGTCTCTAGTGTGCGGTGTTGCATCATCCCGTAGCCACCTATATTACCTCCAGCACCACAGCCAATTGGCAATACCTCTGCATAAGTCTTGGCTAAACTATTGTATAAACTACGCTCGCGGTTATCGATTGCCCAATGGTTCACACTCAGTTGCTTCATATGGTGTTTGGCCATAAAGTTCACACCGAGCTCATACATTCCCGCTTTTTCTGGTGTGGTCGCAGGTGGCGGGATTTTTCCCTTTTCTACGAGGTTGAGCATGGGAGCTGACCCGCCAACCACTAACTGATACAAATCCAGTCCGTGTGCGCCAGTCGAGAGGAAATCATTTAAATCTTGCTCTAACACTTCTTTGGTTTGATAAGGTAAGCCATAGAGTAAATCGATAATGACCGGAATTTTGTCTTCTTTGGCGATCTCGCTCACTCGTTTGAGGACATCTTCCCTATCATCTAAACGTTTTGCGCTGCGGCGCACTTGTGTATTAAAACTTTGCACACCAAAAGAGAAACGATTAAACCCACCCTCTAAAGCGCCTTGATACAACTCATCAGAAAAACGATTGATGCGACCTTCTAAGGTAATTTCGCAGTCTGCAGCCAAAGGAAAGTGGTCTCGGATAGCCTGGCCTAACACACGAACCTGTACTGGAGATAAATCCGTTGGCGTTCCGCCCCCGATATATACGGCGTGAAAAATACCATTTTGTGTCCAAGGTAATGCCGCTTTCTCTCTAAGCTCCTGCATTAATGCTTCAAAGTACTCATCAACCAGTGTGCGACTTGCAGCATTTTGAAAGAAGTTACAAAAAGTGCAACGAACGCGACAAAACGGAACATGAATATAAAGACAGCGTTTATTGGTCACTTTAATTGAGTTAGCCGTAATACTCGAAAAAATCGCCTGTTGTTGAGACGAGGGCACAGGTACGCTCGCTCCCCCGGCATGTGCAGAATGCTTCTTAACAAAAGCAAATCGCAATGGATCAGGACTATCACTGCCCAACACTGATTCATCAAGCTTATCGATATCGACGCTCATATATACTCGCTTAACTCCCATCATGTAAGGGATGGAAGCTGATCTTAAAAATTCTGCAAGAATCATAATTTGAGCGTAATGATAATGCAATTGATAATTGATCTTATTTCTATTGTAAGTAATAATCTGCCCAAGTTTTCATAGTTTCCCGAGATATTCCGTGAACGTACAAAGATATGTCATTGCAGGAGGTGCTTCCCTTGCCATCCATGCCGCACTTCTTTTTGTTTCTCAAGAGACAAAGGTGTTCGCGATGCCGGCTGGAAACCCAGCAAGTTCGGTAAGTCTAAATCTTGTGTCTGCTCCTCCCGCTGTCGAAAAATCTACACCAGAAAATGTAGCGCCACCAAAAGAGCAGCCTCAAGACCAACCTGAACCAGAAAAGAAGATTGTAAAAAAACAGGTCGTCAAGAAAGACGCTGTTAAGAAGAAGGTAGTAGATAAAAAACCAGAACCGGTTAAACAATCTAAACCTAAAGCGGTCGAGCCCACCAAAACCGTAACAAAGCAAAAGGTTCAGCCCGAAGCGAAACCAAAGAAAAAAACGGAACCGGTGAAGAAAGAGACGGTAGCTCAACAATCCGCACCTGCGAGCCAATCCAAAGGGGCAACATCTCAGCCTGTCTTGGTCGACAAACCAACGTTTGTGAGTCAACCAACACAACCCCGTTACCCAAGGTCTGCACAAAGACGCGGTATTGAAGGTGTAGCCTTGTATGAGATATGGCTAGATGAGAATGGTAACCAGATTAAACAGGTTTTGATTGAGTCTTCCGGCACAGAGTCGCTAGATGCCTCAGCACTTCGTGCGATCAAACAGTGGCAATTTACACCACATATTTCAGGTGGGCTAAAAGTCGCTCACCGAGTACAAGTACCTGTTCGTTTTAAGTTGGATGGATAATGGAACAACTACAAGAATTACAAACTCAATTTGGGCTGATGACATGGCCTTTGATCATTTGCTCAGCTCTAACCGTGATGATCATCGCCGAGCGATTATTCCATGTGTTAATTAGCCTTGGTGTAGGAAAGCGAGCCATTCGCCAAAAGCTCACAGGATTAGACCCAACAAATGGGAGCGAACTTGAAGCACTTGCTGAAGAGTTGTCGAATAAGCGGCCGCTTCTATACCGTGGTGTTGCGATGTTGCTTGCTCATCATTCGTTTTCGAAATCTTTAAGAGAAGATGCCGCAGGTATTTGGCTGCAAGAAAAACGCCATCAGCTGCATTCCGGCCTTCGTTTGCTGACGCTGATTGGTGTCATCAGTCCTTTAATTGGCTTGCTTGGTACGGTACTTGGCTTAATTGACATGTTCAAAGGCATCGCGGTTTCAACGGGGAATATCACTCCGAATGATTTGGCTGACGGCCTAGGTCTTGCCATGCGCACCACTGCCGCGGGTCTCATTATCGCACTTCCTGCCATTTCAGGAGCGCAGATCATTGGTTTGTGGGCGGATCGTGTAATCGCCAAGCTTGAGCACACTTTAAACTACGTCAACTTATGGCTTGAAGGTATCTCGTTACAGCATGTCTCGCCAGACCACTCAAAAGTAACACTGCGCTCTTCTGAGAAGATTGAGGCTGCAACTCAATGATTAAAACACCACAAGAAAATAGTCGTAACGGTTTAACCCCCGATTTAACACCGCTGTTAGACATTATTTTTATCGTCATGGTTTTCCTGATGTTAACCGCAGCGGTCAAACTCGATTCATTAGACGTCAATTTACCGAGCACAGAATCTCAGGCTGTTGCAGATGTCGATAAGCAATCCATCACGGTAAATATTCTTAAAGACGAGCCTTACTGGGCTATTAACGGCAAGACATATATCGATTGGGACAACTTTACCCTCGCGCTGTTAGAAGAGAGTAAGTCAAGCGATAAACCGATTGTAATTGGAGCAGAAAAAACCGCGAATATTCAGTCGCTAGTACAACTTCTCGGCTTTTTACAAGAAAACGGAATTCAAGCAACTCAGTTACTCACTGAAGAGCCATCATAAAAATAAGTAAGATAGAGATCCTTTCAAAATGAAGAACACACGCATCACTATTCATGCTGTTGTCACGGCAGCTATTTCCCTACTTGCGAGTAGTCAACTTTTTGCCAATGAAACGCCATCCTCAGAGCGCGTTGTTAGCGCAGGCAGCGCCGTCACTGAACTCTTGCTTGAACTCGACGCTAAAGATAGCTTGGTTGCTATCGACGTCACCAGTCAATTACCAAAAGGGATGGAACTGCCTAAAGTGGGCTACCATCGTCGTCTTTCAGCGGAGGGGTTGCTCGCCTTACGTCCGACAAAAGTCATTGGTTCTGATGAGATGGGGCCGAAAACAACATTGAGCCAATTGAAATCGGCTGGCGTAGATGTAGAAATTGTTAATACTGATGCAAATGTCGAGGGCCTTTATCAACGTATTGATCAAATTGCGAACCTTATGGATCGCAAGGCTCAAGCTGAAAGCTTAAAGCAAGATGTCCAGGCGCAAGTACAAGCACTCAATGCAAACCAACCTGATCAAGCGAAGAAAAAGAAAGTGCTCTTTCTGCTGATCCATGAAGGGCGACCTGCAAATGTTGCGGGCTCACAAACGACACCCGATGCAATTATTCAACTCGCCGGCGGACAAAACCCAGCCGCTACACAACTCTCGTCTTACAAGCCTCTATCCACAGAAGCGATGGTAGAGATGCAGCCTGACGTGATTCTTGTTAGCGGTCGCAGCTATGAAACGTTGGGTGGTGCCGATGCAATTTTAAAAGCAATGCCGCTTCTTGCTGCAACACCCGCTGGAAAGAACAAAGACATCATAACGATTGATGGCCATGCTCTGGTAGGTGGTTTGGGCCTTAAAAGCCTTGCAGAAGCTAAACGCTTGAATGCACTGCTTTACCCATAGAGACATGACATGTTGTTAAGACGCATCCCCCTTTCAACGACGTTATCAGTGCTTAGTGGATTTTTAGCATTTATTGCTATCGCCTCTATTACCGTTGGCCCAATGAACATTAGCTTTGCTGACAGTTTGCGTAGCCTAACGGGAGGCAGTTCTGATCTCGCTCCTCACATTCAGTTGGTCATTAACGAAATCCGATTGCCTCGCACCATTTTGTGTATGTTCATCGGCGCCATTTTGGCAATTTGTGGTGTGGTTATGCAGGGCTTGTTCCGTAACCCATTAGCCGAGCCTGGTATCATTGGTGTGTCTGCTGGCGCTGCTCTTGGTGGTGCATTCGCTATTGTTGTATTTGCTGAATTTAGCCAAAACTATCCGCAACTAATGAACTTAGCGGCTCTGCCTCTTTTTGCTTTCCTTGGCGGTGCACTAACGACTATTCTCGTTTATAAACTCGGCACAAGTAAGTTTGGTACCTCAGTTACAATTATGTTGTTAGCCGGCGTTGCCATCAGCGCGCTCTCGGGTGCTGCGATTGGCTACATGAACTTTATCGCAGATGATCAGATGCTGCGAGATTTGACGCTTTGGTCGATGGGCTCATTAGCTGGTGCAAATTGGTCAGGGATTGCTCTATCTGCTGTAACACTCGTCATCCTATTGCTCTGGTTTCAGAAGAAGTCGATGGCGCTGAATGCTCTGTTGTTAGGGGAATCAGAAGCAAGACACTTAGGAGTTCCGGTTCAAAAACTCAAACGTCAGCTTATTTTACTTTCTGCACTGGGTGTTGGTATTACGGTGAGCATCAGTGGTGCAATTGGCTTTATTGGGCTCGTGATTCCTCACTTAGGGCGCATGCTCGCTGGGCCTGACCATCGAACGCTATTACCAATATCTGCCTTAATGGGAGCACTGCTTCTTACTGCCGCAGATATGTTTGCTCGTGTTGCCGTGGCACCAGCTGAATTACCAGTTGGAATCGTGACCGCATTGATTGGCGCGCCCTTTTTCATCTACTTATTGTTCCAGCAAAAAGGGAAGATTTTGTAATGAACCAGATCGTTTTATCGGGGAAAAACATTTCGATGACGTATGGCAACCGTGTGGTGATCGATGACATCAACATTGATATCCGAGCTGGTGAAGTGACCGCCCTACTCGGCCCCAATGGCGCAGGTAAAAGTACTTTGCTCAAGCTTCTATGCGGTGAGATCTCTTCGAATCATCACATCACCTACTTCGGTAAACAAAAGCATGATTGGGAGCCTGAAAAAAGCGCCAAACATATTGCAATGCTCCCGCAGCACAGCACCTTAACCTTCCCATTTCTAGCCAGAGAAGTCGTAGAGCTGGGGGCAATACCGCTATCACTGTCCAATAAAGAAACCACTAAACTGGCTTTACATTACATGGAACAAACCGACGTATTGCATTTAGCAGAAAGCCTGTACCCGTCTTTATCTGGTGGAGAAAAGCAACGACTGCATCTAGCACGAGTGATGACACAACTACATCAATCTGGCGAAAAACGAATCTTAATGCTTGATGAACCTACCTCTGCGTTGGATCTCGCCCATCAACACAACACGTTAAAAATTGCTCGTGAAACGGCAAAAGCACAGAACGCTGCGGTGGTTGTGGTGTTACATGACTTGAATCTAGCCTCTCAGTACGCGGACCGCCTTGTACTCTTGCATAACGGGAAACTAGTTTGTGATGACACGCCATGGAATGCACTAACGTCAGAGCGCATTGAACAAGTTTATGGCTATCGCTCTATTGTGACAAAACATCCGACGCTAGACTTCCCTCAAGTGCATGCCGCAGCATAAAGCGTATCTCCTCTAAAGCCGTCTCGAAAACACTTTGATACGACAAAGGCCCGCAATATGAGAGTTGCGGGCCTTTGCTTTGATATTGGCAGAATTTGTTGCTTTAAAGGCTATTACTTGCTCATTTGGATCAATGAACGACCAATCAACCACTCAAGCTCTTTGTCACCACCCGCACCAAACTGGCTTTCAACCATTTTGTATAAGCGGTCAATACCATTAGCAGCAAATTCTTGCGCATTTTCAGCGGTGACAATGTGATGGAATAGCAGTCGTAAAATCGCGAGGAACTCAGCATCTTCCAGCGCTTTAATCCAACTTTGTGAAAATGCATTTAATCCTTTATCAAACTCTAAGTGTTCAATAAACATTTTAAAGATACGGCCATCCAGTGCGGCGGTGAAGTCCGTTTTCTTAGGGAAGTGATGGCTAATACCGGTACGCGATATACCTGTCTGCTGGCTTAGCGTCGTGTACGACATTTTGTCGTAACCTAATCTGAGTAGCTGATCAATAACGGCATCCATGATCTTTTGGATAGTGATTTCGGTATCTTCTTTACTACGCTTTGGCATATTTTAAGCTCTTCTCTTTGTAAATCCATCTAACTCACTATTAAATGAGGCCAGAATGAAATCATTCTTAGCATTATACCCGGCTCGCCGATGCGGTTCGATTAGCGAAAACCTAGAAATCAGGTTGCTAAGCGCTGCACTTGAAAGCGCTTTGGGTATATGTATTGCGACTATTTAATATCATGTCGAGTTCCAAACCATAACGTCTTTACACTGCGTAATGTGTAATTTTCAGTTATGTTTTTGTCAATACATGCTACTCAAAATAAGGCGAAAAGTTAGTCTCATCAAAACCTTGCGCCAATTATTCATCGAAACTATTCAAAGACCAAGAATGATAATTATTAAAAATAATCAATCAAGAAATAGTCTTATAAATTAACCATTAGTTCAACTGGACTGAGCAAAATCTCGTCACTATGTTCGTTAATTGATTTTAAATGTTGATATATATCACATTAACGTTCTTGATGATTTAGTAATCCAATCTTTAACCCTTACTTAACAAGTGCCTATTCTGTTCCTTTTTTACGCAAAAGTCGTCATTTTTGTAGATACAGATCAAATACCTGATAGAATACCCTTAGTATTTACAAGAGGATTCGTTATGAGTGTCGAATTAGAAAAAAACCAAGTATGTGAGGCCTGCGGCTGTGCTGGCGAGATTGGCTTTATCATCAAAGAAGGTGACGAAGTTGCCGACGTAACGGTTTTCGCACAGACAAAAACAGAGCTAGAGTCTGAACTACAAAAATACATCGAGCTCGCTAAATCAGTATGTGCTGATGTTGAATACAATGTTTCAGAAATAACCGAAGAATCGAACCAAGCGACGGCTCGATTCAAATTTGAAGTAAGTGCTGAAAAACTTATCTTTGAATTAAAAACGCGCTCACTCGCGCGTTAATGAAAAAAGCGAGCATGATGCTCGCTTTTTATTTTTCCAATCTCTTAATCTTAAACCGCTCTAAATGAAACAGACAACTTCGGCGCGTTTATTTATCTTTTCTGAACACGACCCACTTTAACGAGCCATTGGTTTCAAAATCGTTCTCAGCGGTACACATCAGTAATACGCCTTCAACATTAATCACGGCCCCTGTGGTGTAGGCTTTATCATCGTAGTAACAGATACGCTGACCTACCTTACCGTCAGCAACTATTAGCGCTTTGTTTTCTGGTGTACTGTATGATTTAGCAAAAACGGAACCCGACAGCAGTACTGCAAAAACACCAGCGGTAAAAATAGATACACTTTTTAACTTCATGAAAATCTCCCTCAAACCTCAATAATACTAACAAGGACCTTTGTGAAGTTCTTGGAAGAATCTCATATTATTCAAATATCTACTGATATTTTTCTCACCTCTACACTTGGGTCTGCTTCACATTCAATCATTTAATTTATCTCATTTTAGTAAGCTTGAAGTTACTTAGCTCAGTAAAGAAGCGCACACTTTTAACGTGTATCTCTAATTTGAGTATTTAAGTTATGAATCAAAAACTGTGAGCAAAAAATGCATAATAGGTTTATTTAAGTATAAGATAAGCACCTGTTGATCTCGGTATTTAACTAACTCTTTGACTATGCGTTTTGTTTCCCTATGCCTTACTTCAATCCTACTCTGCTCGTCTCCTTTGGCATATGAGCTAGATTACTATTCTAAGTTTGGTCACATCGATAATTACGGCAATCTTGATCTTAGAAACAAGCCTTACACCCAACTACCCTCTGGCCTAGTGGTAAAGGGCAACTTAAACATCTCACAAACCCCTATCAAAACCTTGCCTAAAGGGCTTGATGTTGAAGGCAGTCTGGAAGCAACTAACAGCGCACTCAAAGTTATTCGCTCAGGAACAAAGATAAAAGGCTATGCAAACCTACTAGGTAGTAAGATCGAAAACTGGCCTAAAGGCATCAAACTAGGCGGTTACCTAAATCTGACAGATACACCGTTAAAAGCGCTTCCAGCTAAACTTCGAGTAAAAGGTGATCTAAGTGTTATTCGCACTCCCATTTCTGAACTTCCTGAAGGATTGGTGGTTGATGGTAATCTTTATATTGGAGGATCAGCGCTGAAAGTATTTCCAGACACAATGACGGTGAAAGGGAATATCTATTTAGGTGGTAACAGGATCACCAAATGGCCTAGCAATTTAACCCTTGGTGGCGCCGTCGCACCTTAAAGAGCAGATAAACAAAAGCCCCGGCAGACCGAGGCTTTAAGGCATTCTGAATCAACAGAGTTCAGTGACGAAAGTTACTCTTGGTTATTCACAGGATTGGCATAGCTCGCCACCAAATAAGGTCTTGCGCCTTCAGGTAGCTGATCCAACTTATCCGCGAGATGACGCTTAACTGCTTCCGTAATGATGCTCGAATCTTCATGCCCAGCAGCTAACAAGTTGATTGGGTACAACTTGTAGTTGTTGTGAATTTGGCGGTCGATTTCACCAGCAAGAGATTCCGGCGTTTCAAACTCTTGCTCAATCACATCACCAAACGCAACATGTACACGGCCTTTATAGCCAACGATACCTTGAATGATGCTTTCGATATCTTCAAATTCGCCTTTTTCATAGCGGCCATTTTCTGCTTTTTCGTACAGCTCTTTTGCTTTGGCAATGTCACATGGATCATTTTCATAGGCAATCGAGACAGGAACGATTTTCAGAGAACGCGTGTACTCACCAAAGCTGATCTTTTGTTTACGACCTTCAACATGGAACATTTTTAAAATCGCAGGATCAGTAAAGTCGTTTCCATCTTTAGCACGGCCTTCCTTTTGGGCAATCCAAATTGAATTGCCAGTATCAAGCGAATGTTTGATATAGCTTGAAAGTTGTCCCAATGCTTTCATCATTTCTCTAGGCGCTTTAGCAGAGCGCTTAACGATGAAGCTCTTATTGAGTCGCATCAATTCTGTCGCACATGGCTTCTTCAGCAGGTTATCGCCAATCGCTATACGAACTGTACGGTGCCCACTTTGGTACAAGCCATAGTTTACGAGCGCAGGGTCCATCGCAATATCACGGTGGTTAGAAACGAATAGGTATGACGTGTTTTTATCCAGCTTATCCAAACCAGAAAAAGTGACGCCATCCGTTGTCTTATTCAATGTATCTTTCAGATACTTCTTCACTTCAATCTGAATTGCTTCGACAGAATCAAGCTTGCTCCACTTAGCTTTCAGGTAGATGCGCAGGATCGGGCTCATTAGCGTTTTGAACCATGCTGCTTTATTAGCAAAGCGATGTTCTAGGATAGCAGTGATAAATTCATCATCTTGAATTAGACGATCCAGCGCTGCTGGAATTTCTTCGTCGTTGTAAGGACGAATTTCAATATAAGGATCGGTATTGGCTGTCATTGTTCATTACATATCAAAAAAAGCTGGCACATTTTACGCATAGTTTTGCTGACAAGCAGCATTTCAACCCATACTTTTAACATGGTCATACCAGTTAAGCCACCATTTATCATGCTAAAAAATTCTCTCAGCAGGTTGGAATCGTATGGGTTTAACGTTACCCTTAGCGCCAAAAAACACTGGTACTCATAATGAACTACGCAATTGAATTTCACGACGCTAAATACCCCTTTCTTGATGTAGCTGCGCGTAAAAAAGCATTGAAGCACAGTCTACTGTCTGTCATCGAAGGGTTAGCCGTCATTAAATTGGGTAAGCAGGAGTATGCCATTGAACCAGGCCAATATTTTTGGATTCCTCAAGGATGTTTGAGCTCCCTCACCTTTTTACCTAATTCTCGTGTATATCGTTGTGATTTTTCTGTGCGTTTAAATGACGACTTCTCACAACAGGCGGGCTTTGTGAAGCCTTCACCGCTACTCAAAGCGCTCGTCGAGAAGCTAGCAACAACTGCCGAACGCTCGGATCTGCAAACCGATCTACTGACAGTAGTAAGACATGAAATATTGACGCTGTCTCCTAAACTAGCGCACTCAACGTTAACGAGAACCATCAATCAATGGACTCCTGGCTGTGACATGAATATTTCTAAAGAGCTTTGCTTGGTACTAACACTACGTGAAGCAAGAAAAATGAAACTGTCGGGGAAGAAGGAAGAGCAAATTGTTGACTCTCTTTTTGCTGGTAACATCGAAGAATATGAACAGCTTTGCTTTTTAGTCTTTGGAGAAGCGCTATAACTTGCTCTTCAACAAGCTACGTGTTCAGCATTACGTAGAATTACGGACACAGAAAGTAGAGATTCAAGTAAAAGCAAAAAGGGCGTACATTGATAATGTACGCCCTTTTTTCATTTGCTTGAGGTGTCTAGAAAGGTACCTCTATCTGCATCATCCAGTCAGCGTCATAATATTCGTGCCAACGATAATCAAACCGCATTCTTGGCTGTCCGTCGGATTTATCACCAAAACCAACGCTGAACATCAACCCGTGACTACGAAGCCACTCTTCTGTATCCATTTTACTCTCTTCGTCTCGGAGCTCTTCCGGCATCCAAAAACCAAGACCAAAGTAATTCTTTTCTAAGTTTTGAGTTAGAAGTGGGGTCTCTTCCGGCTTAATCGCCCACTCCTCCCAATAGTTTTCTGTTGGTCCTTCAAGCTTCGCTTCCGCTGCATACCAAATCAATGCTTCAGTACTTAACACGCCGATGGAATCTAAAATTTCTTCACAGATTGGAAGAGTGTTATCTTCAAACACCACGGAACGATCAGAAAAATAGTTACACGCGGAATGAGCTTGTGTCACCACAAGCAGCGCACATGCACTAAATAAAACGACTCTGACCATGAAAATCTGACCTCTCAGTTCCCAGACAATGTTTCTCTGTATAAGCCTTTACTAAGTAATAAATCACGTACGGAAGGTGTTGTATAGGCACCGATCTCTTCACCCTCGGCCAGTGCTTTGCGAATATCTGTGCTTCTGACTTTTACTTTTTCAGGACATGCCATAACAGTCCAACGTTCCGTAATCTCTTCAGCTCTACTAAATTTAGCAAATTTGAAGAAATTATCAGGACCAATGACAAAAGTTATATCGGCAGTTGGGTAGATTTCTTGAATTTTTTCTAACAACGCATAGGTCGTCACACTTTGTCCAGGTTGGTATAAAGCTTGCTCTGCATCAGAACGCTGAACATTAGAAAGCCCCATATCCTTGATGAACGCGTCAACCATTTTGCACCGAGTTGGGTAATCAAGCATGTTCTTGCCCCAAGCGTGTGCAATGCTTGGCTCAAGTAGCACAAGATCAAAGTGGCTCAAAGACTCAATAACACTTTTATGCCCTAAACTAGGTGGGTTAAATGCACTACCAAAAATGGCGATTTTTTTCATATCCGGTGATTACCTGGTTGAAGAGAGTTTTCTAATCTGATGATTTCGGTATGATACTACTAATCTTTACAGCTTTTGACCCTAAAGTCGCATTTAATGAGCCTCAACTGTATGGTTTATCACCATTTGAGCAAATGTGCTTTAGAGTCTGAAATATTTGCAGGAAAAGGAACCCTAAATGGAACAATCCATCCGTGACGAAATGCGCGTACTCCCTTCAATTGATCCGCATTTTGAAATTGAACGCCGTGTCGCTTTTATTAAGCGTAAATTGCAAGAAGCGGGCTGTAAGTCTCTTGTTCTTGGCATCAGCGGTGGCGTTGACTCAACGACATGTGGTCGTTTAGCTCAGTTGGCTGTAGACCAACTAAACGAAGAAGCGGGCAACAATAGCTACCAATTTATCGCAGTTCGCCTGCCTTATGGGGAGCAAAAAGATGAAGATGAGGCTCAGCTCGCTCTGTCTTTTATCCAGCCAACCCATTCTGTATCGGTGAACATCAAAGCAGGTGTTGACGGGCTTCATTCGGCTTCTCACGTTGCATTAGAAGGCACAGATCTTCTACCAACTGATGCAGCAAAAGTCGACTTCGTAAAAGGCAATGTAAAAGCGCGTGCTCGCATGGTTGCTCAATACGAGATCGCGGGCTACGTAGGCGGCCTTGTTCTTGGTACTGATCACTCAGCAGAAAACATCACTGGTTTCTACACTAAATTTGGTGATGGCGCTTGTGACATGGCACCATTGTTCGGATTAAGTAAGCGCCAAGTTCGTGAAGTAGCTGCTACATTGGGTGCACCTGAGCAACTAGTGAAGAAAGTGCCAACAGCAGACTTAGAAGAGCTTGCTCCACAAAAAGCAGATGAAGATGCCCTAAGCCTAACTTACGAGCAAATCGACGACTTCTTAGAGGGCAAACCTGTTCCACAGCAAGTGAGTGACCGTCTGGTAGCGATTTACAAAGCAACGCAGCACAAACGCCAGCCAATCCCGACGATTTACGACTAAGCGATATTTTCAGCTCTCTTTAAAACTCAAAACGCTGCTAAAAATAGCAGCGTTTTTTTGTCTAGGAACAGTTTTTGTCGAAGGACAAAGGTGCTCTCGCCTAGTTGGTTACTGTTATGTCCGTCTCTGGCACAGCACAACACGCCAATACGGTTCCCATTGCACGTTCCTCATCAGTCAACGCGGGCACGTCCGGATGATGAACTTGCCCCGACGTAAGCTGAACTTTACACGCGCCGCATAAGCCAGCACGACAGCTATTGCTGATGACCTTCCCAGCATCTTCGAGCTGATCTAACAACGTTTTTTGGTTGTTGCCTACGACTTTAGTTCCATTAAAGTCAATAGCGAGACTTTTCTCTGGCTTTGACGTAAGAGAAGAAACTCCAAACGCTTCTTGATGGTAGTTTTCCTCTGGCAGCCCTTTTCTTAGCAGGAGATTTTTCGCTTTCTCCATAAAACCATCAGGACCACACACAAACACCTGCCGCTGTTCAACATCTTTGATTTGCTTAATGTGTGACAAACTTAAACGCCCTTTCAAACCAAACCAATCAACAGCAGGTTGCGTTAAACAGACTTTTACTTCTAGCCCTGGGTGCTCACGCTTTAACTGCTCCAACTCTGAGCGACAAGGAATATCATTCTCGGTGCGACATTGATGGTAGAAAACCACATTATCCAACTGATTGTGATCCGCTAAGTAACGCACCATTGATAACATTGGTGTTACTCCGCTACCCGCAGAGAGTAACAGCAGAGGCTGCGCTTCATGCGTTTTAAGGTGGAACTGACCGTCAGGTTGTTCTGCCTCTAAAACATCACCGACTTGTAAGTTGTCCAAGAGTGAGTTAGAGACTCTTCCACCCGCGATACGCTTTACAGAAATAGCATAACGACCCGGGCGAGAAGGACTGGATGATAAGGTATAGCGTCGACCCACTTTCTTACCATCAATATTCACCTCTATTGGCAGGTGTTGTCCTGGCAAGTAATTAGGCAACGAACCTTTGTTTGGCTCTAACCATAAGGTCACAAAGTCTTGGGCAATTTCTTCACGCTCAACACATGTAAGCTTCATGCGCACTGGCGAGTTATCTACGTAAAACTCCGGCTCTTTGTACTCCAATACTTCAACTTTATCGCCTTGACGAATAATGCCTTCATTTCGCGCGACAAGATTCTGGCCAAAGAACACACCACCGACATCGTTTGCACGGAACTGTTGCAAGGTTTTGAGCGGCTCTTTGCTCTCACGGAATGTGCCTCTTTGGGTATTCACCGTAGTCAGGATACAGCGCTCGCAAGGTTTGAGAGACTCAAACTCTACCTCACCGATTCGTATGCGCTTCCATGAATCTTCTTCAAATGGTTTAGTATCAGAGACAACTAAGTTAGTACGAAACTGATCCATTGAGTGTAGCTCTGAACTTCTTCGGTTCAGCTCATCAAGTGAAGCTTGGCTGATCACTAAAACCGGATAACCATCAGCAAAACTGACGTTTTGACCTAGCTTTTCACGGACACGATTCGATTGCTCACCACTAAACAACAACTCAACGCGCTGCCCCAGCACTCGACTAAACCAGTCATCTGCATCATCTGTCGTGGTATAGGCAGTAAACGTATCTTTCCAAACCGTTGCAGGTGTCTCCTGCATTTTGAAATCTTGGTAACGGATTTTAAGTGGCTCCATACCCAAACTACTAAACACCACTCCATCGGACAATAAGGCAGACTTAATGGTTACCATTTGCGGATACTTTCGCGCAGTGATCATCGAGCCATCAGCTTTCGCAATCATAAAGCGACGATCGAAGCTCAATCCTTGCTTCTCAACCCATACGGACGACAGCGATAATCCGCCAACTGACTTAACCGGAAAAACATTAATTTGGGATAAAACGGGTTGCGACATAGCCTTCTTCCTACGGGTGTTTTTTATTTGTTGCGGTATTGTATACTCAAATCACATTAAGTTGCAGAGTCTGCTGCCTCTTCATCCATTTCAACTTTCTCGAAACCATATTCTTATAAATTTGGTTTTAGTGACAAGTATTTACTACACTCAATATTCGCGTTTTTTAACACCGTTCTGACCAAATACCGTTTGATAAAGTGTGATACGACACACATAATTCACCCAAGTTATCACTACTCCCATTTATCGATTTGGAGCTTAATTATGGATACAAGAAAACTGGTTCTGATTTTGTTATGTATCTTTCTTCCGCCTGTCGCGGTGTTCATGGAGAAAGGTCTAAATAAAGACTTTTTGATTAATCTAATATTGACGTGTTTCTTCTTTCTACCAGGTACGATCCACGCGCTTTGGTTAACAATGAAGTAACCACTTACACTCTCACTCTTTATAAAATTGAAAAATGGGATGAAATATGAGGGCAATTCCTCTATCATCCTGTCGCCTAAGCGCAAGCGTTTGCTCAAAAGCAAATACGGCGCTTAGGCTCCAATCAGACAACTTTTCAATGGTGGGAGCAATTAATGACAACACTGACTATCACTCGTCCTGACGACTGGCACGTTCACTTACGCGATGGGGAAGTTCTTAAAGACACCGTTCGCGACATCAGCCGCTACAATGGCCGTGCGCTGATTATGCCAAATACCGTCCCACCTGTTACTACAACTGAGCTCGCCCTAGCCTACCGTGACCGAATTCTCAAAGAGCAACATGGCGAACAGTTTGAGCCTTTAATGGCGCTTTACCTTACAGATAACACGACACCAGACGAAATACGTAAGGCTAAAGCAACCGGACACATTGTTGCTGCCAAGCTCTATCCTGCTGGCGCCACAACAAACTCAGATTCCGGTGTGACCAATGCGAAAAACATTTATCACGTTTTAGAAGCAATGGAAGAAGTAGGAATGTTACTTTTGGTTCATGGGGAGGTAACACATCACGATGTTGATATATTCGACCGAGAAAAAGAATTCCTTGATACCGTCCTCGCTCCTATCGTCAATGATTTCCCTAATCTTAAAATCGTACTAGAACATATCACCACCGCCGACGCAGCAAACTTCGTTAACAATGCCTCAGACAACGTAGCGGCTACCATCACTGCCCACCACCTTCTTTTCAACCGTAACCACATGCTTGTGGGTGGTATTAAACCTCATTTCTACTGTTTGCCAATTCTTAAGCGCGGAACCCACCAGCAAGCGCTGATCGAAGCAGCAACTAGTGGTAGCAAGAAGTTTTTCCTAGGTACAGACTCAGCGCCACATGCGAAAGGGGCAAAAGAATCGGCTTGCGGTTGTGCTGGTTCTTACACTGCACACGCTGCGCTAGAGCTTTATGCAGAAGTCTTCGAAAAAGAAGGCAAGTTGGAAAACTTGGAAGCTTTCGCAAGCTTCAACGGTCCTGATTTTTACGGCATTGCACGTAACACAGATACAGTAACGTTAGAAAAATCCGCTTGGGATGTGCCAGAAACGATGCCATTTGGCAATGATATCGTTGTGCCTATTCGAGCAAATGAACAGATCGAGTGGAAAGTGAAGTAAGTACTTTACTGACGTTTCACCCATAAAACAGGGTCATGCTTTTTGTAAAAAGAAGTCATGACCCTTGTTATTATCGTCTCATGTTTTAGATGTGATTATTGACCACGAAGCTTTTCAACCATCGTCCATACCGCAACCACAACCAACCCCGCCACAAAGCCGATAATACCGTTCAGTAAAATAGGCAAAATGGCTGTAGCAACCGAATGACCACTAAAGTTCATAATAATCGGCTCTACAAAGTGATGAATGGCTGGCACGTTGTGCACCACAATTCCTCCACCCACCAAAAACATCGCAGCAGTTCCTACAATGGTTAACAACTTCATCAACTTTGGTGCAAAAGCGACCAAGGCCCCTCCGACTTTCGCTACCCAACCTTTACCGTTTGAGCGACTTTCAAGGTAAAGGCCTAAATCATCTAGCTTCACAATCCCAGCGACTAGTCCATAAACTCCAACCGTCATAATCACTGCAATTAAACTGACAACTAAAATTTGCGTAACAAGACTGGCTCCTGTCACGGTACCTAACGCAATCACGATGATCTCTGCTGAAAGGATAAAGTCTGTTCGAATCGCACCAGAAACTTTACGCTTTTCATACTCTTCTATCGACTCGCCAGTATTAACTAGCTCCTCTTTTTCTTCGTGCGGATGCGAGTGAGGAAACACTTTCTCAAGTACTTTCTCTGCCCCTTCAAAGCAGAGAAATAAGCCGCCAATTAGCAATAATGGCATAATAAGCCATGGAATAATCGCGCTAATAAGTAAAGCTGAAGGAACTAAAATCAATTTATTTTTGAATGAGCCTTTTGCAACCGCCCAAACCACTGGAATCTCTCGCTCAGATGCAACACCAGACACTTGTTGAGCGTTTAACGCTAGATCATCTCCCAATACACCTGCGGTTTTCTTTGCCGCCATTTTTGACATTAAGGCGACATCATCAAGCACCGTGGCAATATCGTCCAACAGTGTGAGTAAACTTGCTCCAGCCATTTTTTGTCTCTTATATGAAATTGAGTAAGTAACAAAATGTAACACCAATGAATCACTCATCAAAGTGATGATTTTGCAAAGAATACCACCCCAAATGGTGTTTTATATTGCCGTAAAGATAAGACAGGTCTAGTCTTGTGATACCTTTCAGCAGTCAAAAGAAAAAGTATAGATGAAAAGTGGATACATTTACCCGATCGGTACTCCTGGCCAACCTTGGAACGAAGAAGAACGTAAAGCTTGGTTAGCAACGCAAGAAGTAAAACGTAGCTACCAAGATGAAGTCGTCAGTAAAATCGATGCCCTACGCGAGCGTTTTGATGTTGAACAATATGGTGCGCTCTCATACAACGAGGCACGCTTCCCTCTGTTTTGTATCAAAACACGCAATTGGGATTCAACTAAACCTGCTGTGTTGGTCACAGGCGGCGTGCACGGTTACGAAACCAGCGGTGTACATGGCGCATTAAAGTTTGTAGAAACAGAAGCAGAGCGCTATGCAGAGCATTTCAATATTGTCGTTGCACCCTGCGTAAGCCCTTGGGGTTACGAGGTGATCAACCGCTGGAATCCAAACGCGATTGATCCAAACCGCTCTTTCTATAAGGATAGCCCTGCCGAAGAGTCCGCTAACCTCATGAAGCTCGTTGCAACTTTAGGCGATGTGTTAATGCACATTGATCTACATGAAACGACAGATTCTGACGAAACTGAGTTCCGTCCAGCCTTAGCTGCTCGTGATGGTATTGAGTACATTGAAGGTATGACCCCAGATGGCTTTTACACGGTGGGAGATAGTGAAAACCCTCAGCCTGACTTCCAAAAAGCGGTCATTGAGTCAGTTGCAAAAGTGACTCACATTGCACCAGCAGATGAAAACGGCGAAATCATTGGTTCACCCGTCGTACAGTTTGGCGTTATCAACTACCCAATGGTAAAACTGGGCCTGTGTGGCGGCGTAACAAATTGCGTTTACGGCACGACAACGGAAGTGTACCCAGACAGCCCAACGGTGACCGACGAAGAATGTAACGATGCACAGGTTGCAGCCGTGGTGGGTGGTTTGAATTACATAATCGCTCAGCTATAACAATCGATTCTTGTATTGCTCCGGTGTCATGCCGGAGTATTTCTTGAACATCGCGATAAAAGGGCTAGCTTGGTTATAACCTAACGTCAGAGCGACTTCTTTTACGGTCTGCCCTTTACGCAGCAACTCCATAGAATGCAAATAACGTACACGTAAGCGCCACTCAGTAAAGCTCATTCCTAATTCACTCTGGCAATGTCTCGCTAACGTGCGTTCTGTGGTATGCACTTTTGCCGCCCACTCCGCCAAACTGATCTCATCCGTCGGCGATTCTTCTACTGCTTTTAAAATCGGTTCAAGATACTTATTGTCGGTAGTCGGTAAAAAGTGATGTTCGACTTCTTGCTTTGCAAGCTGGTCCAATAACACTTGTACCAAGCGCTTGTCTTCATCAGTTTGCGCCACGTTAATGTCTCGCTGACGAAAGTCCTCAATAATAGATGACACGATTGGAGTCACTTTGATCAAGCTCGTTTTGGTAGGAAAATGCGCTGTCAATTCAGGGGCAATGTTCAAAGAACAATATTCGATTGGCTTACGGTTGTAGCTAGTGTGACGAATTCCGGCGGGAACCCAAATAGCAAGATGTGGAGGTGCTAGAAATCTTGTGTCTTCTGCATCCATCTCCAGAATCCCACCGCTGATCAGTTGCACTTGCCCCCAAGGGTGGCTATGAATTCGTGTTTCTGTATTAGAGAGAAACGCTTCGAAATTCATAAATACATCTGATGGCGCACGATCGATTGATAAGGAGGGGTGAAGATTTCTGGCGCTCTTTTTCAAAATTGTCTTCCTATCGCTTACGATGTCTTTTAAGAGATACTTTTTATTATAAAGACCTGCCAGACTAGCGCCATCAATAATTGTGCTATAGGGTTCTCATGATTTATTTACTTCCGTTTTTCACCGTTATGATTTGGGGTGGTAACTCAATTGTGAACAAGATGGCTGCGAGCGCCATTGAACCAAGTGCGATGAGTTTCTACCGTTGGTTTGTCGCAATGGTACTCCTAACGCCATTTTGCCTGCCTGCAATCATCAAACAACGACACATTATTCGACCTTACTTAGCTAAGTTGGCGTTTCTTGCGTTACTTGGTATGGTTCTCAACCAGTCACTTGGATACTATGCCGGTTTAACAACAACGGCCTCTAATATGGCTCTGATCACCTCTTTAGTTCCTTTGCTCAGTGTGTTTTTAAGTGTCCCATTACTCGGTAAATCTATATCAATGTTAAGTATCGTCGGTGGTGTCATTTCGCTCGGCGGCTTGGCATTTATGCTTGGTCACGGTGATATCACTTACTTTTTACATCAAGACTTAACGCAAGGTGACAGCTTAATGCTCGTTGCTGCCATGGTATACGCGGCTTATTGTGTTCTGCTAAAACGCTGGAAAATGCCATTCAGTAGTTTAACTCTGGTTTACATGCAGGGCTTCTTTTCTGTTTTGATGCTCACACCACTTTGGCTCTCTAGTGAGCAACTGTTACCAAGCCAAGATGCGCTACCATTAATCGCTTATGCTGGTATTGCTGCTTCCATTTTCGCGCCGCTGATGTGGGTCAAAGCGATTGATTCAATTGGTGCTGATTCAAGTGCTATGTTCATGAACCTAATGCCTGTGGTTTCCGTCATACTTGCTTCAACACTAATTGGTGAGAAAATTTACGCTTACCACATTATTGGTGGGTTGTTAGTCATCTCTGGCGTTATCCTGTCGCAAGTAAAAGTAAGACAGAGAAAACCATTATCCAATTCTGAGATTGCCTCTACCGCCAATTAACATCTACACCCCAAGCCACAGAACTACGCTGTGGCTTGTCACTTCCAGCGTTCGAATAAAAGTTAAAATTTTGTTTCATTCGCTATTCCCGAAAATTCATCTTGCTGCTAAATTGGGAAAACAATAACCCATCAAGGAAAGACAGATGAGCAGTGGTCAAAGAGACATTACCCTTCGCTTTTTAGCAGAACCCAGCGACGTAAATTTTGGCGGAAAAGTGCACGGCGGCGCCGTAATGAAATGGATCGACTTGGCAGCGTACGCCTGCTCTGCAGCGTGGAGTGGTAAATATTGCATTACCGCATATGCTGGCGGCATTCGGTTTGTTGCGCCGATTCATGTCGGCAACTTAGTCGAAGTTAGCGCGAAAGTCATTTATACCGGACGAAGCTCAATGCACATTGCGATTGACGTGCAAGCCAGTGATCCAAAGCAAATGAAAAACAGACTCACCACTCACTGTATCGTTATCATGGTTGCTGTAGATGAAAACGGAAAACCAACCGATGTACCGAAATGGATTCCAGAGTCAGATGAAGACAAAGCCTTAGAGCAATCCGCGATCCGTCTTATGAACATGCGTAAAGAGATTGGGGAAGAAATGGAAGCACACGTTAAATATCTCAAGTAACTGGCATCCGTTAAGAACACTATTAAGTACCTCAACGTTACCCAGACCCAGAGTGTGGAGCAACATCATGGTTTTGCCATTTGTTTCACGCTCGCCCTTCTCTGTCATAAATCCTTCACCTAGCTTTGCTTAAATCCATCCATTATTTTAGAGTTGGATAGAGTTTGGATCTTGAGACTAAAAGAAACGACCTTAAGTGAAGAGACGTTGACCAATTTAAAAGCGGTCGAGTACCAGTGGGTGAGAACCATGTACGTCGAGGGGTATAACGAAACAGAAATTAATCATTACATTCAAACTTGCTTTGGCGGTGACGTTACCTTTGCTAATCTATTTCGTCGCGTCGCACTGCAGCAAGAAAGTTTGTACACGCTGCTTCAATACGTTGGATGCGCACCTTCCAGCCGAGAGTTTTAATCTCTTCCTTCCCTACCTCAATTTAGCTTTTTACTAAGCTCTAGTTATTTATGTGAAGTGCTACGCAGGGCATTATTCAAGCCCTGTGTAATCCATTGCAAAGCCGCTAATCTCTATCTACTTATTGCACAATTGCCTTTAACAGGCATAAAAAAACCTGAGTCTAAACTCAGGTTATGGTTACAAAAACTGTTAGTGATTGAATCGTAAGGAACTAAGCTAACAGCCAGCTATGCGTAACGCCAATAAAAGCCAAGATATTACTGATCGGCGGCCAAACCAAAATTGTAATATCCGTGCTAAGTATAAGGGCGACCATGTGGTCGCCCTTTTCTAGTTATTCTTATCAATCTCAGACCACAAGAGATTATCCTTTCACACCACCAGCGGTTAGACCACCAACCAACCAGCGCTGCGCAAGTAAGAATACGGCAGTGATTGGCACTGCTGAAAGTACAGCAGCTGCGGCAAAGTCACCCCACAAGTAGTTTTGTGGATATAGGTATTGCTGCATACCCACTGCAAGTGTGTACGAGTCTACATCAGAAAGCAGTAGTGACGCTACAGGAACTTCACCAATTACCATGATGAACGACAATATGAAGACTACCGCTAGGATTGGCACAGACAGTGGCAGCAATACCAAACGGAATGCTTGCCATGGTGTAGCACCATCAAGAGCCGCCGCTTCTTCTAGAGACGAGTCAATACTTTCGAAGTAGCCTTTAATGGTCCAAACGTGCAGTGCGATACCACCTAAGTAAGCGAAGATCAGACCGCCATGCGTGTTCAGACCAAGGAAAGGAATGTACTGACCCAGTTTGTCGAACAACGCGTACAGAGCAACCAGTGCCAACACCGCAGGGAACATCTGGAAGATCATCATCGCTTTAAGAATGGTGTTCTTACCTTTGAACTTCATACGAGCAAACGCGTAAGCCGATGTGGTTGATAGCGCCACGATTAGGATTGCAGAAATACCACCCACTTTTACCGAGTTCCACAACCATGTCATTACTGGGAATGGTGGCGGTGTAACTGTACCGTCTGGATTAGTCACCGAGAAACCTAATGCCAATTTCCAGTGATCAAGTGTTGGGTTGTCTGGGATCAGGCTACCCGTTGCAAAGTTACCTTCACGGAATGAAATCGCGATGATCATCAGTAAAGGGAAAATAATCAGTGCCAAGAATGCCCACATTGCAATATGAGTAGCCCAAACACGATACTTTAATGACTTACCTTGTACCATTGCCATTGTAATTTCTCCTTAGTCCTGAGCTACTTTAGTTACGCGTAGGTTGATAAGTGCCAATGCGCCAACCAATAGGAAGATAAGCGTTGCTACCGCACTTGCTAGACCGAAGTCTTGACCGCCAGCACCTTCGAATGCGATTCGGTAGGTGTAACTTACTAGCAGGTCGGTGTAACCCGCAGGCTCTGATGTACCAATCATGTTTGGACCACCGCCAGTCAACAACTGGATAAGTACGAAGTTGTTGAAGTTAAATGCAAAACTCGCGATCAACAATGGTGTTAATGGCTTCAACATCATTGGTAGTGTGATACGTGTAAAGTTCGTGACAAAGTTCGCACCATCAATTGCTGATGCTTCATATAAATCGTCTGGAATCGCTTTTAGTAAGCCCATACACAAAATCATCATGTAAGGGAAACCAAGCCAAGTGTTCACAATTAAGATCATGGTTTTCGCCATGAACGGATCAGAGAACCAAGCCGGGCTAATGCCGAACAAGCCTTCCAACAACATGTTGATCTCACCAAAGCTTTGGTTAAACAAACCTTTAAAGATCAAGATAGAAATAAACGCCGGAACTGCATAAGGCAGGATTAGCAACAAACGGTAAACTGAGCGACCTTTAAGTGCTTCCCACTGAACCACACTGGCAAGGACAAGACCAATAACAAGCGTAAACAATACGGTTAGCGCAGAGAAAACAATGGTCCAGATAAAGATACTGATAAACGGCTCTTTGATACCATCATCTTTCCAAACACGCTCAAAATTGTGGGTACCAATGTTCACCACGAAACCTGGTGACACTGTGCTACCAACAAATTGACCGTTTTCATCGACAGGCTGGTAGTAACCTACTTCCATATTTGGACGTAGCGTTTCTTCAGTCCGGTTGTTGTAAAGCGTTTCACCATCTTCTTGTAATGTGTACAAAGGCACAACTGCAGCAAATTTGCGCAGCCCACTCATGCGGATATCATCACCACTTGGCAAATGTAAATCGACACTGCTCAACGCACTGCGGTTCTTAACAATCGCCTTGATTGATTCTTTTTCACCCGTTACTTCTTCAATTGGTGAAAGATCAAACTCCGATGCTGAAAGGTTATCAAGCTGAAAAGTCGGGCTTGCAAGTAGCTCACCATCTTTTTCAACCACAAGTTGATGGCCTTGCTCCGTTTTATACAAAGTGAACGGGTAGCTATCACCACTTTGGTAAGTTCGGTCCAAAAGTACGTTCTGAGCGCGATCAAAAGAGAGTTGGTTTTTCGCGCTATAGTTGGTAAACGCCAAACCTATGGTGTACGCCAAAGGAAAAAGAATGAAAAGGATCATCCCTGCTATACCAGGGTAGATGTAACGGTGTGCGTACGTCTTTTTGCTACCAAAGATGAACAACGCTAAAGCGGTAAGAATGAGCGTAAGTAGTGCAAACGCAATCTCACCGCGAGAATACATAAGGATTGTTGCGTAGCCATTGATGATGCCGACTGTGCCTAAAAGTGACCATTTCATGAACACTTTTTTGCTGCTCGGAAGGCTGGCTTCTGGTGCTGTCATAGCATTTGTACCTTGAACTGACTGCATAGGGAACCTGCTAGCGAATATAGAATAAATATAGAAAAGTAAGGAGGAGTTGCCTCCTCCTTAAAAAGGTCTTACTTAATTATTTAGTCATTTGTTTTTCTGCATCTGCAAGAGCTGCATCGACAGTTTGACGACCGTCAACTACGTTGATGATTGCGTTCTTAGCCGCACCCCAGAATGCGTTCATTTGAGGGATATTTGGCATGATTTCGCCGTTCATCGCGTTATCCATAGTCGCAGCGATACGAGTATCTGAATCTAGTTCACGTTGGAACGAGTTAAGCGCTACCGCACCTAGAGGCTTATCGTTGTTAACCATGCGTAGGCCGTCGTTTGTTAGTAGGTAGTTCTCAATGAACTCAACCGCTAGGTCTTTGTTTGGAGACGCAGTGCTGATACCAGCCGTTAGAACACCAACGAATGGCTTAGAAGATTGACCTTGGAACTTAGGTAGCGTAGTCACGCCGTAGTTAACGCCAGACTTCTCAATGTTGCCCCAAGACCATGGACCGTTGATCGTCATCGCTGTTTTGCCTTGGTTGAACGCAGACTCAGACACTGAGTAATCCATATCCGCAGAGATTACGCCTTTATCAACTAAGCCTTTTACGAAGCTCATTGCGTCTTTAACGCCTTCTTTCGCGATACCAGCGTCTTTAACATCGTAACCTTCAGAAGTGTATTTGAACGCGTAGCCGCCATCAGCCGCCATTAATGGCCAAGTGAAGTACGGTTCTTTTAGGTTCCACATGATTGCAGACTTGCCGTCTTTTTTAAGTTTTGCATCTAATGCTGCAACCTCTTCCCAAGACTTTGGTGGGTTTGGAACTAGGTCTTTGTTGTAGATTAGAGATAGAGACTCAACCGCAACTGGATAGCCGATCAATTTGCCGTCGTAACGTACTGCATCCCAAGCGAAATCAACGATACCTTCTTGAATATTCTTAGAAGGTTTAATTTCTGCTAGCAGGCCAGCTTCTGCGTAACCACCGAAACGGTCGTGAGCCCAGAATACGATATCAGGACCGTCGCCAGTCGCTGCAGTTTGAGGGAATTTGTCTTGAAGGCCATCTGGGTGAGCCACAGTCACTTTAATGCCTGTGTCTTCTTCAAATTTCTTACCAACTTCAGCAAGGCCGTTGTAGCCTTTATCACCGTTGATCCAGATAGTAAGTTGTCCTTCTTCGATGGCAGCATTAGCACCAAAAGAACCCAAAGCAACAAGAGTACCTAGTGCTACAGCGCTTAACTTTTTCATGTTCGTATCCTTTTTATATTTTTGATGTAGGGCTAGTCCATTGAGGTTCAGCCGTATTTCGACATATATCATCTGAAATAATCCAATATGTCTCATCCTCCTAATCCCTACGCCCTTACAATTATGACGTATTTTCGTGATCTAAATCGCCAAGGGTAAGAGACTCAAATCACAAAATGGATAGTTCCTGTGATCGGTTTCAACTTTAGGTGGTGCAATAATGTGATTTCCGACCAACTGCTTTCTTCCTCCTCCTTTTTTACTCCTCCCTTTCTACTCCCCCTACAATTATTTCTATTAGGAGGATGTCGCACTACGCACAATCTTAGAAACTGCAGTCATCCAAGAGTGGATGGTAAGAACCCTTTCCCAGCAGTGCCTACGTATTAGGAAAAAGATTTGCTGGTTTTGCATTGCCAGACGAGTGGAATGTCATTATTAGTGTTGTTTGTGGTAATTATTTCACGGGGGAGACAATACGAATAATGTGGGGGAGAGAAACTCGTACTTGGCTATGATGGGTAGCACTTCTATTCAGGACATTTTATTGAAGTGCTACCCTACTTTTCTTACCAACCGCAATAACTTACCGATTCCTACTGTTACTGCTCGCTAGATAATTCATATAATGATGAGCGGTGAATAATAAAAAATTGATCGAGGACGAGCTACATGGCGAGTGTCACGTTAAAAAATGTTTGTAAAGCGTATGGCGACGTACTGATTTCTAAGAACGTAGACCTAACAATCAACGAAGGTGAATTTGTTGTTTTCGTAGGTCCATCAGGTTGTGGTAAATCTACCCTTTTACGTTGTATTGCCGGTCTTGAAGACATTACTTCAGGTGATTTGTATATTGGTGACCAGCGCATGAATGACGTCGAACCATCCAAACGTGGTGTTGGTATGGTATTCCAGTCTTACGCTCTTTACCCGCACCTTAACTTATATGACAACATGTCATTTGGCTTGAAACTAGCAAAAGCAGACAAAGCAGAAATCGACAAGCGTGTTGAACAAGCAGCAGAAATCCTACAACTAGGCCACTTGCTTGAGCGCCAACCAAAAGCACTTTCTGGTGGACAGCGTCAACGTGTGGCGATTGGCCGAACATTGGTATCGCAGCCAAATGTATTCCTTCTAGACGAGCCACTATCAAACTTGGATGCGGCACTGCGTGTAAACATGCGTGCACAAATCACGAAACTTCAGCGCCAACTTGGTTGTACCATGATCTACGTAACGCACGATCAGGTAGAAGCGATGACAATGGCAGATAAAATCGTTGTACTAGACGGCGGTTATGTATCGCAAGTTGGTAAGCCGCTTGAGCTTTACCATTACCCACAAAACCGCTTTGTAGCTGGCTTTATCGGTTCTCCTAAAATGAACTTCATGAGCGTATTCATTGATGAAGTAGAAGCAGAGCGCGTCAAAGTTCAACTATCTAACGGCGTATCTTTCTGGATTCCGGTGGATGGTACAACAGTTAACCGCGGCGACCGAATGTCTTTAGGCATTCGCCCTGAGCACCTATTATCCGCTTCTGAAGCTGATGCAAGTATTCACGGTGAAGTGATGATTGTTGAGAAGCTAGGTAACGAAACTCAAGTATACCTAAATCTAGAAGGCGCGGACGCCGACGTTATTTTCCGTCAGCCTGACACGCTTGCAGTCGACACTGGCGATAAAATCGAGATCGGTATTCCAGCTCATCGTTGTCACCTGTTCCACAGTGATGGTCGCGCATGCCGCCGCCTATACAAAGAAAACGGCGTAGAAGTCGAATAGTTCATTCGTCCTTACTCAAAAAAATCCCTCTCAAGTGAGAGGGATTTTTTTATCTTAATAAATATCAGCAATTCGATACTAAATCATTAATCGTTAACGAATCAAATCACCCGTTTCTTCTACCCTCACATAAACCATTGTCTTTGTACTGATACTTCATTTTTAATACTTTTCCTCATTCCTCATAAGTAAGTACCAGCTTTTTCCTAACCCGCCAAACTTAGCCAAAGGGCTAAATATCATTCTTATTTCCACTTACCTCAACAAAGCAAATTTTTACACTTATCAACGAAATTACACGTGACAAAAACTCAGCAGCATTCCACAGAATGCTCTGTGCACCAACTACTAATAACGTTCACGACACGGCAATTGGGGAAGACACCCAAGGGCGGTAGCGTGTCAGAAGGGAAACTGAGTCATGAAACAAAAAGGACTTATCCGCTCTCATGAGATGGAGTTCGCTTTTTTATATCGCATCTCAGATCTTGCTGTCATCGTCTCTTTTATGCTGCTTTTAGTGTTCAAAGACATGAATACTGCGATGGGGAAAGATTACGTCATATTGGCTTTCGTTGGAGGCATCTCCTTTCTATTTATGGCAGAAAGCGGCAATCTGTATCGCTCTTGGCGAACCAGTTCGTTTAAAGAGCAGATGTTTATTGTCTGTGTTGCTTGGGCGGTGACTTCTGCACTTATCTTTGTTGTGCTGTATTTTTCTGAAGTCCATACCTTATTTGATAACACAATTTTAGCGCTGTGGTTTGCGATTACGCCCGCTCTGCTTTTGGCATGGCGAGTAACATTCCGTACCGGATTAGCCTATTTGAGAAAAAAAGGATTCAACACTCGCACTGCAATCATCATCGGCCAAACTCCTCACGGCATTACCCTAGCTAACGAAATTCAAAACCACACAGAACACGGCGTGCTTTTTGATGGCTTTTACGACGAACGATCTTCCGACAGATTGCCAAATTCTGATTATCCTATTAAAGGAGCTGTTGACCACGCCCTTGAGCGAGCTAAAAAAGGGGAAGTAGATTACGTCTATATCGCGATGCCAATGCACGCAAAAGAGCGCATTGCGTCACTTCTTAACCAATTCTCAGATACCACCGCAAATACGTATCTGATTCCCGACTTCTTCACTTATAACCTTTTACATTCTCGTTGGGCGCAGATCGGCCAAGTTCAAACACTAAGTGTCTTTGATACACCTTTTGCTGGAATTTCTTCTTGGGTAAAACGGTTTGAAGACATCTTGTTTTCGAGCATTATTTTGGTCTTAATCGCCCCTATTCTATTCGTCATTGCGATTGTCATTAAGGCAACGTCTAAAGGCCCTGTCATCTTTAAACAACATCGGTACGGTCTTGATGGACGCAAGATTGAAGTCTGGAAGTTCCGTTCAATGACAACCATGGATCAAGGTTCCAACGTGAAACAGGCGACAAAGAACGATCCTCGTATTACGCCTTTTGGCGGATTTCTACGTCGCACCTCTTTGGACGAACTGCCTCAATTTATCAATGTCCTGCAAGGGACCATGTCTATTGTTGGTCCACGCCCTCATGCCGTGGCGCACAATGAAGAGTATCGCCAGATTGTTGACCGATACATGCTACGTCACAAAGTAAAACCAGGCATTACTGGCTGGGCACAGATTAATGGTTATCGCGGCGAAACCGACACCTTAGAAAAAATGGAAAAGAGAGTCGAGTTTGATTTGGATTACATCCACCATTGGTCGGTTTGGATGGACATCAAAATCATCTTTATGACCGTTTTCAAAGGCTTCACTGGTGCTAACGCTTACTAAGGTTGAGATTATGAAGAAACTGACAATGGCAATAGCATTGAGTCTGTTTTCTACTGACTTGCTCGCAGAACCGATGGCTTACCAAACCGAGTCTGGTATAGAGTTGATTCCCCTCGTAAAAATTTTCTACGAGGGAGATGACAACATCAATAAAGCGGAAAAATCCGGCAATGTAGAATCGGTCAATATTTGGGGTATAGAACCAAGCTTACTAGCACGTATAGAACGGAATCGCTATCGCGCAGATATTTTATATAAGTTAAAAGCTGGCTTTTCATCTGACGATCGCAACGACTTCGACGACCACACTTTTCAGTTTTCCAACTTTTTCGAATTTAATCATCGTCATCGTTTAGTGGTTGATTACCGTTTTCGCGCCCAGCATGAAGTTCGAGGAGAAGATATTACCGAAGGTAATGGTAGCGCAATCGACTCACCAATAGAGTTCAACCGTAACGATGTAAAAACCAATTATGTCTTTGGATCTAACGGTGCCAAAGGCAGACTCGAATTCGGTTTAGGCTATAGTGATAAAACCTATCAAAACTATCGTGACGGCTTGCCTGGGCGCCCAAACGCTAAAACTAAATACAACGATTTTCGAGCTCCCAATGCACATTTGGAGTTCTATTTAAGAGCGACGCCAAGAACCTATTGGTTAGTCGGAACAAACCAAATCGTAACCGAGTATCAGCACCGAAATTCTGCGCAGCCATCGAAAGATAACAACACCAGTTTCTATTACACCGGTGCCGAATGGGAAGTCACGGGAAAAACCAAAGGCATCGCTCGACTCGGTTATCAAATCAAAGATTTTGACAGCGCTCAACGAGAGACATTTAAAGGCTTTAGTTGGGATATCGGCTTTGAATGGTTGCCTCAAGAACAAACTCTAGTCAGCGTGAAAACCACTCAAGCGGCGGTTAACCCCGATCAAGATGGCGATTACAACCTACAAACTCGTTACCGACTGAACCTGAAGCACGATTGGAATAGTTACCTTGCAACTCGCTTAGGTGCTGTTTATCAACAAGATGATTACACGGGAATCTCCAGAAACGACGATCGGTACACTCTATCTTTTGGTATCGATTATCAGATCAAACGTTGGATACAGCTGCAAGCCGATTGGCAATACCAAGATAAAAACTCTAGCCGATCGGATTATAGCTTCGAACAAAATATTTGGACTTTAAGCGCACAGTTTTCTCTGTAAAAAGGATTATTAATGAAGGCATTCATCAAATTCATGAGTGTAGCGTTGTTGCTATTTAGCACTTTGGTCAACGCTGACTCAAACGAGGAAGATTACTTACTCGATACTGGCGATACCATTTCCGTGCAGGTCTATGGTGAAGAAGATCTTACGATTAAAAATATTCTAATAACGTCAGATGGCTACTTTGATTACCCCTACCTTGGCCGAATTAAAGCAATCAAAAAAACACCAAAACAACTCAAGTACGAAATAGAAACGGGCTTAAAAGGCGATTATCTCATCAATCCAAAAGTGATGGTCACCATCAATAATTTTCGTCTGTTTTACGTTAATGGCGAAGTCAGGAAGCCTGGTGGATTTGAGTACCGTCCAGGATTAACCATAGAGAAGGCCATCGCTCTAGCAGGCGGCTTGACCGACAGAGCCTCACGCAAAGGCATTAACCTAACCAAGCATAAAACGGGTCAAACGGTGGAAGGGGTCAGTATGCACCGCAACGTTGAACCTGGTGACATTGTATTTATTGACCAGAGCTTCTTTTAAGTGACAGGGAATCAAATGAACGGGACTCATCCAAATAATCTCCAGATGAACAAAGTAGAACTGATTCGTTTTGGCCATCACTTCAAAGCGATTAAAAAGAATTGGCTAAGCATCGCAGCATTCACGCTTCTGTTCTCATTAACTTGTACTTGGTATATCTACTCCAAAGCATCGATATACCAAGCTACAGCTACGCTACTCATCCAAGAGGAGCAAAAAAGCGCCCTTTCAATCGAGGAAGTATATGGCGTCGACACGACAAAAAAAGAGTACTTTCAAACGCAAATCGCCATTTTAAAATCGAATCATATTGCAGATAAGGTCATTAGAGAGCTGAACCTCACCCAATTACCTGAATTCACAAGCTCAGGGGGGTTAAATAAAAAAATCGACCAAATAAAGTCGATTCCTTTTGTTCAAGACCTACTGAATGTGGCACCAAGCCCAAAAGAAACCGCCCAGTTTTCAGAGTCCTATTATCAGGCACTTCAAGCTTTCAGAAGTAAACTCGATATTGAGCCAGTACGTAACACCCAATTAGTCAGAATTCGCTTTCGTTCTACCGATCCTAAGCTTGCGACGACAATCGCCAACGCGGTCGGCCAAGCCTACATTGACGCAAATTTTGAAGCCAAATTGGTCGTTACACAAAATGCGGCTACTTGGTTGACAAATAACTCTCAAAAATTGGAGGAGCGATTACGTAACTCGGAGCAAGCGCTGCAAGAATTCTTGTTAAAAGAAGGGTTGATCGATATAAACGGTATTGATGAAATTTACGCAAATGAGCTAGAAGAACTCACTCGCAAGCTGAATATCGCTGTTAATAAGCGTATTGAAGCGCAGACGTTAATCCAATTGTTACGACGTAAATCTTCGCAAAGTTTAGACAGCTTGTTGTCAATTGATGAATTCGCTAATCAAGCGCAAATCCGCGATCTAAAATTGTCGGAAGCACAGGCAGCCAAAAATCTCTCTGAACTGGCACAGCGCTACGGACCTAAACATGATCGAATGATTCAGGCGAAAGCGCAGCTTGCTGAAATTCAATCTAGAACCCAGCAACTCATCCGTGACATTTCCTTCAGTAAGCAACAAGACCTTCTTGCTGCAAAAGCGCAAGAGGACATGCTTCGCGCAGAACTCGATAACAAAAAGTCAGACTTCCAATCGTTAGGGTCACAAAAAGCGCGTTACGAACAGTTAAAACGCGAGGTTGAATCCAATAAGGCACTCTATGAAGCGTTCTTAAATCGTGAGAAAGAGACCAACGCCACCAGCGACTACAAGAATGTCACTGCTCGCTTTACTGATAAAGCCATCATTCCTCTATTCCCGGTGGCACCACAACGAATCAAACTGGTACTAATTGCCACCTTTTTTGGCTTTGCCATTGCTTGCGCTCTAGTCATCATCTTAGAAACGATGCGAGAAGTTATCCGAAGCACAGCCGATGTGCAGGAAAAACTTGGTGTTACGTGTTTAGGTGTGATTCCTATGGTCAAAAAACGCAATTTGCGTAAAAACGGCGTCAGTTATACCGCGTATTTAGATGATGAAGAAAAGCTATTTAGTGAAGCTTGCCGCTCCGTCAGAACCTCGCTTCTGCTCAGATTAACCAACACGAAGCAAAAGATATTGCCCTTTACCTCTGCTATTCCAGAAGAAGGAAAAACATCGACCAGTATCAATATGGCGGTGTCGTTTTCAAAAATGGAAAAGGTATTGATCATCGACTGCGATTTACGTCGACCTTCCATAGCAAAGCGATTCGGTATTGCTGAATCAAGCCCTGGCTTAACGCATATCCTGACGATGGATACGCCAATCAAAGATTGTGTTACACATATAAAAGAAGCCAACTTAGATGTATTACCGGCCGGCCTAATTCCGCCAAACCCACAGGAATTACTGGCTTCTGATCGCTTTAAAAAGTTGCTCGAACATTTTCAAAATAAGTATGACCGGATCATTATCGATACACCACCCCTACTGTCAGTGAGTGACGCACTTATTCTTGGTCAGTATGCCAATGGTCTGATCACCGTCATTCGCTCAGAATCAACAAAATCATCACTGGTTAACCTTGCGTTATCTAAACAAATACAACACTCAGTTCCATCTCTTGGCGTCTTAATCACACAAGCCAAGGCCAAGGAAGGAGAGACGCTTTATGTCCAGAAATACGCCTACTAACGTAAACCTATCTTGGTACCAAACGTTGAAAAGCCAAGAACAGCCGGTATTGATCTATCAAATGGGCAAAGTAGGTTCGAGTGCATTAGAGCATTCCATTCCTGACTCGATTCACTTGCACGACCTTATGACCGTCGATGCGCAAAAACAAATATCCCCCGTTAGAGCGCAATTGCATAAGCCTCAGATCAATGCGTTAAAGCGACGACTAAAGCGTATAACGATGAGCCAAATGTTAAAGCGCAAGAAAAAAGTTCGAATTATCTCGCTGGTGCGTGAACCGATCGGACGAAATGTCTCAATGTTCTTTCAAGCACTTCCTTTTTGGATGGCGGACAAATATCTAAAGGATGACAGCGCAATACGTACCGAACGACCGCAATTACTCCAAGAAGCATTTGATAAGCACATGAATCATCAATATGCGCTGCAGTGGTTTGACAACGAGATCAAACAACTAACAGGGATTGATGTGTTTAACGAGTCTTTTAATCACGAAGTAGGCTATCAAACATACCATAACAATAACTTCTCACTGTTGGTGATTCGAAGTGACAAGCTAGCGAAGGCTAATTCTGCAGTTGAAGACTTTTTAGGTTACCCCGTGGATGTTGTTTATGAAAATCAATCAGACAACAAATGGTACTCGCCACTACTGAAAGAATTCAAAACGCAATTTCAACCTACACCCGAGTACGTTGAAGAAATGCTGAATTCTAAATTGACGAAGCACTTTTTCTCAAATGCAGAAATCACCGACCTTAAACAGCAATATCTGACCAATTAATCATGAAAACCAAGATTCTACATATTATTAATGATCTTTCTCAGAACGGCGGTGCTCAGAAGTTCTTAGTCGACCTTGTTTTAGAACATAAGCCTGAATACGAAATCAAAATTTTGGTCTTGTGTGATGAAAATGATTACTTACCAATGCTATCCGCCCAAGGGATAGAGTGTTTTAACTGGCGCACTTTGTCATTGAGTGAGAAATTCTCTTTGCTGCGTTGGCCGGATGTCGTTCACGGGCACCTCTACCCTTCCATTTACCTAGCGCTATTGGCGGTAGGTAAAAAACGAATCCAGACTGAGCACTGTTCTTATAACCGTCGACGTGACTATCCGCTGTTTAAGTTCATGGAATACGTCTTGTATTGGGGCCACGACTTGACGGTCAGTATTAGTGAAAAAGTACAAGATGAACTGGTGAAGTTCATGCCTCGCTACCAACATAAATATCACGTGGTGCACAATGGCGTTGATTTAAAAAGGTTTCCTATGATGCCGAAGTGCGCCAGCCACCTGATCGACAAACCAGTCATCAAGATTGGCATGGTGGGCCGACTTCACCAACATAAAGATCATGAAACGCTTATCCAAGCACTTATCCATTTACCAAGACGATACGAACTCCACCTTGCGGGAGATGGAGAAAAAAAATCGTCACTGCAAGCATTGGCAACAAAAATCAACGTCGCGCAACGTGTTCACTTTCATGGCGTAGTTTCAGACGTTCCAGCCTTTTTGAACGACATGGATATTTACGTGCAATCGTCGCACGTCGAAGGCTTTGGTTTGGCGGCGGTTGAGGCAATGGCAGCAGGCTTACCCGTACTATCGTCGGACGTACCTGGTTTGGATGACGTCACCGGACGTGCCGAATATTTATTTCAAGTTGGTAACGCCACTGAACTGAGCCAAAAAGTGCTCCAACTGTGTGAAAGTGTTGAGCGGTACGACGCTGCAAGTCAATACTCAGTCAATAGGGCCTCTCTCTACACCATCGATAAATTTCGTGAAGGTTACTATGGAATCTACCAGCAGCTTTGCGCCAACAAATAGTTCCGTGCCATCGAGCCATCGCGCCTCATTGCTTGCAGCATGCCTATTAGCATTGTTCTTTATTCCTATGAAGTTTCGTGCTGGAGGAATAGCGCTAGCCCCATCTGACATCGCAAGCCTTTTGTCCATTGGTTTTACTGCATTAGTGGTATTGGAAGGAAAAGCTGAAAAACTCATGCATCCCTGTATGGGGTTCCTCGTATTGTTCACTGGGTATGTGTTCATAAATGGTCTGCTAAATCGCGTCCCTTTAATGCCGCTAGTTATAGAAACTGTGCAATGGTTAGCGATTTTGTGCCTACTGAGCCTAATGTACGCCTATGGCGTGTTTGATGACGAACGGGTAATGGTTTATTTCACGTATCTGTTGTTTTTCATCTGTACGCTCGTTGCCTTATGGCACTTTGCTCAGGGCTATCAAAGCGGGTTTAAGTTACTCGGGGTAAGTAAATACGGGTTCGGTGTACTGTGCTCACTACTGTACCTTTATCGAGATAAAATTCGCGCTTTTCACCTTTTGATGCTCGTAGCTTTAGTATTACTGGTGTTGTCACAAGAAAGAAAAGCGCTACTTGGTTTTTGTCTGCTTTTCTTCTTTGACCAACTGCTCGTAAAAAACTTAATGAGAAAATCGCTCAGCGAAACGTACACGTGGGCGATTTTATTAGCCTTGAGCTTCATTGTGTTTACTGCCGTCACAACCACACTCTACGTTGGGTTTGAAACGCTAGCAGACACATTGGAAATAACCCAAGAAGACGTCTTATTTGCCAACCAAAGTGAAGCCCGCTGGGTATCGAATCTTCATAGAAAACTTTTACTTGCCAATGGGCTAGATATTTTACTTCAACACCCAGTGCTAGGTGTCGGCGCGAAAATGTTACCCAACTTTATGATCAGTTACTTTAATTATGATGAGCTGGCGATCTACACCCACAACTTTGTGTTAGATACCGCAATTGAATACGGATTGCTTGGTATCGGTCTGCTGTTTGGTGGTTATTTTCTTTTTATTCGCTTTTGCTTCCGTAGTCTTAATGAAAACAGAAAAAGCCTATTACTTGCGATATACGCCCTCATCATGGTGTTTTTCGTTGCGGTAAACACCACCATAATTTTAATACTCTTATTACCCGTCATGATCAGCATTAGCAACGACTCAAGGGCCATTGCTCATACTTTTCCGGTAAACCATCACCACGAATATGAATAATCAAGGATAGGATAGATGAAGTATTCAATCTCTCGACAATTTGAAAAGAACCGAGAACTCCAAGCTGATAATTTTGTTTTAGTTTACCAAATGGGCAAAGTTGGCTCCTCATCAATTGAGCACACGCTAGGGGAGAAAAATATCCCGAGCTATCACATCCACACCTTTGATGATCACGAAGAATTTCACATGTATCACAATAAAAAAGACGTGAGTAAATTCTTCGACTTCCGAAACCGCGCACTCTATCGCTTAGTGCTCAAGCAGCGAAAACGTATCTTACAAAAACGCGAGCAGATTAAAATCGTTACGCTGGTCCGCGATCCAATCGCAACTGTCTTTTCTCGTTTCTTTCAAGACCTCCATTTGCAATTTATCGAAGGCAAAAAGAATGATGCAATTCACCGAGATATGGAAGTCACGTATCAGCACCTCGAGCATTGCTTTGATAACTATATCAATCTCAACTATTTTGCGGACTGGTTCGACAACGAGTTAAAGCGTAATTTCAATATCGATGTGATGCGCCAAGAGCTGGACAACACTCAACCTTTCTTCACATTCCAGAACGATCAGGCCAACGTCATGCTAATCAAATGCGAACAGCTCAGTTCTCTTGATAAAGAAATCGGTGAGTTTCTTGAGTTGCAAGACTTCGTACTGAAAAACAGCAACGAAGCGAAAAACAAGTGGTACTCCAATATCCACCAACACTTTAAGAATCACTACGACTTCTCAAAACTGTTCTATATGTACGATCTTCCCTTGTATCGCCACGTTTATTCAGAGCAAGAGCGTGATGCTTTTAAACACAAATGGATGCAAACACCAGGGACAAAATCATCATGAAGAAAGTGCTCCATGTTACAGAAGCATTTGGAGGTGGCGTTCAAACCGCCCTCTATAGTTATGTTCACTCATCCAGAGACGAGCCTTATCAGCATTTCTTGCTAGCCAGAGCCCGAGAAAACGACTTGACCAATGAGAACAACCACCACATTTTCGTACAGACAAAGTGGGTAGAAGGCGGCTTGCTTCAATTTATTCGCGATGCAAACCACATGATTGCATCACTTGGTCCCGACGTCGTGCATTTGCACTCGAGTAAAGCAGGATTTCTCGGCCGATTTCTAAAGCTTGGCAAGGCACGCTTGGTTTACACACCGCACTGTTATGCCTTCGAACGTGAAGATATCTCAGAGCTTGCACGCCAGATCTATAAAGCACTAGAGAAAGTAAAACTGAGCAAAATTGATGTGGTTGCAGGCTGTAGCCAACGAGAGTGTGACCTAGCCATTAGCATTGGTGCGAAACGTGCCGAACTGCTCAACAACTACGTGTCTTATCAAAGTGAAGATCGTATAGAGCGAAACAAGCAAGAAGCGCTGAAGCTCGTTGTACTTGGTCGTGTCGCGCCCCAAAAAGATCCTCAGTTTCTTATCAGCACATTGCAGTTCCTTAATCGGTATGCGCTTAACCGCCCGATAGAGATCACATGGATAGGTGGCGGTGACCACGTACTCGAACAGAAATTACGCACTGAAAATGTGGATGTAACGGGCATGCTGCCTCGCGATGAGGTAGTTGAAAAGCTCAAGGGTTCAGACCTTTATCTACATACTGCAGCATGGGAAGGGATGCCGTTAACCATTCTAGAAGCATCCAAGTTACATCTTCCTATGGTTATTCGGACCATCGGCGCAACCAAAGATCTCAACTACCCGTTTTTAGCGCTCACACCTGAAGAAATGGCCAAGCAGATCGCGCATTGTGTCAATCATTATGAAGAGATCGATTTTCGCCAATATACAGCAGAATTAAACGATGCCTTCAGTGAAGAAAAACAGCGCCTCGCACTCAATAAACTTTACGGTTAAATGCCCCTATGTTTCACACTGTTCAACAAAAATTACTGTTGATGCCCAGCGGTAAAAAAAGCTTGTTATCTACTGGATTAAAAACCGCAATCACGCGTGTGTTGAGTGCGCTATTTGCTTTTTTACTGACTCTGATTGTATCGAAGACCAGTGACGCTTCGACGGCCGGTCAATTTTTCTTTTTATTCAACCTAGTCTCGCTACTCGCTATCGTTTCTCAGCTAGGTTTTGATGTCTCGTTAGTTCGTTACAATGCGATCGCTTTTAATAACAAAGAGAAGCTTGAACAAAGCCAAAACTATAAAACCGCACTTTATCGAAGTATGGCATTTTGCTTGCTCGCCATAGGCGTTTTGTTGGCAGGGTTTAATCTGTTTCCAGAACAGCTAAACCAGACTCAATCACCAATGTATGCGATTACTTTATGCTTGCTTTGCATACCTTTCTTGGTGCTTGCGCAAACCAACAGTCGGGTGCTTCAAGCATGTAGAAAAGTCGTATCATCTCTGTTTGCGTTGCAGCTTGGGGTAAGCATGTTGATGGTCATTTTTGTCTTTGCCCTAGACTATATCGGTCAGCAAAATATCAACAATCTAATGACCGCACTGCTTTTAGCGAGCATAGGTGTCGCGGTCATATCTAGTGCCAATTGGCTGGGCTCAGATCAATATCAAACATCGGCTTTCGTACCAAACAAAAAAATGGTCTCTTCTGCCAAGCAAGTCTGGGTTGGCAGTATCTTCACGAATGTTCTTCAATGGGGAAGCCTTGTTATTACGGGCTTTTTTATCTCAACAGCGGAACTCGGTTTGTTAGCCGCAGCCCAACGTACATCACTACTGATTGGCTTCGTGCTGATTACCATTAACTTTGTGGTCGCCCCGATGTTTGCCTCTCTCTACAAAGAGCGTCAAATGCTCAAACTGCAGAACCTGAGCCGCTTGGCGTGCCGAGCCAATGTTGGTTTAGCGATTGTACCCGTAATTATTTGCACCCTCTTCCCCGAGTTTGTAATGCAGTTTTTTGGTGAGGAGTTTCTCGCCGCGGCGCCACTATTAGTCGTCCTTTCTCTGGGGCAGTTAGTCAATGTTGCGACTGGTTCAGTAGGGTTTTTATTATTAATGAGCGGTCATGAGAGAACCATGAAATACATTACAATTTCCTCCGGTACGGTGTCTATCTGCCTACTTGTTACGCTTTGCCAAATGTTTGGGGTGATTGGTGCAGCGTGGGCAATGGCAATTGGCATGGCTATCCAGAATTTAGCTGCACTGTACTTTGTAAAACGTTACTTAGGCTTCTTTCCAATAGGTTAATTATGGCTTTAATACTGGCACGCACGAGTTTTGTTTTAGTCCTGATGCTAACCGCTTCACTCTCTTTGTGGAAAAGCTCTGACCTACACCATACTGCTTACCTGCAAATGGAAACCTACTTAGGCGGATCGAGTACGCTTCACTTTACTTTCAGTTTATTGATCGGCTTTTTATCGGTTTTCACGTTCCCTTCTCTGGTGAGCTCGAATAAAACCGACATTTTTGGGATTCGTCTTTTGCTACTGCTGTTGGCTATCGTTTCAATGGAAGAAATAAGCCAACTTTTTATTCCAAATCGATCATTTAGTTTTGATGATCTCAGCACCAACTGGATAGGCGTTATCTCAGGTTACTTTAGTACCAAGTTAATTCGTTTCATCCGCGCTCGATCGTTCTAGTAAGACAGGAATCTCTGGGGTATTTGGGTATATAATTACGCCAAACAACCAGACTAACGAGTACATCATGCCATCTCATCCAACCAAGATTACTTTTTTTGAACTCTTAACCCCGTTGATCACGTCAGGCAAAAAGACGATAACGATTCGAGATGAATCAGAAAGCCATTACGTTCCCAATACAGAAGTCGAAGTTTTTACCTTAGAAACGGATCGTAAAGTCTGCGATATCAAGATACGTTCTGTAGAACCACTTCACTTTGAAGATATTAATGAGTTTCATGCAGAACAAGAAGCCATCGAACTACCAAAACTCAAGCAGTTAATTCGAGAAATCTACCCAAATACCGACACGCTCTTTGTTATTGAGTATGAGCTGATTAAATAACCCACAACAAATACTAGACGACTGGTCTAATTCATTCTATAGTACACTTCATGAACGCAAAGACGAATGACACACGCCAACATATTCTCGACGTCGGATACGAGTTGATCGTAAACCGAGGGTTCACGAGTGTTGGTCTTTCAGAGCTATTAAAAAAGGCCGCAGTGCCAAAAGGCTCGTTTTATCATTACTTCAAATCCAAAGAACAATTTGGTGAAGCGATGATTCAAGACTACTTTACTAAGTATTTTGAGCGTTTAAACGCACGCTTTACCAATACTGAACTGAGTGGCTACCAACGCCTAATGAGCTATTTCGAAGAAATGGTCAAAGTAGAAGACGACGTGTGTAATGCGAACAAATGTTTATTGGTCAAGTTAAGTGCAGAAGTCTCCGATCTCTCTGAGTCAATGCGCTTGGCATTACGCCAAGGAGCAGACAAAACCATTCAAGCGATAGCGGATTGCATAGACATCGGCATTCAAGATGGCTCAATCCCCAATGGTGACAGTGCGTTATTAGCAAGGCAGATATACTACCTTTGGAATGGCGCTAGCTTGCTGAACAAACTTTATCAAGATCAGGCAGCATTGACGCAAAGTCTGACCTATACTCAACACTTACTGCAGAATACGCGCACTTGTCCATAACAGGCGGCGTGGAAGCAGAATGAACACCCTACACACGTTTCACTGTCAGAAAAAGCGTCAGTGTTAACACAGTAAACCTTCCCGCTTTAAATAAGCGGGATATTTTGAAATAAATACTAGACGACCGGTCTAATCAACAAGTGAGATAGATATGACTAACGCAACAAATCGCAGAATCGTACTCGCGTCACGTCCCCATGGTGCACCGACACAAGAAAACTTTCGTTTAGAAGAGGTAACGAAACCGACTCCGAAAGAGGGTGAAATGCTATTGAGAACGGTTTATTTATCTCTAGATCCATACATGCGTGGTCGCATGAGTGATGCCGAATCATACGCTGACCCTGTTGCAATTGATGACGTAATGGTCGGTGGTACAGTTTGTCAGGTAGAAACATCAAACCACCCAGATTACGAAGCGGGTGAATGGGTTCTTGCCTACACTGTTGGCTGGCAAGACTACGCTATCTCAACTGGTGAGATGGTCATTAAACTTGGTAAAGAACCGCAAAACCCTTCTTACGCGTTAGGCGTTGCAGGTATGCCAGGATTTACCGCGTACATGGGTTTACTCGACATTGGTCAGCCAAAACCAGGGGAAACCATCGTGGTAGCAGCTGCTACGGGGCCTGTAGGCGCAACAGTTGGTCAAATTGGTAAAATCAAAGGTTGCCGAGTTGTTGGTATAGCAGGCGGAGAAGAAAAATGCCGTTACGCTAAAGAGGTGCTTGGTTTCGATGAGTGTATTGATCACAAAGCTGAAGACTTTGCAGAACAACTGAAAAATGCCTGTGACAAAGGTATCGATGTTTACTTCGAAAACGTAGGTGGCAAAGTATTCGAGGCTGTATTGCCACTTCTGAATACAAATGCGCGTATCCCACTTTGTGGTTTGATTTCTCAGTACAACGCGACAGAGCTGCCTGAAGGTACCGACCATCTTCCATTACTAATGGGTAAGCTCCTGACCAAACGAATCAAGGTGCAGGGCTTCATCATTTTTGATGATTACGGACATCGTTACGGTGAATTTGCGCAAGATATTAATCAATGGTTGGCAGAAGGAAAGATCCAATACCGCGAACATCTAGTACAAGGACTGCATAATGCGCCAGAAGCATTCATCGGTCTGTTGGAAGGTAAGAATTTCGGCAAACTTGTAGTACAGATTAACGACCCATTATAAAAAGGGATATGTAAATGATTAAACTTCACCACCTCAATCAGTCTCGTTCAAAGCGCATCATTTGGTTACTTGAAGAGCTAGATGTAAATTACGAAATTGTACCCTATGTCCGTGATTCCGTGACCTTCATGGCACCGCCAGAACTAAAAAGTGTTCACCCATTAGGAAAGTCACCTGTTCTTGAAGATAACGGCGAGATTATCATTGAGTCAGGTGCAATGACCGAATATTTGATTGAGAAATACAGTGACGGAGCCTTTGCTCCTGAGCGCGGTACAAAAGCACACACAGAATATTTGCAATGGATGCACTTTGCAGAAAGCTCCGCAATTTTACCTATGCTGCTAAAAATCTTCGTAAGCAAAGAGCCAAATGAAACTCAGTTTTTATCAGGCTATGCCGACAAGGAAGCAATGAATGTACTAGGCTACTTCGAGCAATCCTTAGAAGGCAAAACTTACCTAGTAGAAGAGCGTCTGACTGGCGCAGACATCATGATGTCTTTCATTGTCGAATTGGTTCAAAAGTTTGGTTTAGTTAATCACTTCCCTAATATTGAACGTTATGGGAAACAGCTCGCGACACACCCAGCATTTGCAAAAGCTGAACAACTTGAAGTGAAGTACTCTTAATTACTTCCCCCCTTTCGCCCCTTTGATGACACGTAAAACTTCATTTAAGGGGCGATATTACTAGCATCGCAGACACGCTAACTGGATAGCGCTCCCCCCCAGTAAATCGCTTTCGAGAACGCCGATTGTTATGTCAATCAAGCTAATGTAGTAAATTTCTGATTCTAATATAGTTTCGACCATAGTCACCATCTATTGAATTGATAAGCAATATCAGTTTTCTCCCCCAGCTTTTCCGTAATAACCTCCTCTACAGTTTCTAAGGTATTGAACCCTGGAGGGGGAAGAAAAATGACAAACAAGAAATTGACTACAGCAGCAGGTTGCCCTGTCGCACATAACCAAAACGTTATGACTGCAGGTCCTCGTGGCCCTCAACTATTACAAGACGTTTGGTTCCTTGAAAAATTGGCACACTTTGACCGCGAAGTGATCCCTGAGCGTCGTATGCACGCAAAAGGTTCTGGTGCTTACGGTACGTTCACAGTAACGCACGACATCACAAAATACACTCGCGCTAAGATCTTCTCTGACATCGGCAAAAAAACAGAACTATTCGCTCGCTTCACTACTGTAGCTGGTGAGCGCGGTGCAGCAGACGCAGAACGCGACATCCGTGGTTTCGCACTAAAATTCTACACTGAAGAAGGTAACTGGGACTTGGTTGGTAACAACACACCAGTATTCTTCCTACGTGACCCACTAAAATTCCCAGACCTAAACCACGCAGTAAAACGCGACCCTCGCACTAACATGCGTAGCTCTACCAACAACTGGGATTTCTGGACATCACTACCAGAAGCATTCCACCAAGTGACTATCGTAATGAGTGACCGTGGTATCCCAGCGTCTTACCGTCATATGCATGGTTTTGGTAGCCACACATTCAGCTTCATCAACGCAGAAAACGAGCGTTACTGGGTGAAATTCCACTTCAAAACTCAGCAAGGCATCAAAAACCTAACTGACCAAGAAGCAGAAGCGATCGTAGGTAAAGACCGCGAAAGCCATCACCGTGACCTTTACGAAGCGATTGAGCGTCAAGACTTCCCTAAATGGAAGATGTACGTACAGATCATGCCTGAGCTAGAAGCGGATGAAGTCAACTTCAACCCATTCGACCTAACACGTGTATGGTCTCAAAAAGACTACCCACTGATCCCAGTTGGTGAGTTTGAACTGAACCGTAACCCAGAAAACTTCTACGCAGAAGTTGAGCAATCAGCGTTCAACCCAGCTGCAGTAGTACCTGGTATCGGCTTCTCTCCAGATAAGATGCTACAAGGTCGTCTGTTCGCTTACGGCGATGCTCAGCGTTACCGTCTAGGTGTGAACCATCATCAAATCCCAGTGAACGCGCCTCGTTGCCCTGTTCACAGCTACCACCGCGATGGTGCAATGCGCGTTGATGGCAACTTTGGTTCAACACTAGGCTACGAGCCAAACTACAAACAAGAATGGGCAGAGCAACCAGATTACTCTGAGCCACCTCTACGCATCAACGGCAACGCTGATCACTACGACCACCGTGTAGACGAAGACTACTTCAGCCAAGCGGGTGACCTATTCCGTCTGATGAGCGAAGAGCAACGTCAAACTCTGTTCGACAACACAGCTCGCGCAATGGACGGTGTGCCAGAGTTCATCCAACAGCGCCACGTTCAACACGCATACCAAGCGGACGAAGCGTACGGCAAAGGTCTTGAAATTGCACTAGGCTTAAACAAGTAAGCGAACGCTGCAATCATTACACTGTGTGATTTAAAGACGAAAAAAAGGAGGTACTCTACAGTACCTCCTGATTTCAAATCACTAATCCTTAATCACAAGTCACAAAACATGCTCAAGGTGATTCATTATGATTAACTTAGATTTCTTTAAGCTCTTTGATACCAAAGAACTGTTTATCTATTACTGATTCATCAACTACTGATTTTTAGCTACCGCTTTGATCAGTACTGATGTATCCATGCGACCTAAACCATCACGTTGAAGGTCTGCGTATTGCTCATCCACTTTCTTAGTCAGTGGAAGTTCTAGACCCACTCGCTCAGCTTCTTGCAGACAGAAACCTAAGTCTTTGCGCATCCAATCAATAGCGAAGCCAAAATCGAACTTGTCTTCAGCCATCGTATTTGCGCGGTTTTCCATCTGCCAAGAACCTGCAGCGCCATGCTTAAGTGTTTCTACAACTTGAGCAATGTCCAAGCCTGATTTTTGTGCTAGCAACAAAGCTTCACTCAGACCTTGTAAAACGCCTCCAATACAGATTTGGTTTACCATCTTACAGCGTTGACCCTGACCGTTTTCACCCAGTAGCGTCATCTGCTTCGCGTACACATCCATCGCCGGAGACACACGGTCAAAAATGCTTTGTTCACCACCACACATGATGGTTAGAACACCATTTTCTGCGCCCGCTTGACCACCAGAAACTGGCGCATCAATAAAGTGATTACCGTACTTAACACACGCTTCAGCCAGCTCAACCGCTAGGTCTGCAGAAGTGGTCGTGTGATCGACTAGCACTGCGTCCGCTTTCAAGCCGACCAGAATGCCCTCTTCACCGTAAACAACGCTACGAACGTCATCATCATTACCCACACAGATAAAAACGATGTCACAGCCTTCCGCCGCTTCACGTGGTGTTTCACAAGCTACGCCTTGGTATTCTTCAGCCCATTTGTCGGCTTTCGCTTTTGTGCGGTTGTATACTTTGGTTTCAAAGCCCGCTTTACTTAGGTAACCAGCCATTGGGTATCCCATCACACCCAGACCAATAAATGCTACTCGTTGTTTTTCCATTGCACGCTTCCCTTAGTTCACCTGACTGAAATGTTTCGTAACATGCTACTAAAGAATTGAAATCATTACTCGTGATTTCTCTTTCCTCGGTCTCGATGATCCTGCATTGCAGTCCGTTTATTGCGCCTTCTACACCCCTTTACTTGACGATTAGCGTAACAGTCAAAGCACTTACATAGGTTCACTACTGCTTAGCATGGAACATCGCTTGCCCACTCTTGTCCTTGTTCGACCAGAAATTGATGTTGAACTGAGCATCATCGCTCATCTCAATGCGGTGCCAGTACTGCGGTGGACTTGTAGCAAACTGGCCTGCATTAATCACCACCACTACTTCTGCTTCTGTGGCATTTTCATCAGCAAAGCCGTAGTAAGTCACTTGCCCTTCCATGACGCAAAGCTGTCCAAACACTCCCTCAGCGGTATTGTGATGAGTCAGTAGCGCTGGTGGCACATTGTCTTTAGTGAAGAAAGGCGTTGAACGTTGAACAGTCCAGTCTTTAGGAATTCGTAGATGCGACATAATAATACCCTCTCTAATTACAATTCTTTTCGTTTAAATCGGTTAAGCCTGACCGGCTTGAGACAACTCTCGAAGCAATGGAAATGCTTGCGTAACTTGTTCTCCCGTCACGACGAAGCCCATGAGTCGGCTATTTTCATCTTCTGCTTTCGCGGCAATGCCTGTTTGAGAAATCTGCACGCTCCAGTTCGTCACCGAACTAAAATCGCCTGCCAATTGAATTGGGTAGCTCGGCGTTTTGACCTTTACCATCATGGGCGGTAGTTTCAACTCTGCTTCTTGCCCCAGTAGTTGTTTTCCCAAAGCATTGGCACTTAGCACGATCGGTTGGAGGTACGGCATCATTCGACCTTGGATCTCAGCACAATCGCCTAATGCGAACACATTGACTGCTGATGTCTGTAATCGAGCATCCACCTCGATGCCTTTGTTGACACTCAACCCACAAGCCTTCGCTAACCAAGTGTTAGCACGTAAACCCGCCGCTGAAATCACTACATCAGCTTCAATTGCTTTACCTTGGCTCAAGCTTGCCACCAGCGAATCATTTGAGTGATTAATCGCAGCAACTCCAGTCTCCAAGGCAAGTTGAATACCTTGCTGCTTAAGTTGGTTTTCAAGCGGCAATGCGACGAATTCAGGAATCAAGTTAGCGAGCAAACGGGGATTTGGCTCAACCACCGTAACCGCTTTACCACTGGTTGCGAGATCCATGGCGATCTCGACGCCGATCAAACCACCACCCATTACTAGAATTCGTTTCGCACGACTGATTTGCTCTTCCGCTAATTGATATTCTTGTAGCGAGTTCAGCGTTATCACCTCAGGTGCTGCATCACCAGATATTGGCGGCACAAAGGCTTTCGCGCCTGTAGCAAACACCAGCTTGGAGTAAGGATAGACTTGGCCATTGACTACCACTTGCTGAGCTTGCACGTCGACATGCTCAATCATGGTATGTGCGAACAGTTCGATGTTGTGTTCCTGTGCGAACGCCTCACCACTTTTAACCACTAAGTCTTGGGCGGTTTGCTTGTTGCTGAATACATGACTCAAATCAGGCTTGTTGTATTCCGCGCCATCATCAGCAGTAAACACTTGCAGCGGAATATGTGCGTCCATTCGACGCACTGTTTTCACCAATTGGTAAGCCGCAAAGCCGCTACCAATAATCACAATAGGTGCTTGCATATTCGCCCCCTTACCCGTTGTATTCGACAAAGACGTCTTTACCCAAGTGACATTCTGGGCACAAGAAATAATCTGGCACTTCAGACCATGCCGTACCCGGTTCAACGCCTTGATTAGGCTCGCCTTTAGCTGGGTCGTATACCCAATTGCAAACCGTACAAACCATGCATTGACAATCTGCAGGATGCGCCTCGGTACTAGGGTTACTAGGAGCAGCATCTACCACAGCTTGTGTTGCTACTTGTGCAGCGGGTTGTGATTGAACTTGTGGTGCAGACGCAGCAATCGCCGGAGAAATAACAGGACTTGTCAGGTCAGGCTTCGCCCACAACTTCGCGATGTTCTGACCATGTTCGCGACATTCACGCATCGCTTTTCCATCTGGTCGCCATTTGGTTTTCAAGCTCACTGCGGTTTCAAAACCTGCGTCGGTCAATCGAGCATGGATACGATCCACCGCGCCACCATTCCACCCGTAGCTACCGAATGCAGCGGCTTTCTTCGCTTTAAAACGCAGACCAGTAATTTCTTCTAGCATGCCTGCGATCTTCGGCATCATGACGTTATTCATGGTAGACGAACCAACCAAGATACCTTTTGAGCGGAATACGTTGGCGAGAATTTCATTCTTATCATGCTTAGAGACATTAAAGACTTTGACCGCCACGCCAGGGGCGACATCGTGAATGCCTTGCGCGATTGCATCGGCCATCATTCGGGTGTTGTTTGACATAGAATCGTAGAAAATCGTAATGCGATCTTCTTGATAATTGTCTGCCCATGCTAAGTATTGCTCGATGATTTGAACCGGATTATCGCGCCATACAATACCGTGTGACGTTGCGATCATGTCGACAGGCAAATTGAAACTCAGCACTTCTTTGATTTTTGCGGTTACCAAGCTGCTGAATGGCGTTAGGATGTTTGAGTAGTAACGCAAACACTGTTCCATCAACTCATTTTGATCCACTTCATCATTGAACAGACGTTCATCGCAATAGTGCTGACCAAATGCGTCATTGCTGAATAACACTGCATCGCCCGTTAGGTAAGTCATCATGCTGTCTGGCCAATGCAGCATCGGTGCTTCCACGAAGACTAATTGCTTACCGTTACCAATATCGATACTGTCGCCCGTTTTTACGGTTTTGAAGTTCCACTCAGGATGGTGGTGATGACCCACAATCGAATCAATCGCCGCTTCTGTACAGTAAATTGGTGTGTTCGGAATTTTCTCCATCAATGCCGACAATGCACCTGAGTGATCTTCTTCTGCATGGTTTACCACGATAAAGTCGATAGACTTAAGGTCGATTTCCATCTCTAAATTTTGGATGAATTGTTGACTGAATCGATGATCGACCGTATCAATCAATACGGTTTTCTCTTCACGAATTAGATAACTGTTGTAGCTGGTACCTTTTGTCATTTTGTATTCTGTACCGTGGAAGTCTTGAACTTCCCAATCGCGTTGACCTACCCAGTGGATGTTGTTTTTTACGTGAATTGTCATAATTACTACCTTGAATGACGGGATAAACAAAAATAATTTCTTCTTGTATTGCACTGGGCGTGCCAACTTCTAATTGCTATATATTTCAATAGCTTAATTGAAACCCAACTTTAATGACTGTCATTGAGACACAGTTGAAAATTGTCATTTAGACACTACAATAGTCATATTGACACAATCGGTATTGGCTATGACTTCTTTAATCGCGCAATGGCTACACATCACGCAAGACCTTAACTCGGCGCTCACTCAACAAGCTCGCTTTGACACGTTATTAACCACGATTCGAGAGGTATTGAAGTGTGACTCTTCTGCCCTTCTTTTGTATGAAGACCAGCACTTTAAACCTTTAGCGATCAATGGATTGGCGAAAGAGGTCCTTGGACGCCGTTTCTCCATTGAGCAGCACCCAAGATTAGAAGCCATTGCCCGAGCAGGCGATATCGTGCGCTTTCCCTCCGACAGCGACTTACCTGATCCATACGATGGCTTGATTCCAAACCACGATGACAAACTGCATGTCCATTCTTGCATTGGTTTGCCTTTGCTGATCGACGATCAACTGATTGGTGCTATTACGATTGACGCCTTCGACCCCAACCAATTTGATGGGCTACGCAACCAAGAGTTACGTTTTGTCAGCGCGTTGGCAGCAGGTGGCCTACACACTGCACTCCTACTAGAACAACTAGAGACACAAGCGAGCCTGCCACGTGATTCTTACGCCGAGAAGCGCACCTTAAGTAACGAAATCATTGGCAACTCTCAGGGTATGAAGAATCTTCAAGAGCAGATTGATGCAGTCGCCGATACGGAATTGTCTGTGCTGGTGATGGGAGAAACGGGCGTAGGTAAAGAGTTGGTTGCTAGCGCTATTCACCATCGTTCTAGCCGCTCTAGCAATACTTTGGTTTACCTCAACTGTGCGGCGCTGCCGGAGTCAGTCGCGGAAAGCGAGTTGTTCGGCCATATCAAAGGCGCATTCACAGGCGCAATCAGTAATCGTAAGGGTAAGTTCGAACAAGCCGACGGCGGCACACTGTTTTTGGATGAAGTCGGCGAACTGTCGTTAGAGCTGCAAGCCAAGTTACTTCGAGCTCTACAATACGGCGACATTCAACGTGTGGGTGATGACCGTCATATTCGAGTCAACACACGCATTGTCGCCGCCACTAACCGCATATTGCATGAAGAAGTGACTGCTGGTCGCTTCCGAGCCGACTTGTATCATCGTTTAAGTGTCTTCCCGCTTCATGTTCCACCTCTTCGTGAACGTGAAGACGATGTGGTATTACTCGCAGGCTTTTTCGCCGAACGCTTAAGAAGCAAATTGGGATTAAACAGCATTCGTTTGTCTCCTGCTTTGGTGCTGGCACTTAAAGACTATTCATGGCCAGGCAACGTGCGAGAGCTTGAACATGTCATTAAACGTGCCGGTGTTTTGGCAAAAGCGCGTAGTCACGCCTTGGACATTGAGTTGGTTGAGCAAGATTTTGATATCCGAACGCCGAATCAGAACATCAAGAACATTGAAGAAGCGGAACAAAACTCTCGGCTTGAGCTACCAGAAGGCGGATTGAAGCCTGCCACAGATGCCTTCCAAAAAGCGATGATTGTTAGAGCTCTGGAAGAGAACCAAGGTAACTGGGCAGCAACTGCACGTCAGCTTGAATTAGATAACGGTAATTTACACCGCTTAGCAAAACGCCTAGGGATAAAATAGACACTAACGAATATCACCTAATATGGCATATTCATCGCCAAATAATGTGCCTGATGCCCAACCGCGCACTCAGCCCACCATAAGTAGTGGGCTGAGTGCTCAGATAGAATAGCTACCTAAGTTTGACGGTATTTTCTTCTAAATTTTATTGTCTTGAACCACCTCACAGATTTAATAACCCTTAACAATAAACACAATAATAGTTAAGGTATTTTTATGAGCTAGATCTAATAAAATTAAATATATAGTATTTATTTTAAGAATCTAAACTTTCAAAGTTCATCATAATAAATACAACCTCTATATATACACTTTACCTTCAAAAAACATCAAAATATAATCCCTTCGATAAAAAACACTTAAATGAATTTAACTGTATAAAAGTGAGGAGAATAAAATATGGGATATGGGGCGACAGTATATTCATTAGATACTGAAAAGGTTTTTAACGTACTAAAGAATGAGCGTAATCCAGAGCTAGAAAAAGCCATAATGGAAAGGTGTCAAGACTCCTTTAAGGTGATTAATGAAATGCTGGAAAGTAGTGGCGAAAGCATCCGAGCTGAAGAGCTTCTTATGCAAATGTTGTCTGAAGAGATAAAATACAGTCACTTGGGTTACGCCTATGCTTACTTGCTTGAAGCTATATGTAAGATAACTGGTTATTACTTATCCAATAACTCTTGGTATCCTTGCGATGTAAACGATTTCTGCGATATTCCATTCACTAATACCGATTATCCTATAAAATTCCCATTCCCTGACGATTTCCCTGTTGTTTTTATGATAAAAAATCAAGATATTCACCAAGATAACGTTGACTTCGGAGGCTTATCAGAGCAACAAATATCTGAAGTCAAGAGCTGGTACACTCATGCAGTCGTAAACAATCGTGATTTGGTATTATTTTATTATTAATTTTAACTATTAATAAATCATCCAATAGTTAAAATAACAATAGAATATTAATAAAACTCTAGCTTATATTAAGATAGAGTTTTATCTATTTAACTGAAATTTTTCTAATTTTAAAAACATTATATTTAACACCTAATTTATAGACTCTATGTATAGTGTGTTCAGAGGCAATGTGAACTCATAGGATCAAAATCAAGTTCTAATTTTTAGAAGAAAAACCGGTCTGCTTGTGTCAAAATGCGCCATCCCAACCAAAAAGTCTTAATGTAATGAACTACCAAGCTGCTATTTTTGATATGGATGGTTTGCTCCTTGATACCGAGCGCGTCTGTATGCATATTTTCCAAGAAGCATGTGAAGCCCAGAACCTACCCTTCTATAAAGATGTTTACCTTTCAATCATTGGTCGCAATGCAGCGTGCATTGAAGTGATTTTTCGTAAAGCTTATGGGGATGATCTTGACCGCTTACACCAAGAGTGGCGCGACCGTTACGACGCTGTGGTTAAGCACCAAGCGATACCGGTAAAAGAAGGGGTGATTGAGCTGCTTGAGTGGTTGAAAGGCCAAGGGTTGCCAATTGCAGTCGCCACTTCTACAGCAAAAGAAGTGGCACAGAAGAAGTTGGAGTTAGCGGGCCTAAGCAAGTATTTCGACAACTTAACGACGGGCTGTGAAGTGTCACACGGCAAACCTGATCCAGAGATCTACCTGCTTGCAGCAAGTCGTCTAAGCGTAGATCCAACCAAATGTCTCGCCTTTGAAGATTCAAATAATGGCGTGCGTGCTGCGGTAGCAGCGAACATGATCACTTATCAAATTCCTGATTTGGTTGAGCCTTGCAACGAAATAAAACAATTAGGCCATACCGTCGCACCTTCACTGCATGATGTGCTGCACACGTTAAAACAAACTCGCTAGGTTTACTTGTCATCTGTTCTCTAGAAGCTCAGCAGTCTAGCTGAGCTTCTTTCTCGAAACCTCTCCAATACCTTAAAACCAAACGATTTTGCCACCCGTTTAGCGAGATTAATTTCACCTTAACTCTGGCTAATCACGACTTTTGATTTAACTCACGCAATCGCATGAAATAAGGCATTTGAGTGATCAAATAGCGGAACTGACCAGTACAAGCTTGCAACAAAACGTCAATATACCGATTGAAGCACGTTTTTGGAGTGAAAATTGGCTGATAATGAGAACTATTGGATAAGATCAATCCAAGTCAGCCTAAAATACAAAATGGAGAGTGTTATATGTCTTTACGTTTATTAGCAACAACCTTCGCATTAGTAGGAATGAGCTTTGGTGCCCAAGCCAGTGCCGAGTGTGAAGTGTCATTAGATGCTAACGATATGATGCAGTTTTCTACTAAAACATTGAGCGTACCAGCCACTTGTAAAGAGGTAAAACTGACGCTGAATCACACAGGTAAGATGCCAGCGCAATCGATGGGTCACAACGTGGTCATCTCTGACACAGCCAACCTACAAGCAGTCGGTACTGATGGCATGGCAGCTGGAGCAGAAAATAACTACGTAAAACCAAATGATGATCGCGTCTACGCTCACACAAAAGTAATTGGTGGCGGTGAAAGCACCAGCATTACGTTCAGTACTGAGAAAATGAAAGCCGGCGGTGACTATTCATTCTTCTGTTCGTTCCCGGGTCACTGGGCAATCATGCAGGGTAAATTTGAGCTAAAATAAAAGATTTAGCCAAGCCAAAAGAAGACTCATTCTAGGGAAGCCAAGGCTTCCCTTTTTGATAGATAAAATAGCAATTGAGAAAGGTCTAACACGTCTGGAAACGTGACCAAGAAACATAGCAAGTAAGAAACCCTTGCTCCATTGAGATTAAGTTCTCTTACGAAAACTCGTGGGTAAAAATCGGATTTTTGTTTTGCCTTTCCGAGACACTACTAAATGATAAAAGTCATTCAATACCATGTAACTCTTTCCAGTTTCCTGGATGAACCACATAGCCGAACAGAGCATGCCCACCATAAACCAATTCAGTCCCTTCCGGTATCCACAGCATCTGACCTGGGTGCACAAAATGTGTTTCACCATTTGCGGTCAGCTCGAAACAGCCTTCAATCACGAAAATAACTTCATCATAAAGCACTGTCCAAGCCACTTTAGCGCCTTCCCATTTAGCAAAGCCTACGCCAATGTTTGGTGAAATTTCTGGGCTTAACGCCCTGGCAACATACGCCATTCCCGGCGTATCACCACGAACATTGAAATCTAGACTTTTACTATCAACAAGTTTGACTTGCTTCATAATTCACTCCGGCTTTGCCATTTTGCTAATTGGATACGCGTTTTTACTCCCAAACCTAAAAAAGGCTCTGGCGGATTCAAACAAGGCATTCCTGTCACTTGCTGTATGTCATCTAATGATTTAGATGTCGCACCAACGACATAGTCAGCTAACAGTGTTCCAGAAATGGTTCCCCACGCAGCACCAACACCATTGTCACAAGCGCTGGCATAAACACCTTCATCTAATTGACCGAAAAAGTTAGTAAAGTTACGAGAGATGGCATACACCCCACCCCATGTGTGAGTAAATGGTACGTCGGCCAGCTCGGGATAACGCGCCAGAAAGACCTGACGATGATCGTCGCGAATTTGTTCTCTGACTTTATCGTTCATGCTTGAGCCATATTTCGGCACGTGTTTGTAAGTATTGCGGATCAAAATACGTCGATCGGCGGTCATACGTAACGTCGTTCCCGCATGATCAGCTGGAGTTAACCCCCAATTCAGCTCACCTCCGTATCGTTGCATTTCTGCGTCGGTCAATGGACGCGTCCAGCTTGCAAACGTCATCACTGGAAGTAGTCTGTTTTTAAGATAACCAAACTCCCGAGTAAAAATGCTGGTCCCAAGCAACAGTTCAGGAGTTTCAACAGAGCCACTATCTCCATGTAATACCCAGCAACCGTTTTCTTTACTGAGCTTGCGGATTGGCGAGTTCTCTAACACCTCGACGTTCTCTGGAAGGCTTTCCCCTAGCCCACGCACCAAAGCAGCTGGTTGCATTAAATAACCACCTGGCGTGTAAATTGCGCGGCTGTAGTAGTTTGTTCCCAAGACTTTCGCCAGCTCACTACCATTAACATGGAAGTATGGTTCGCCAAGGTCTTTCATTAGGTGCTCAAAGTGATCGAGATATGCTTCACCGCGCGCCCCTACGGCTCCTTGATATTTGCCCTTTGCTGACCACTGACAAGAAATACTGTGCTTCGACACTAAAGTGTTTAGCTGAGCAATCGCAGAACGGTTGAGTGATAATAACTTTTGCTTGTGCTCAGGGTCGGGATGCTCAAGTGAAAACTTATGAGGCAAATCGATAACAAAGCCCGAATTTCTTCCTGAAGCCCCTTGGCCGATACGTTGCGCATCAATCAGTATAATTCGTGCATTAGGCATAAGTTCAGCTAAACGTCTTGCCATAGCTAGGCCTGCGAAACCGGCACCTAACACGGCATAGTCAGCACTTTGTTTACCTTTTAACGCCGATTTTTCTGGAATACTTGGCAACGCATGGTACCAACCACACGTCACGTCATCATTGGGTAAATGAATCATCTTTTTTCTCCGCTACGCTGCTGACAGTTTCAATGACAATTGAGCTAGCCAAGGTCCGCGTAATGACTGTACTTTTCTTCCTAGCAACGCAAAACCGAGCATTGCTCCTTCTGGTGAATAAAACGCAGCGGTCAATTCATCTGCTTGGTTCTCGATGTACCATTGTCCCTGTTCTTCAGCGGCTACCGGGAAAATCGTGAGTGGAAGAATCGGCGTTTTTACAATCACTGGAGTTAATGTTAACGAGATAGGGGCGACATCGCCTAGCAAGCTTTTCGCTACAGAAGGGATCATTTGATTAATCGGTGCAATATAGGGCTGCCAACCTTGCTCAGTTTCAACACAATCACCTAGCGAGTAAATATTCTCATCACTCGTCTGGCCGAATTGATTCACTTTAATGCCGCGGCCCACTTCGAGCCCTGCTTGCTCAGCCAGAGAAACATTTGGCTTGAGTCCAACCGCGCTCAGCACTAGATCTGCTTCAATCTGCTTGCCACTGTTCAGATGTAAAGCCGCACAAGATTCCGACCTTGGCTCGATTCTGGTGATACTGTCTTGTAGAGCCCATTGCACGCCTCTATCGGCAAGTGCGCTTTGTAATGATTCACCCAACTGTTGCGGGATCAAACGCTCCATTGGCCATTGACCTAACCCGATAATTGTCACTTCATAACCGCTTTCGATCAGGTCATTCGCGAACTCACAGCCAATTAAGCCATCGCCGAGGATTGCGATGCGCTTTTTGTCTTGCAGCTCCGCTCTGAAACGGCGGTAATCAACTAAGTCGTTCACACTCATAACCCAAGAGCGATCGCCCTCAATTGGGATTTCAATCGGTGATGCACCTGTTGCCAGTACCAAGCGGCTGTAGGCGTATTTACCGATGGAGGTATGTAGCGTTGAATTGGCACGATCGATCTGTTCAACACGGGTATGCGGGTAAACTCGGATATTGAGACGGCTTTCCCACTCCAACGCGCTCTCACTTTGTAGCGCGTCGCCGTCTTTATTCATGACCAGTGCATTAGACAATGCTGGTTTGCTGTACAAAGCGCCATCATCAGCGGTAAAGACAGTGATCGGAACCGTCTCAGATTGCGCTCTAAGTGCCGCCGCCAACTGGTAACCACTGTGGCCACTACCGATGATAACGATAGGGTCATTTGAGAATACAGGTTGAGTAACTTCAGATGGAAGAGGCTGAGCCGTATTTGGCTGAACAGATGCTTCTACCGACACCGAAGACACCGCTGCAACCTCTTCTAGTGGCACATCGTCGGTGATTTCGATCATTTCAAAATCGGCCTTACCCACTAAACAGTCAGGACATAACCAGTCATCCGGTACATCTTCCCATGCTGTTCCTGGTGCAATGCCATCGGATGGCCAACCTTGTGCTTCATCATAGATTAAGCCGCAAATAATACAGAGCCACTTTCTCATCACTTTTACTCCAACTACCTTGTTCAGAATTTCCGTGTTTACAAACCGCTGTCAGATTTGTAGCGATTCCATCAACCTCGCCCTAGCTTGTGGTCTGAAATCCAAGCCGGTACGAGGTGATGAAAATACAGTTACACGGTAGCTATACGTTGCTGTCTTGCTGCAAACGAATGGCAATATTGCGTGTCTGGACGTAGCTATAAATCGCTTCTTGTCCTTTTTCTCGCCCAAACCCGGACAAGCCCACGCCACCAAATGGTGTTTCGATGCCACCAGCAAACCATTCATTGATGAACACTTGTCCACCACGCAGTTGCTGTGCCACACGCAATGTTTGGTTTAGGCTTTCACCAAAGACACCAGCGACCAGGCCAAAATCGGTGCCATTCGCGATTTCAACAGCCTCTTGATCGGTTTCAAACTGCGTAATTACCAGTACAGGACCAAACACTTCTTCTTGAGCAATACGCATATCTGGTGAGGCTTCAATCACCGTTGGTGCCACAAAGTAACCCGATAAATCAGGTGCGTAGCCACCCGTTAGGATATTCGCGCCGTCGGCTTTTGCTTGTTCTATCATTTCAAGCACGCGCGCTTGTTGATCAGCCGATACCAAGGGTGTGATGTCCGGCTGGCTTTCGCCTTGACCAATAGTTAGGCTTTTTGCCATTTCCACTACCGCCGCTTTTACTTCTTCATAACGCTCTTTTTGAATCAGCAAACGAGACATTGCCGAGCACACTTGACCAGCGTTAAAGAAAATACCGACCTGGACACTTTTCAAAAGTGTTTCGAGACTCACATCTTTCAGTGTGATAGCAGCCGATTTACCACCCAGCTCCATCACAGATGGTGTGGCGCGTTGCGCTGAATCTTGCAGGATGCGTTGGCCGGTCGGTACAGAACCCGTAAAGACAATTTGATCAACGTCTTGATGCTGCACCAAATGACTGCCAACGACTGAGCCTTTGCCACATAGCAAGTTAATCGTGCCTTTTGGGAAGCCCGCTTTTTTAACATTACCTGTGCCGTCCTAAATAAGGTTGACACTTTCCACCCCCAAAATTGGAGAGTGTTATGAAATCAACAACTAAAAGAACTCAGCGCGATTACTCCCTCGCTTTTAAACTCACTGTAGTTGATGAGGTTGAAAAAGGAAGCCTC